>CATOKC010000006.1 GCA_951800675.1 uncultured Oscillibacter sp.
GAATCGGCCGTATTTTTGGCAATTTCGGTCGTCTTGGCCTCCACCATGACTCGAATTAGGGCTTCTGTTCCTGATGCGCGGACCAGCACCCGGCCCTCTCCGCTCAGAGCGGCTTCCTCGCTTTTCACCGCCTCCGCCAGCTCTTTGGAGGTCATGATCTTCTCTTTTACGCCGCCGCTGTGGGGTACCTCCACGTTGATAAGCACCTGGGGATAAGCGGGGCAGACGGAGGCCAGCCCCGACGCCTTCTTTTCCGACTGAGCCAGCACCTGGAGAAACTGGAGGGCGGTTACCTGTCCATCGCCGGTGGTCTCCAGAGCGGTGAAGATGGTATGTCCGGACTGCTCGCCGCCGATGCGGAAGTCCCGGCGGAGCATTTCCTCCAGCACATTCCGGTCTCCCACGGCGGTACAGGCCAGGTCGATTCCGTGATTGCGGCAGAACTCATGGAGGCCCAGGTTGCTCATCACCGTAGCCACGATGGCGTTTCCCCGGAGGACGCCCCGGCGCTTCATGTCCAGGGCGCAGACGGCCATAACCTTATCTCCGTCGATGACGCCGCCGGTTTCATCCACCAGCAGGCAGCGGTCCGCGTCGCCGTCGAAGGCCACGCCGACGTCGTAGCCTCCCCGCACCACCTGGTTGGCCAGATCCTCCAGGTGGGTGGAGCCGCAGCGGTCGTTGATGTTCACGCCGTCGGGGGTCCGGTGGAGGAAGACGGTGTGGGCCTTGAACCGTCCGAACAGCTCCGGGGCCGTGGCACTGGCGGCGCCGTTGGCGCAGTCCACCAGGATGCGCAGCCCCGCCAAATCCGAGTCAATGGTGGAGGCCACGAAGTCGATGTAATCCCGCTTGAGCTGCTTCATGCCGTGATGGCGGCGACCCAGTTCCCCCCTGGTCTTGAGATCCATGGGTTCTTTAGAAAGGATTTTTTCCTCCACCCGCTCCTCCAGCGCGTCGGAGAGCTTGTAGCCCTGGCTGTTGAAAACCTTGATTCCGTTGTGCTCATAGGGGTTGTGGGAGGCGGAAACCACGATTCCCGCGTCCGCCTTTTCCTGCCGGGTGAGGTAGGCCACGGCGGGCGTAGGGATATCTCCCACGGGTTTTACGTCGCTGCCCACGGAGCACAGCCCCGCAATCAGCGCCGCCTCCAGCAAATCGGAGGAGATGCGGGTGTCCTTGCCCAGGACCACCGTGGGGCGCTGTCCCCCCTTTTCCTCCATCAAAACCGTGCCCACGGCCTGCCCCACCCGGAAGGCCAGGTCCGCCGTCAGGTTCTCCCCCACGATGCCCCGGATGCCGTCGGTGCCAAATAGCTTGCCCATAGATTCGTTACCTCTTTCTTCCAAAATTGTCAAATTCCCGCCTCAGCGCCCGCTCTGTGGCGGGGATCACCGTCAGGAACGGGATCAGTTGTATTCCAGATAAAATTGTGCCAAGCTTCCCCACCGTGCCAATGTCCCGCCCAAACAGCAGCGCCATCCACACCAGGGAAACCGCCAGCGTGGGCCGCCCTGCCCGGACCCAGAAGCGCCCGCTGTAGGCATGGGCAAACTCCCAGGTTTGCCGGTTCCGCATGGAGCGGGCCGTGCGGTAGCCATAGCCGCCGTTGATCTCCCCCGGCGGTTTTTTCGCGAAGCTCCGTCCCAGGAGAAGCATGCTCCCGGGAATCAGCAGAGCGGTTGCCAGCATGAACAGCCAGAACAAAAACTCCGTCATATTTCCTCCTCCAGAAGATACCGCAGCATCCGCTCCGGATCGTCCAGGAAACGCTTTGTCAATTGGTAATGCTCCGTCTCCCGGTACTCCACCGCACGGATGCCCTCTTCGCTCAGCTCGTAAATTCTGGCCCCGGGAAACGCCATCAAAATCGGCGAATGGGTCGCCACGATGAACTGGGAATCCGCCTTCACCAGCTGGTCCATCTCCCCCATCAGCGTCAGGAGGCGGGAGGGCGACAGGGCCGCCTCCGGCTCGTCCAGCAGGTACAGCCCTTCCCCGCCGAAACGGTTTTGGACCAGGGCCAGAAAGCTCTCGCCATGGGATTGCTTGTGGAGAGACACGCCGCCGTAGCTGTCAATCAGCCTCGGGGAAAAGGAGGGCTCCTCGTCCATTTCGTCAATGTTGGTCGCCACGTTGTAAAAACTCTCCGCCCGGAGGAAGAAGCCGTCTCTGGGATACTGTTTCCGGGCCGGGGTCAGATACTCTCCCAGCACGGAGTGGGTGGCCCGGGTGGAGAAATGGAAATTCCGGGTGCCGCCCTCCGGGTTGAAGCCGCAGGCCACGGCGATTCCCTCCAGCAGGGTGGATTTCCCCGTCCCGTTCTCTCCCACCAGGAAGGTGACGGGCCGGTCGAAGTCCAGGACGCCGCCCTCTATTAAGTAATTTACCGGCCCCAGAAGCCGGAGCCAGCTTTCCCCGGGCAGCTCCCGGCGGAGGCGGACGGAGGCCAGATATACGCCGCTCACAGCCGCAGCTGCTCCATCACGTCCTCCGGGGCCGCGCCGCCGGGAATGGGCTTATGCAGGTGCTGATAGGCCTTCTGCGTCACGCAGCGCCCCCGGGGGGTCCGGGTCAAAAAGCCCAGCTGCATCAGATAGGGCTCGTAAACATCCTCCAACGTGACGGATTCCTCCCCGATGGTGGCCGCCAGGGTTTCCAGACCCACAGGACCGCCTCCATAGTTGTCGATGATGGCCTCCATCATCCGCCGGTCCACCGGGTCCAAGCCCAGATAGTCAATTTCCAGGGCACAAAGGGCCTTGTCCGCCACGTCTTTTGTGATAACCCCATCCGCCCGGACCTGGGCGAAATCCCGCACCCGGCGAAGCATCCGGTTGGCGATTCGGGGCGTGCCCCGGGAGCGCCGGGCAATTTCATAGGCTCCCTCCGGCACAATGTCCACGTTCAGAATTCCGGCGGACCGGGTGACGATTTTCGCAAGCTCCTCCGGCGTGTAGAGTTCCAGACGCAGCGTCACACCGAAGCGGTCCCGCAGGGGCGCGGAAAGCTGGCCCGCCCGGGTAGTGGCCCCAATGAGGGTGAACTTGGGCAGGTCCAGCCGGATGGAGTTGGCGGAAGGCCCCTTCCCCACGATGATATCCAGTACGTAGTCCTCCATAGCTGGATACAAAATCTCCTCCACCGAGCGGTTCAGCCGGTGAATTTCGTCCACGAAAAGGATGTCCCCCTCGCTGAGATTAGTCAATAGCGCCGCCAGGTCTCCTGGCTTTTCGATGGCAGGGCCGGAGGTGATGCGGATATTGACCCCCATCTCCTGGGCGATGATGCCCGCTAGGGTAGTTTTACCCAATCCCGGAGGACCGTGGAGCAGAACGTGGTCCAAGGACTCCTCCCTCTTCCGGGCGGCCTCAATAAAGATAGAGAGGTTTTCCTTGGCCTTCTCCTGACCGATATATTCCCGGAGGCTTTTCGGTCGCAGAGAACCCTCTTGGGCGTCCTCCTGGAGGAAGGTTTTTGCCACTATGGGCTCCTCGTAAATGTCGCTTCCGAAGTCAATGCTCAAACGCTCACATCCTTTTCCCGGGAAATTTTATCGTATGATCGCGCCTGCGATGACGGACAGCGCCACCAGCCCCAGCATAGCGCCAATGGCCGCCAGCCACCGCTGTGCTCTTGCTTGATACCGCTTCGCCACTTCCGGAGCCAGGTCCCAGCGGTTCAATAAGCGGCAGTATCTGGCAAACCGGAACATGGCAAAGATGCTCCCTAAAAACCCAAGGGTAATCAGCCTGGATAAAAGCATGACGCCTTCCCCCTTCTCCTTTTTGCCTCAAACAGCTACAGCTGACAAGCCAATTCCCGCACCTTGTCTAAAAACGCCTCTTCTCCAAAGGCGTTGATCTTGAGAAACATCCCTTGACAGCCTCCGGCGGTGATGGCGGAAAGGAACAGGTTTTCCCCTTGTCCCAGCAGCGTCAAGGTCAGACTAAGACGATTTCCCCCGGCCACGCTGTAGCGCTCGTAGACGCGAACCGCGCAGCGGACGTCTCCCGCGGTGTAGTCACTGCCATCCTCAAAGCTGGCGGTAATACTTCCACCGAGAATTCCGCTGTGAAGGTGAGCCAAAACCTTATCAAAGCTTCCAGAAAAGCCGCGCTCATATTTTGCCACGGAAATAACCTCCTGCTCACTGCGCGTTTCAAGATGCAAGGGGATCATATACTCTCACTTTCATCTGGCCTGTTGAAGATTTTCAAAAGATATCCCCAAAATCTGCCCGATATACTATAAAGTGAATTTGCTTTACAGCTATTGAAATAAAAGATAAAGATTTTTTATAGCTTAGCCATCCTTTTCAATCCCTGTCGGACGATTTCCTCCAACGGCTGGTTCATATCCAGGCCCTTCAACGCTACGGAAACCTCCTGACTGGAGTAGCCCAGCACCGCCAAAGCCTGGGCGGCCTCTGTGGCCTTATTCCCAAACACCGGCGGAACCGGCGCACCCTTTCCGCCGGAGAAATCCAGCCCAGCCGCAGTCTCCTTGGCCATTTTGTCCTTCAATTCCAAAATGATACGCTGGGCAATCTTCTTCCCTACCCCCGGCGCGGCGGTCAAAGCCTTCTCATCTCCGGTGACAATGGCCATGGCCAAGGTCTCTGGCGTGCCCGAGGACAGGATCGCCAAAGCGGCCTTGGGCCCCACGCCGGAGACGCCGATCAGCAGTTTGAAGCTGTTCAGCTCGCTTTGCGTGGCAAAGCCGTAGAGCTCAAAAACGTTTTCCGCCACGTTCAAATAGGTGTAGAGCTTTTTGCGCTGTCCCTTCTTCAAAGCGGCCAGCGTATTATTCGTGGTTTTGCAGGCGTAGCCCACACCTCCGCAGTCGATCACCGCTAGATAGGGAAGAACTTCCGCTACTGTGCCGTCCAGATAGTAAAACATCGTATCGTCCTTTCTCCCAATCAAACCGTCTCGGGGGCGCTCCCCTCTCGGGGCAGTCGGGAGGTGAAGCTCCTGGCGTGGCACAGGGCCAGAGCCAAGGCGTCGGCGGCATCGTCGGGCCGGGGAATCTTTTCCAGCTTTAAAAGCCGCCGGGTCATGTCCATCACCTGCCGCTTTTCCGCCTTGCCGTAGCCCGTCACCGCCAGCTTCACTTGAGAGGGGGTATACTCGTACAAAGGTACGCCGCATTTTTCAGCGGCGTAGAGCAAAACGCCTCTTCCATGCGCCACGGCGATGCCGGTTGTGATGTTGGTATTGAAAAACAGCTCCTCAATGGAGATAACATCGGGGGTCAGCTGTCCGATCAGATCCTCCATATCGGTCCCGATCTGATAGAGCCTCCGGCTCAGGGGTAACCCCGCCGGTGTGGTGATGGCCCCATAGGTCACCATTCGCGCCTGTCCCCGCTCCGCCTCCACCAGACCAAAGCCGATGGTCGCAAAGCCGGGATCGATGCCTAATATCCGCATACTCCGTCCCTTTCGGCTTACATTCTCAGTTAGTATAGCAAATTTGATGGGGAAGCGCAACAGAAAAAACAAAGTCTGCCCAGAATGGAAAAGGCCTTATGAAAGCGGCGGCGGAGCTCTTTCCTGAAAAGGGCGCTGCCATTTCGGCAGCGCCTTTTATGTATCCTGTCACGCCCTGGGGTGAGCTTTTTGATAGACGTCCTTCAAGTTTCCCTTCACAACATGGGTGTAAATCTGGGTGGAGGAAATATCCGCATGGCCCAGCATCTCCTGTATGGCACGGAGGTCCGCCCCGTTCTCCAGCAGATGGGCCGCGAAGGAGTGCCGCAAGGTATGGGGGGTAATCTCCTTCTCAATGCCCGCTTTTTCCTGATAGTACTTGATAATTTTCCAAAAGCCCTGGCGGCTCATCCGCTCTCCGTTCATATTAACAAAAAGAGCGGTCTCTACCTCATCGGACACCAGTTGGGGCCGAATCTTCCACACGTAGTCCTGGAGGGCCTTTACCGCCGTGCGGTACAAGGGTATGATCCGCTCCTTGCCCTTGCTGGAACAGTGGACAAAACCGGCGGCCAGGTTCAAGTCGTCCAGATTCAGCGTAATCAGCTCGCTGACCCGGATGCCTGTGGCGTACAGCAGCTCCAGCATGGCATGGTCCCGGAACCCTTTGGCGTCCACACATTGAGGCTGCTCTAAGAACAGGTCTACCTCCTTAGAGGACAAAATCTCCGGATACTTCCGTTCCACCTTGGCGGCAGCCACACCCTTGGCGGGATTAACCTTCACCCTGCCGCTGAACATTTGAAAATTATAAAAGGATTTCACGGAGGCCAGATAGCGGGTAACGGAGGCGGCGGACTTTCCTCGACTCAGCATCCAGTCCATGTAGGATTGGACCGTCTCGGCGGTGACCTCCAGCAAGCTGGGTCCCCGGGCTTTCAAATAGTCCGAGAACTGCGTCACGTCCCGCAGATAAGAGGCCACAGTATTTTGGGAGGCATGTTTTTCCCTCACCAGATATTCCCCATAGCGCGTGATCTCGTCCGTAACAATCCCTTCTCTCTTTCTCAATCTCACCAGTCAAAGACCGTGTTTCTTATCCTAACAGTATCCGCTCTAAAAGCTGCCGCAAAAACCAGGGGGCCAGAGTCAAATCAGCGCACATCCCCGCCAGAAGCGCTCCGGAAATCACCGCAAAGCGGGTCCACCACGCCCGGCCACACAGCGCAGGTACAGTCCGCCGTCCGCCGCCAAGAGACAGACAGGCCAAAGTCACCGAACGTTCCCATGCTGGAACGGCCAGCAGAAAATAGCAGGGCAACGTCACCGCGCACCGGAGACCAAACACCGCCAAAGCCAGCAGCACACCGTCGAAGCCGAAGGCAGCTGTAAAGCAGCAGACGGAAAAGGACAGGAAAAACCCAAAGGCCCCCGTTATCAGCGGAAGCAGCAGCACGCCGATGGATGCGAAGCTTAGCAAAAACGCGGCCAGCGGATAGCGGAAATAGAGTGCCGCCGCCGACAGCACCGTCCGCAGGGTTGGATCCCCCTCCCCCACCTTCAAGAAATCCGTCAGGTAGCGGGCCAACTCGTCGCCTGTATCGTCCGGAATTCGGCCGGAAAAAACCTGTCCCAAAATGACGCCGGCGAAAAAAAACAGCGCCAGAAACAATAAGCGGGACAACTGTTGTCTCCACTCCGCCATTTCCCGCCTCTTCCATTTCAAACCACCTCACCTCATTTCATCCTATGAGAAGGAGGGGCGGCTTATACTCGTTTTGGAAAAAGCCGGAGAATTCGACCATCAGATAAGAAAACACCCTCCTACCGGTAAGGGCACGGGAGAAGGTGTGTAACTGCGTAAAATTTGTTTGTACTCATAATATAGCGCAACTTTCCGGTTTTCGCAAGATGTTTCCGAAAAAAAGCACTTTTTTGGGAGTTATGACAAAATATTATGTAAACAGCATTATGTAAACAGGCAAAAAAGGAGGAGAAGAGACCTTCTCACGCCCCCCTTCCATCCACATCTGGGGGCGGCTCTTCCCTGCTCATCCCATATCTTCCGCCAGCGCCTCTCCCACCTCCGGAGGCGAGGGCATAGCGCCCCCGGGGGGAGATTTTGGAGAAAAACGACGTTTTTGTGCAATCCAACAAAGTGTTCCGCTCCTTCATTTTCGACGCCGCTGTTTTCCGGGCCTAGCCACTCCGGCCAGCAGTCCCCCGGTCAAGCCGCATAGCAGCAAGATGCCGCCCCGGCCCAGCCAGGCGATTTCCTCCCAGAAGCCCAGTCCTGCCAGCAGCAGCACAGATAGAAACAGTGCCGCCGTCAGGGCTCCCCCGGCTCGCCAAAGGGTCAGGCGCACCGTCAGCAGTCCCCCGGACAGAGCCGCCAGCGCGCACAGGGCCGCTACCATGGGAAAACTCCCCCCTTCCGACAGTATGCCCTTCACCAATAAAAGCGTTAAAATCGACAACCCCAGCAGATACACGCCCAGCGTCAGCAGTCCACCCGCCAGAAAGCCCTGCCATAGGGCCAGCTTTTTCCGTCCCTTTGCCATAAAAAACTCCTCCCTCGAAACATGCTCCTAAGAGAAGCATATTCTTTGGGAGGGAGGGGTATGCGTTTTGAATGGGACAAAATCGAAGGAGGTTTTTAGAAGGTTTAGACCTCCGGATTCCAGCTGCTCTTCTCGCCCTCGGACTCCTTCTTTTCCTCTTCCTTCTTGGCGGGCTTCTTTTCTTCCTTCCTCTCTTCCGGCTGCTCACCGCTCTGGACGCCCACGGAGCTGACGGCCCACTTGGTCAGCTCCATGCGGACCCGGTCATCGCTGGTTTCGATCACAATGGTGTCTTTGCTGACGGAGACAATCTTGCCGATGATGCCTCCGATAGAGGTGATAACATCACCCTTTTTCAAGCTGTCTCGCATTTCCTGCGCTTTTTTCTTCCGCTTATTCTCCGGGCGGATCATCAGGAAATACATGATCGCCAGCATGACGACCAACATGAGAATTGTGTAATCCATTGAGTGCTTCCTTCCTTTTGTGTAATCAGGTGTAATCAGAATATATCTATTATACCAGATACTGAGAGTTTTGCAAGCCTTTTCTTCGGGAGATTTCCTATTTCTTCCACCACCCTTCCAAAGAACGCCAGAGTGAACCGTTTACAAGAGCCTCCTCCACTGCTATAATGAGCGTTAAATTCTTTATTTGGAGGTGTGCCCCATGTGTTCTTTCATCCTGAGACCCTGGCAACTGACGGACGCGGAGCCCATTGCCGCAGCGGCCAATAATCCAAGCATTGCGGCGAACCTGCGAAACGTGTTCCCTTCTCCCTATACTTTGGCGGATGCGGAGTGGTTTGTAGGAGATTGTATTGCCCAAGGCGAGGCCCGGCAGCTTATGCGGACCATTGTGATAGATGGAACAGCCGCCGGTAGCATCAGTATCTCCGTCAAGGACGACGTGTACGAAAAATCCGCCGAACTAGGCTACTGGCTGGCGGAAAAATACTGGGGCAAAGGCATTATGACGAAGGCGGTGCGGCTCATCTGTCGGGAAACCTTTGACCGCTTTGACATCCTCCGTGTGTTCGCGGAGCCTTTTGCAGAGAACGTAGGCTCCCGCCGGGTACTGGAAAAGGCGGGGTTCACCTGTGAGGGCATCATGCGAAATGGCGTCTATAAAAACGGGCGGGCGCAGTCCTATTGCATGTACGCTCTTTTGCGGGAGGAGCTGGAATAAGCCCCTCTCTTTCACCTCCCGGGCGGCGGCGCATACACTGGATTGAAAGGACTTTGTTCCTTCGCCAGTTACTTATTAGGAGGTATTGCAATGCCCGAGAAAGTCATGCCCGGTCCCGTGGAGGACCTCAGCGGCATCCGAGAGGCAGTTTGCATTCATACACGGAAAGTGTACGATTCTTGCCGAGACAAGGACTGCATCGAGGACCTGCGTTTCTATCCCAAGCTTCAGTATGTGGACGTCATCAACCGCGCCCTGTCCGTCAAGGGCGGCAGCGCGAAACTGCTCTACGTCTATGTCGATGTGGAGCCCGTCAGCTTTAATCGGGGCTTCTATACCGTCGACATGCGCTTTTTCTACTCCGTCACGCTCCAGGCTTATCTGAGCTGCCCCGCCCCTGTTACCGTAGAGGGCCTTTGTGTCTTTGACAAACGGGCCATTCTCTTTGGCAGCGAGGGGAATGCCAAGATTTTCTCCTCCGAGCTTCGCACCGGCGAGCCGGATCTCCAGCTTACCAGCCGTTCCAACCTGCCCGTAGCTGTGGTAGAGGCCGTGGACCCCATCGTCCTGGATGCCCGAATCATGGATTGCTGCGGCAAGCGGGACTGCGACTGCGAGCTCTGCGAGGTGCCCTCCTTTGTCAATAGCTGCTTTGACGGAGAGCTCTCCAGCGGCGACGACAGCCGCCGTATCTACGTCACTCTGGGCCAGTTCTCCATCGTCCGCCTGGAACGGGACTCCCAGCTCCTGGTGCCTGTGTACGACTACTGCATGCCCGATAGGGAGTGCTCCTGCGGAAGCGGGACCGAGGACCCCTGCGGCATCTTCCGCAACATCGCCTTCCCGGTGGGCGAGTTCTTCCCGCCCAACACGGTGCGGCTTCCCGAAAACTACGAGGAGTGCTGCTGCGCCTGCCGCAAGTAAAAAGAAAGGACCGCCCCATTCTCGGGGCGGTCCTTCCGCTTATTCATATTCTACCGTACTAGTCTTGGCGCTGAGGATGCAGACATAGCTGTTTCCCTTTCCAAGAGCCAGCGACCGGCCGTCCTCCTGCGTGTAGGCAAAAGCGCTGTTTCGGTCCTTCCGACTCCATTGGATGGGAACGGTTTTGCCTCCGCAGAAGAAGAGGCCCTCCCCCTCCCCGGTAGGCTGAACGCGGAGACGGCCCACGTCGTCCAGAACTGTGGTGGAGGTTTTCAGCACCAGCACATTGGTGGCGCTGACCTGGCTGCCGGTACTGCCGTCCACGTGCTCCTCACCATACTGGCCCACCAGGTATTTCCCAGTAGCTGCGTCATAGTCAAAGGTCCCGGTTTTATAGCCGGAGAAGCGGACCTTGATGTGCTCTGCCGTCTCTCCTGCCGCCGGTGTCCCGTCCTCTGTGAACGCTTGGAGATAATTCCACTTATCTGCGTGTACCGTCTCAATCTTTCACTGGTCCAAATACGCCAGAATCTTTTCCCCGGAGGTAATCAAGCTGTGCTCATAGCCGTTGTTCCGCCTCCGGTCCGGGTCCCGCCAGAAAATCTGGGCGTCGTCTCCGCCCCGAACGCCGTCCATGTGGTCTACCTTCCAGCTCCGCAGGTTGGAATACGCCTCTTGGCTGCCTCCGGCGTGAATGTATACCGCGTCGTGTCCCAGGGCCAGCTCTACGAAATAGGGCCGGGCGGACCGGACGCTTCCCAGAATATCCACGCCCTCTACCGTCTGGTAAAGGCACATCATCCGGGTGATGCCCCCCTCCACAGGGACCTCGTAAATGATATCCGCCTGTGAAATGCCCAACTGGGGCTGGGCCGCTTTCAGGTTGTTCAGCATGACAGCCATAGGCCGCAGGTTCTCATACTCCGGCTCCATGGGAAGGCCCGTCAGCGGGTTGATTCCCGCCGGGACATCGGGCTCCGGGTCTGGCTCTGGCTCTGGGGGCGGGGCCGGATACTCGTTCTCCACAGGCGGGGGAAGCGGTTCCTCCTCCGTATTCCCTCCACAGCCCGCCAGGGCTAAAAGCATCCATGCCGCCAGTAAGATCGCCAGCGTCCGTTTTTTCATCTCGCCGCCGCCTTTCATGTTTTAAGCTGTCCCTATGATACCAATGTCCAGGGAAACCGTCAAGGCAATTTTCGACAAATTTCCAGAATCGCTTCCCGGGCTTGTGTTTTTCGCCTCGGCGGGGTATAATGAACAAGAAATCCATTGGGGAACGAACGCCGGAGAGGAGGACAAATCTCATGCCGGGCTTTATTCAGGACAAGCTGGAAATTAAATTTCTCATTCTCTACATCGCCGCTAGGGTGCGGGAGCCAGTGCCCTTCGACACCATTTTGGACCTGACCCTCTGCGACGATGCCATTGACTATTTCGACTTCTCCGACTGCCTGGCCGACCTGGTTCGCACGGAGCACTTGACCCTGGACCAAAACGGTCTCTATGCCCTCACGGACAAGGGTCGCCGGAATGGCGCCACCTGTGAATCCAGCCTTCCCTATTCCGTCCGGCAGCGCTGTGACAAAAACCTGGAGGATTGGAACCGGAAGCTCCTCCGCCAGCGACAGGTGAAAGCCTCTGTGGAGCAGCGGCCAAACGGCACCTACACGGTGCGCCTCCAGCTGACCGACGATAAGGGCGGCGTTATGGATCTTAAGCTGATGATGGTGGATCAGGCCCAAGCCAAGGCGGCGGCCAAGCGCTTTCAGGAAGCGCCGGAGAAGCTGTACGGCCAGATCATCCAGTTGCTTTTCTCTGGGAACCCATGAAAAACGCGGGTACGGAGCTTCCGTACCCGCGCTGTTTATTTGACCGCCACATTTTCCTCTCCCAGGGTTTCCCGGGCTTCCTCCAACAAAGCCTTGTGGAGCAGCGCCCGAGTGCCATAGACCTTCCGGGTATCCGCCATGACCATTTTCACCTGGGTATCCCCTGGGAACATGGTAAACACCAGTTTCATGTGCCGGAGCGACGGATGGTCCAGAGAGGGAAATTTCAGATACAAGGTCTCCCCCTTCACCAGCTTGTTGTCCTGAGCGGCCGGCGGCTGGGCCGGCATCCCTCCCTCTGCTGTCTCCAGGGGGTAGGCGGAGTCGCACATGAGCTGAGGGGCCTTTTCGTCTCGGACAGACAGCTTTCCCTTCACCACCACGGCCTGATTCTCCCGGAGGTAGGGGCCGCAGATATCCAGCGTCCGGCTAAAGCACAGCATTTCAATAGACCCGGTTTCATCCTCCACCACTACATAGGCCATGAGGCTGTTGTTTTTGGTGGTCTTGGTCTTGCTGGAGGTCACCACCCCCGCCAAGGTCAGATACTGCCCGTCAGCAAAGCGGCTGGGGCCGTTTTCCTGGGCGAAGTCCTCCAGCACCTTTCCGATCTGGGGAACCCGCAGCCGCCTCACAATGTCCCGGTAGGCGTCCATCGGGTGCCCGGAGAGATAAAGCCCCGTGGTCTCCTTCTCCATGGTCATCCGCTCCTGGGCGGTGAATTCCGGAATATCCGGCAGATGAACCTCTTCCGTCCTTCGAACGGCGGACGCGGCAGACATGCCGAAGAAATCCAGCTGTCCCTCCAGATTCTGCCTCTGACGAGACGCCGCGGCATCCAGCACCTTCTCATAGACCCGAATCAGCTGAGCCCGCCGGGCTCCGGTCCCATCGAAGGCACCGGCCCGGATCAGGTTTTCCAGGGCCCGCTTATTCATATCGCTGCCCGCCATCCGGCGGCAGAAGTCGTGAAGAGAGACAAAGGGCCCGGACTCCTCCCGCTCCTTCATGACGGCCTGAATAAAGCCCCGGCCGATATTCTTAATCGCCACCAGCCCGAATCGGATGCCGCCCTCCTCCACGGTAAAGCGGTCCAAGGAGCGGTTGATGTCCGGCGGAAGCAGGGCGATGCCGCAGTCCCGGCATTCATTGATATAGCCCGCCACCTTGTCGGAGTTATCTAGCACAGAGGTCAGCAGGGCCGCCATGTACTCCCGGGTGTAATGACATTTGAAATACGCCGTCTGATAGGCTACCACGGCGTAGCTGACCGCGTGGGCCTTGTTGAAGGCGTAGTTTGCGAAATCGTAGATTTCCTGGTAAATGGCTTCCGCCGTGGCCTCTGGGATACCGTTTGCCACGCAACCGGAGATGTTCCGCTCCGGGTCACCATGGAGGAACGCCTCTCGCTCCTTTTCAATGTCCTTGGCCTTTTTTTTGCTCATGGCCCGGCGTACCATGTCCGCCTGCCCCAGCGAGTAGCCCGCCAAGTCCTGAAAAATCTTGATAACCTGCTCCTGGTAGACAATGCAGCCATAGGTAACGGCCAGAATGGGCTCTAAGGAAGGATGGCGGTACTTGATAAGCGAGGGGTCCTGCTTGCAGGCAATAAACCGGGGAATAGAATCCATGGGTCCCGGACGGTACAGGGCGATGATGGCGGTGATGTCCTCAATGTTCTGGGGCTTCAGCCCCACGCAGACTCCCGTCATGCCGGTGGACTCCATCTGGAACACGCCGGAGGTTTTCCCCGCCGCCAGCATCTCATAGGTCTCCTGGTCTCCCTCTGGAATGTCCTCCAGTCGGAAATCCGGCTGCTGCTGCCGGAGAAGCTGTACCGCGTCCTCCAGCACCGTCAGGTTCCGCAGGGCCAGAAAGTCCATTTTAAGAAGCCCCAGCTCCTCCAGCGTCACCATACCGTACTGGCAGACCACGATGTCGTCATTCTTCGCAAGAGGCACGTACTCGTAGACAGGCCGTTTCGTAATGACCACCCCGGCGGCATGGGTGGAGGCATTCCGAGGCATGCCCTCCAGCATCTGGGCGGTGTCGATAAGCCGCCTCACCCGCTCGTCGCTGTTGTACAGGTCGCTGAGGGATTTCGTCAGCCGCAGGGCATCCGACAGGGTAATATGGGCCCCGGGGGCGTTGGGAATCTGCTTGGCGATCTGGTCCACCTCGGCATAGGGCAGGTTCATCACCCGGCCCACGTCTCGCACCACGCCCCGGGCGGCCATGGTGCCGAAGGTGACGATCTGGGCCACGTGATCCTCGCCGTACTTCCGGCGGACGTACTCGATGACCTCCCCTCTTCGGGTGTCGCCAAAATCCATGTCGATATCCGGCATGCTCACCCGCTCCGGGTTCAGGAAACGCTCGAAGTATAACCCATACTTCACCGGGTCTATGTCCGTGATGTAGAGGCAGTAGCTGACCATGGACCCCGCCGCGCTGCCCCGGCCCGGTCCCACGGGGATGCCCACGCTCCGGGCGTAGCGAACGAAGTCGGAAACGATGAGAAAGTAGTCCGTGAAGCCCATCTTCTCAATCATGTCCTGCTCATACCGGAGCTGTTCCCGGTGGGCCCCATTGTCCCCGTAGCGGGCTTGGTAGCCCTCGTCGCAGAGCTTTTTTAAATAAGAGAAGCTGTCATAGCCCGGGGGCAGCTGAAACTCCGGCAGGTGGTACTTGCCAAAGGTGAAGTCCATACCGCACATGTCCGCCACCTTCGCTGTGTTCTCCAGGGCTCCCTCAAATTCGGAGAACAGCTCCGCCATTTCCGCCTCGCTGCGGAGGTAGAAATTCCGGGGTTCATAGCGCATCCGATTTTCGTCGTCCAGGATTTTTCCCGTCTGGATGCACAAAAGCACGTCGTGGGCCTCCGCATCCTCCTTTCGGAGATAGTGTGCGTCGTTGGTACAGACCATGGGAAGGCCCGTCTCCTCATGAATCCGGAGAATCCCCCGGTTTACCACCGCCTGGTCCCGGATACCGTGGTCCTGAACTTCCAGATAGAAGTGGTCCGGCCCGAAGAGCTCCGCCATCTCCAAGGCGTAGCGCTTGGCATTTTCATATTCCCCGTTCCGCAGCCGCCGGGGAATTTCTCCCGCCAAGCAGGCGGAGAGGGCCACTAAGCCCCGACTGTGCTCCCGCAGGAGCTCTAAGTCAATCCGGGGCTTGATGTAAAAACCCTCGGTCCAAGCCATGGAGACCATATAGGAAAGGTTCCGGTAGCCCTCCTCATTTTCACAAAGAAGCACCAGATGGCGGCTCTCGGAATCGAACTCGTGAACCTTGTCGGTGAGGCGGCGGCCCTCCGCCGTGACATAGACCTCACAGCCAATAATGGGCTTTATGCCCTCCGCCTTGCAGGCACGGTAAAAGTCCACCGCGCCGTACATAACCCCGTGGTCTGTGATGGCGCAGGCATTCTGCCCCATTTCCTTCACGATTTTCGGTAAGTCCCGGATGCGGCACGCGCCGTCCAGCAGACTGTATTCCGTGTGAACGTGCAGGTGGACGAAGGACATAGCGGCTCCCCCTTTCTCTCTTATCGGTTTATCGGCCTCGCCCGAAGGGCCAGCAGGGCCTTGATATCCTCCAGAAGCTCCGGGGAGGTCAAATCCAGCATCAGCCAGCGCCCCATTTTCGAGGAAGCCGTGTTTTGATACAGGATCCGGGTGGCTTCCGTGCAGGTCAAAAGGATCCCCTCCGCCGCGGCCTCGTCCTTAGGCGAGACGGAAACCATCGCCGTTACATAGCCCGGACGAAGGTACACGGTGGTCAGGGCCTTGCTCCCCTTTTTGAATTTCACATTCCATCCCGGCTCCAGGCCGCAGCGGCTGTAGTCCATCCGGGGTTCCGCGCCGTAAGCGTCTTTCAAATACTGCCGGAGCTCCGGCCAGAGAGGGTTGTCCGCATAGCGGTCAAGCTCCTCCATAGAAGGCTGCCGGTCCATGGGAAACAGTTGGGTCCATTTCTTCACGTCAGATTGCATTTGCAGTTCTCCTTATTCACTCGTCCAAGTTCCCGCTAACTGCCGCCATTGTCCTGGTGGTCACCTACACTCCCTGTGCCAGCTCCACCAGCTTCCGCAGCCGGTGATTCAGGCAGGATTTTGTCACCGGCGGGTCAAAGGTCTCCGCCAGCTCCGACAGGCTCAGCTCCGGGTGCGCCAAGCGCAGGGCCGCCGTCTCCCGAAGCTTGTCCGGCAAATCCTGAAGCCGGCCCGCCGCCTCCAGCTTTCGGATGGCCGCCCCTTGGCTTTGCGCGGCCTCTACCGCCTTATCCAAGTTGGCGCTGTCGCAATTCAGCCGCCGGTTCACGCTGTTGCGGATGCCCTTTTCCACTTTGGTGGACATGATCCGCATGGCAGCCGCCGGTGCGCCGATGAGGGTGAGGAAGTCCTCAACCTGGTCGCTCTGCTTAAAATAGATCACGGCGCTTCCATTCCGAGTCAGGCTTTTGGGCGGATACCCGCTCTCCCGGAGCAGCACCTCCAGCTCTCGGCTGGCTTGAAGATGGGAACTGGTCAGCTCTAAATGGTAACGCTTGGAGGGGTCCGTAATGCTTCCCCCAGCAAAAAAGCACCCCCGGAAAAAGGAAGCCCGGCAGCACTCCTCCTCCACCATAGCGAAGTTGACGTGGAGGGCCAGACTCTGCCGGGGATCGTAACCCAGACGATCAATGATGCAGTCCAGTTTTTCCCGTTCTGTAATCTGGAAAACCATCTTTCCCCCCTCTGCCCGCTCTGGGTCCGGCTGACGGTCAAACCGGAGGTCGAAAGCACGCTGAAACAGCCGGGGCAGCCGGGCGACAAAATTGGGGTTTCCTGTAATAATTCGGACCTCAGAGGAACTGAAGGTGTGACAGTAAAGCAGAATTCCGTAAGCCTCCGCCAAGGCGCAGCAACGTCTTTGAACCGGCAGCTTACAAAGCTCATTTTTCGTATCAAAGGAAAAGGACACCGCTCAAACCTCCTTGCCCGCAATGGATGTAAAGGATTTTTAGATTACTCCGTCCGGTAACGTCCTCCGGCAATGCGGACGTTCCGCTCCGCATGGAGGAGGATCAATTCCTGGGCCAGCTTATCAGGATGATGCCGGACGTAACTGTCCTGCACTGTGGCGATGGGGCGGCTGACCAGCTCCACGCCCAGGGCTGCGCAGCGCTCCGCATCATAACGCAGCAGCTCCGCTCCCTCCTCGGCGTAACGTTTCGCCGCATCCGAAGGTATGGGTGAGGAGTTCACCAGGCAAAGCCGGAACAGCCCCTGTACCGAGTGCTGAAACAAGGCCGCAATGTGGTCCGAGGCGGTGTAGCCCTCGGTCTCTCCCTCCTGGGTCATCACGTTGCAGACATAAATCTTTAAGGCGGAGGATTCCCGAATGGCGTCCACAATGCCGTCCACCAGCAGGTTGGGAATGATGCTGGTATATAGGCTCCCTGGCCCCAGGACGATCATATCCGCCTCACGGATAGCGGCTAAAGCCTCCGGCAGGGCCTTAGGGTGCTCTGGCAGCAGCCGCACTTTGGTGATGCGGCAGTCCTCTTTTTTCTTACATTGAAAAATCTTAGACTCGCCGATGACGCTGGCCCCGTTTTCAAACTCCGCTTCCAGCTGCACGTCGGCAGTGGTGACAGGCAATACCCGGCCGGTGATAGCCAGAACCTCGCTCATCCGGCGAACCGCCGTGTCAAAGCTGGGAGAAATGCCGTTAAGCGCCGCTAAAAACAGATTTCCAAAGCTCTGTCCCGCCAGAGTCCCCTCCTGGAAACGATAATCCATCATCTGTTTCATCAGCGGTTCCGTGTTGGCCAGGGCCACCAGACAGTTTCGGATGTCTCCCGGAGGAGGCATTCCCAGGTCCTGACGCAGAGCGCCGGAGCCGCCGCCGTCATCCGCCACCGTGACAATGGCGGAGAGGTTTTCCGTGTAATCCTTCAAGCCCCGCAGCATGTTAGAAAGGCCGTGCCCGCCGCCGATAACGGCGATCCGGGGACCGTGCTTTCGAGGCGCGCGGTAAGGTCGGTATTCCATAGGGCTCCTTTCCAGCTCAAACGGCCCGTTCCATATCCCG
Source organism: uncultured Oscillibacter sp. (assembly GCA_951800675.1). Next base: position 18,017 of record CATOKC010000006.1, read on the forward strand.
GTGATGCTCCGCCACAGGGAAGCCCTGTGCTCGGACGAACTCCGTCAGCGCATGAGTAATGGCTACGGAGCGATGGTGTCCCCCGGTACAGCCCACGGCGATGACCAGCCCGGTTTTCCCCTCCTCTGCGTACAAAGGCAGGGTGAATCTCAGCAGGTCCTCCACCTTGCGGAGGAAATCATGGGTCTGCTGGAAGCTGAACACGTAATCCGCCACCGGCTTATCCAGACCGGTCTGGTGGCGCAGCTCCTCAATGTAAAAGGGATTGGGCATAAACCGCACGTCCAGCACCAGGTCGGCCTCCAGGGGGAGTCCGTATTTGAAGCCAAAGGAGGTGATGTTCACTGTCATTCCCCCCTGTTCCCCCTCGCCGTTGAAGATGCGCAGCAGCTCCCGGCGCAGCTTGGCGGTGGAGAGGCGGGTAGTATCGATGATGAAATCCGCCCGCTCCTTCACGGGAAGCATCAGCTCCCGCTCCTTCTCCACGGCCTCCTCCAGGGAATCTGTCTCCTTCTCCAGGGGATGTCGGCGGCGGGTTTCCTTATAGCGCTTGATAATGGCCGCCGGAGAGGCGTCCAAAAACAGCATCCGGCAGACACCCTCCATGCCCTTTAATTTATTCAGCACGTCGAACAGCTCGTTAAAGGACTCCGCCGTCCGCACGTCATATACCAGGGCCACCCGGGCGTACCGCCCGCCGCCTCCGGCGCAGAATTCCGCAAATTTCAAAATCATGGCGGCGGGCATGTTGTCCACGATATAAAAGCCGCTGTCCTCCAAAAAGGAGGCCGCCTTGCTCTTTCCTCCGCCGGACAGACCGGAGATGATCAAAATTTCCATGGGAAAAACTCCCCTTTACTCCACAAACTTGACCTCCGGCTCCAGCCGGACGCCGGTTTTTTCAAAAACAAGCTCCTGCACCTGCCGGATCAGTTCCTTGATATCAGCACAGGTGGCTCCGCCCCGGTTGATCAGGAAGCCCGCGTGCTTTTTGCTGACCTGGGCTCCGCCCACCGTCAGCCCCTTCAAGCCGCACTGGTCGATGAGGGTTCCGGCAAAATGGCCCTCCGGCCGCTTGAAGGTGCTTCCCCCGCTGGGCCATTCCAGAGGCTGGCTGGCCTTCCGACGAGCCATCAGGTCTCGCATGGTCTCCCGAATGGTCTCCGGACTGCCAGGTATCAAGTGGAATTGGACATACAGTACAACGGCGTCCGGATGGTCCGACAGAAAGCTCCGGCGATAGCCAAAGTCCAGTTCCTCCCGGGAAAGATGCCTCAAGCCCTCCTCCGGAAGCAGGACGGACGCCCCCAAAACCACCTGCGACATCTCCCCACCATAGGCCCCGGCGTTCATATACAGCCCGCCGCCCACCGTGCCGGGGATGCCATGGGCGAACTCCAAGCCCGTTGAACCCAGCTTGCAGGCGTAATCCGCCAGCTTTGCCAGGGGAACTCCCGCCGCCGCGACCATATGCTTCGGCTCCCCCTGGGTCTCCAACTTCCGCATCCGGCCGGTGGCAATTACCAGCCGGTCCAGCCCTTCGTCAGGAACCAGCAGGTTTGTGCCGTTGCCAATCACCAGAGGCCGTGCTCCGCAGTCCCGGGCCATGGACAGCAGAAGCACCAGCTGTTCCCCCTGCTCCGGAAACGCCATTCGCTTTGCCGGACCGCCTACCCGAAAGGAAGTGTGCTTCGCCATAGACTCCTCCCGCAGGACCTCCATGTCCGGCAGGTAGTCCTTCATCTGTTTGTCAAATTGCGTCACCCAGTCCATGCAAGGGCCTCCTTGTTTTCTCACATCACCCGGCCCAGCATGGCCGCGCCGATGATGCCCGCGTCGTTCCCCAGCTCTGCCGGGAGAATTCTCGTAATCCGGCCCCCGTGGCGGGAAAAGCTCTCTTTTGCCACAGCTTCCCGCAGAGGCTCCAGCAAAAGCCGTTCCGGCGCGGCGGCCACGCCGCCTCCAATGGCTACCGCCTCCGGACGCAGGACGTTGATGAGGCTGGCCAGGCCGCTGGCCAGATAGTTCACATAGTCCCGGCAGACCGCCAAAGACGTTTCGTCTCCAGCTTCCGCCGCCTGGAACGCCGTTCGGCCCTCCACACCGTGCTCCGCGGCAAATTGATGCAGAGCACTTTCCGGATGGGCCTCCATGGCCCGCTTCGTCTGCTGAATCAAGCCCGTGGCGGAGGCATAGCGCTCCCAGCAGCCCTTGCGGCCGCAGTTGCAGGGTTCGCCGTCCTGGCAGATGACCATATGGCCCGCCTCGCTGGAGGCCAATCCACCCCGGAGCTTCCCGTCTATGATAATGCCTGCGCCCACGCCGGTGCCCAGAGTTACCACGGCAAAATCCCGGGTCCCCTTCCCCGCGCCGCCAAAGAACTCGCCTACGGCGGCGCAGTCCGCGTCGTTGCCCAGCAGCAAAGGCAAATCCAGATGCTGCCGGAAGAGCTTTTCCAGTGGGACATTCTCCATGGGGATGTTGGTGGTGAACAACACGTCGCCGCCATCCACCGCCCCGGGCAAGCCCACCCCCACCCACCGGACCTTATCCTGCATAACCTTTTTGGACAGCTCCGCCAGGGTCTGCGCAAAGCGCTCCGGTCCCTGGAAATCCAAAGGAGTCCGCTCCACCTTCATAATTCGGCCTGTCTCGTCCACCAGGCCGGCTTTTAAGTTCGTACCACCTACGTCAATGCCGATATACATATCGTTTCCTCCTTACAGCTTTCCATCCGCTCGGGCATCCACCTTCTGGGCCAGCTCCTGGGCCGCATTGTAGCCTAGCTTCCGATGTCGGTTATTCATGGCCGCCACTTCCACGATGCTGGCCAGATTCCGTCCCGGGCGCACGGGAATGGTGAGGGTGGGGACCTGAATATCCAGAATGTCAATATAATGGTCCTCAATACCCAGACGGTCGTAGAACTTCTCGCTGTCCCAGGGCTCGAAGTTTACCACCAAATCCAGCTGGGCCTCGTTCTTGACCGCCCGAACGCCGAAGAGCTGCTGCACATTGATGACGCCGATGCCCCGCAGCTCGATATAATTGCGGATGACTTCCGGGGCAGAGCCCATCAGGCAGCCGGAGACCCGGCGGAGCTCCACCGCGTCGTCTGCCACCAGCCGGTGGCCCCGCATAATCAGCTCAATGGCCGCCTCGCTCTTACCCACACCGGAGTCGCCGGTAATCATGACGCCTTCTCCGTAGATATCCAGCAACACGCCGTGGCGGGTAACGCAGGGGGCCAGCACCCGGTTCAGGTATTCAATGGTCCGGCTGGTAAAGGTCACCGTTACCTCATTGGTCCGGAGTAGGGTTTTCTGATGCTCTATAGCGCTTTCCATGCACTCCGGAAAACAGTCCAAACTCCGGGCAATGACCAGGGCGGGAATGTCGTAGAGAAACAGGTCGTCAAAGCATTTGCGCCGCTGGGCGTCGGAAAGTCCCCGGAGATAAGTGACCTCCGCCTTACCGATGACCTGGAGGCGGCAGGGGTCAAAATAGTCGTAAAAGCTGTGAAACTGGAGGCCGGGCCGGTTCAGGTCCGGAACGGTCAGCAGGGCGCTGTCGAAATCGCTTCCCTGGTTCAAAACCTCCAAGTTAAAAAGGGATACAAAATCCTTCACTTTTAAGCCGTTTTCACGCATGGCGTTTCTCCTTTTTCCGGCGGAAGGGCCGGGCATCCTTGGTTTTCGCGTCCAAGACGCGTCCGTTTCCATTATATATGAAATCTCCCAATTCCGCAACACCTTCCACGCAGAAGATTCCCGGGAAATCCCGCAAAAAAGCAAACATCACCGCGCACCGCGCCGTGATGTTTGAACCCAAAGCTCCTCAAAAAGCACAACCTGGTTTTCGCTCTGGCGAAAAAATGAAATTTACGTTTGCAAAGACCTGTGTGCCACAAGGATTCCAAAGCCCGTAGCCTTGGACACACACCCCAGCAGCCAATGTCACTGGCATAGGGAACTCTTCGTCACAGCCGTTGGCCGCTCTGCCGCCTTGCAGATGCGGCATCCCCTTTACGAAAAAAGGAGGGACATAAGTCCCCCCTTTCAGGTCTTTCAAACCAGCTTCGCGGTATTCATACGCACGCCCGGTCCCATGGTGGCGGCGGCGACGCAGCTGCGGATATACTGGCCCTTGGCCGCAGCGGGCTTGGCCTTTACAATGGCGCCCATCAGGGTATTGTAGTTCTCCGTCAGCTTCTCGGGGCCGAAGGAGACCTTGCCGATGGGGCAGTGGATGATGTTAGTTTTGTCCAGGCGGTACTCGATCTTACCGGCCTTGACTTCGGTGACAGCCTTGGCCACATCAGGGGTCACAGTGCCCGCCTTGGGAGAGGGCATCAGGCCCTTGGGGCCCAGAACCTTACCGAGACGGCCCACCACGCCCATCATGTCGGGGCTGGCAACCACCACGTCGAAATCAAACCAGTTTTCCTTCTGGATCTTTTCCACCAGATCCATCTCACCCACATAGTCGGCTCCAGCGGCCTTGGCGGCCTCGGCCTTATCACCCTTGGCGAACACCAGCACCCGGACGGTTTTGCCGGTGCCATGGGGCAGGACGATGGCGCCGCGGACCTGCTGGTCGGCGTGCCGGGAGTCCACGCCCAGCTTTACATGCAGCTCGACGGTCTCGTCGAACTTCGCGGTAGCGGTCTTGCAGACCAGCGCCAGACCCTCGGAGGGCTCATACTGAATGTTCTTGTCAATCTGCTTGGCGCTGTCCTGATATTTTTTGCCTCTAAACACTGTTACTTCCTCCTCATAGTGGTTCTTCGGAACGGAATCCTCCCACTGTATGGAGCGGCGATCCGGCCGCTCTTAAAATATTGGTCAGTCGCCGACAATAACGCCCATGGACCGGCAGGTCCCGGCGATCATGCTCATGGCGGACTCCAGGTTGGCGGCGTTCAGGTCCCGCATTTTGATCTCGGCGATTTTCTGGATGCTGGCCTTAGAGATAGTTGCCACCTTGGTCTTATTGGGAACGCCGGAGCCGGATTCAATGCTGCACTCTTTCTTGATCAGCACCGCCGCCGGAGGCGTCTTGGTGATGAAGGAGAAGGAGCGGTCCGCGTACACGGTAATGACAACGGGGATGATCATGCCCGCGTCGTTTTTGGTACGCTCGTTGAATTCTTTCGTAAAGGCGGCAATGTTCACGCCGTGCTGGCCCAGAGCGGGGCCGACGGGGGGAGCGGGCGTCGCCTTGCCCGCGGGAATCTGCAGCTTTACATAACCAGTAATCTTCTGTGCCATGGAGCGGCACCTCCTACGATTTAAAATGTGGTTTGGCGGGACGGCGTACGTCCCTCCCACCTGCGCATAAATACGCGGTCAGAACCTGTTTCCGGCAGCAGCCAAAACAGGCCCTCAATTCAGAACTTCGACCTGGTCCAGCTCCAGGTCCACCGGAGTTTCCCGGCCAAACATGGAAACCATGACGCTGACCCGGTTTTTCTCCGGCTCGATCTCCTCCACCACGCCGGTGAAGCTGGCCAGCGGGCCGTCCATGATCCGCACATGGTCGCCCAAGCCGTATTTGACGACAATCTCGTGCTTCTCCATGCCCATGGCCAGAACCTCCTCCTCTGTCAGGGGAATGGCCTTGTTGGCGGTGCCCACGAAGCCGGTGACACCCCGGACATTTCGCACCAGATGCCAGGTCTCGTCCGTCATAATCATCTTGATGAGCACGTAACCGGGGAACACCTTCCGGGCCACTTCCTTGGAAGCGCCGCTCTCGGTAATTTCCGTGACGTTTTCCATGGGAATCTCAATCCGCAGGATCATGTCCTCCATGTTCCGTCCGGTGACGAACTTCTCAATGCTGGTCTTGACGGCATTTTCATAGCCGGAGTAGGTATGCACAACATACCATTTCGCGCTGTCTGCCATCTTGCGTTCCTCAGGCGCCGAAGGCGCTCAGGATCATCTGAACCAGGGAAACAGACAAAAAGTCGAACACCCAGATAAACGCACCGATGATAGCGGAGCACAGCAGCACCGTACCCGTATTCTTGATCACGGTCTGTCTATTGGGCCAAACAACCTTTTTCAGTTCGCTTTTCATTTCGCGGAACCAAAGGCCGCGATCCTTCTTCTTCGCTTCTGCCATTTTTCAAATACGCCCTTTCTTCAATTACTTCGTCTCGCTGTGGAGCGTGTGCTTCCGGCAGAAACGGCAATACTTGTTCAGTTCCAGCTTGTCCGGGGTATTTTTCTTGTTTTTCATGGTATTGTAGTTTCTCTGCTTGCACTCGTTGCATCTCAGGGTCACTTTGACTCGCATTGTTTCGGCACCTCCTTATATTCGCCTTCCTCCGGGGAAGGCCGTCTGCCTCCCTGCCGGGACCTGTCCATCGCGGCTTGAAAAGCGAAAAGCGCGCAACAAAAAAGCCCCGCTCACAGGTAAAATTGAGTATAGCACAAGTTCCTGGGCTGGTCAACACTTTTTGCGAAAAAATTCCTGTACCCCGCGCCCTGCCCATGACGCACAAATAAGCGTTACCGGATTGTAAAGAAGTGTAACCGCTTTGAGATTACGGCAAACCCGGTGGAACCTTATACTATACCTTATTAAATAGGTAGTAAGGGGCGAAACTTATGGAAAAGCTGCTGGGCATTTTGACGCTGCTGCTGCTTCTGGCGGCCTGTGGACAGACGGAGACGGCAAAGACCCCGGAAAAAGAAATCTTGCCGACGGAGATTCAGGCAGAACCGAAAGCCCTGCCAGAAAGCAATTCCATCCAGCCCGCTGTTCTGGAGGGAGAACCGCTTTCGCCAGGCGGACAATTCCTGGCCCAGATGGCAGGACACCGGGAAAGCGTCACGGCCATGGGGTCTTATCCGGCGGATACCATCCAGATTACGGACGCAGAGAATGGGGAAATTCTCTGGGAGGGGGACGGCTTCTATACCCAGTCCATTCTCTGGTCTCCGGAGGGTGACTTCGCCGCCCTGACCCGGAGCGCCCGAACCTGGTGTTCCATTACGGTGATCGAAACGGAGAGCTGGACCGAATGGGCCTTCACCCTGCCGGACGGGAGCCCGATTCCGGAATACACGTTTCTGCCGGACAGTGAGCCCTGGGGCGTATGGCAGTCGGAGAACAGCCTGGGTTTGACCATTGGCCGAGGCGGCGACTGGGGAGAGCAGAGGTATTACACCTGCGGCATAGCGATGCGGGACGGAAGGCTCAAGGGGCACGTCCTGGAGGAGAGCCGGGAACTTTTGCCAGGGAGCTATGACTTCGACCACGACGGGGAACCGGAAATTGTGGAGCTGGTGACGGTTTACGGAGATAAGGAAGCGGGACAACCCAGCTGGTATGAACTCCGGGTCCGAACGGCGGACAACCTCCTTTACTGGGTCGATTCCTACGCCGAGGCCCACCCAGGCTGGGGAGTCTGCTTCGCCTGCCGGGTAAAGGGCGAGGACTACCTGCTCCGGTATCTCCCCACCATGTACCAGGGCTGCGCCTCCTATTCGTATGCGTTATTTTCCTTGACCAAAACTGGACAGGAGCAGGTGGCGCAGGCGGGAACCGTAGACTTCGATATGAACTTTAACGAAATGCATGAGCGCTTTGAACCAAAGGAGATTGCGGCGTTTTTAGAGGAGGTCCATGGTCTCCTGGCGGACAGTGAGCTGCTGCTGACTACGGTGAGCGGCGAATTCCGCTCCGGCGGTCCCGGCGCAGCATTTCAGGATGATCTAGCGTACTGGACAAACGATCCGCTGTACGACGGCGGCAAATCCCTGGAGGAGAACATCCGGGCAATTGGAGCATATTGGAAGGAACCGCAGACGTAAAAACAAGGAAAACGCCGTCCGGAAACCTGGACGGCGTTTTCCCTTTATACCGCAAGCCCGTACTTAGCTAATACGGTTTTGATGCGCTCCAAATTCTCGCCACTGGGCGGACACATGGGGGACCGGAGCTCCCCTACCCTCCAGCCCAGTAGTCCCAGAGCGGTCTTTACCGGGATGGGGTTCACTTCGCAAAACATGGTGTCGCAAAAATCCTTTAAATGTACTTGCAGCTTCCCGGCGGCGGCAAAATCGTTTTTCAAGCACAGCTGGGTCAAGCGGCGCACCTCCGCTGGGAGGATGTTGGCCACCACAGAGATAACCCCCTTGCCCCCCAGGGCGCAGATGGGAACGGTCTCGTCGTCGTTGCCGGACCAGATGGTGAAATCCTCAGGACACAGCTTTCGTGTCCGCTGAACATTCCCCAGGTTCTCCGATGCCTCCTTGACCCCCACGATGTTGGGCTGCTCCGCCAGAGCGGCATAGGTTTCCGGCGCGATGGAAACCCCGGTGCGGGAGGGAACGTTATACAAAATGATGGGAAGAGCGGTCGCGTTCGCGATGGTCCGGTAATGCCGGATCAGCCCTGCCTGGGTAGCCTTATTGTAGTAGGGCGTCACCACCAGCAAAGCGTCAGCGCCTTGGCGCTCCGCCTCCCGGGAGAGGGTGACGGCGTTCTCCGTGGAGTTGGACCCGGCCCCTGCAATCACCGGAACCCGGCCCCCCACGTGCCGGACACAGAAGGCAATGGTTTCCGCCCGCTCCTGGTAGGTCATGGTGCTGGCCTCGCCGGTGGTGCCGCAGACGACAATGGCATCCGTCCCGTTCTCCAACTGGAAGTCTAATAGCTTTCCCAGAGCCTCCAAGTCTACACCACGCTCTCTAAATGGCGTAACAATTGCCACCGCAGAGCCTGTAAAGATTGGTCGCTTCACAGTAATCAACTCCTTTTCTTGGTCCAAAGCCGACAGAAAGAGGCGGCCCGCATGTCCGCGGAAAACCGCCTCTTTCGTAGGATATGAAGGGAATACCGGAATTACTTTGCCTCAATGTAGCCTTTGGCACACAACAGCTCCGCCAGGAGTACCGCGCCGCCCGCCGCGCCCCGGAGGGTATTGTGGCTCAAGCCCACAAACTTATAGTCATACTGCGTATCCTCCCGCAAACGGCCCAGGGAAACGGACATGCCGTTTTCCAAATTCCGATCCAGGCGGGTCTGGGGGCGGTCCGGTTCCTCGAAGTAGTGGAGGAACTGCTTGGGGGCGGAGGGAAGCCCTAACTCCTGGGCAGGGCCCCGGAAAGCGGCCCAATCCGCCTTGATCTGGTCCATGGCGGGCTTTTTGCCCTCCTGGAACTTCACAAACACCGCCGCCATGTGGCCGTCCTGGCAGGCCACCCGGAAGCACTGGGCGGTGATGGCAGGACCCTGGGCGGCGACAATTTTTCCGTCCTCCACCCTGCCCCACAGCTTCAAGGGCTCCCGTTCGCTCTTCTCCTCCTCGCCGCCGATGTAGGGAATGCAGTTGTCCACCATCTCCGGCCAGCGCTCAAAGGTTTTGCCCGCGCCGGAGATGGCCTGATAGGTACATACAAGAGCTTTTTCCACGCCGTACCTCAACAGGGGGTGCAGGGCGGGAACGTAGCTCTGAAGAGAGCAGTTGCTCTTCACAGCAATAAAGCCCCGCTTGGTGCCCAGCCGCTTCCGCTGGGCCTCAATGACTTCGAGGTGCTCCGCGTTCAGCTCCGGCACCACCATAGGCACGTCATCCGTCCAGCGGTGGGCGGAGTTGTTGGAGACGATGGGGCACTCCAGCTTGGCGTATTTCTCCTCCAGGGCCAGGATCTCTTCCTTTTTCATATCCACGGCGCAGAAGCAGAAGTCCACCTGAGCCGCCAGCTTTTCCGCGTCGCCCTCGGCATCCAGAATAACCAGACCCTTAGCCTCCTCCGGCATGGGGGAAGCCATGGCCCAGCGGGGGGCCGCCGCCTCTTCATAGGTTTTCCCCGCGCTGCGGGCGCTGGCGGCCACTGCCGTCAGATGGAACCAGGGGTGGTTTTCCAAAAGGGTGACAAACCGCTGGCCCACCATGCCGGTGCAGCCGATGACGCCGACCTTGTACTGTTTCATAATATACTCCTCCCTCCGCGCTGGTGCTTGGACGCTCTTGGATTTCCTGGTTGAATTCAACGCGGTCTTGTATTATAATACTTGTATATGGCAACCATTGTGCTCGGTGTGTGGACAAATGTCTACTGTACGTATGGTATCATGATTTCTCCGGCCCGTCAAGCCGGGGACCGTTGGGAGGTTCCATGAAAAATAAGCTGCTGACCCTGTTCTTCGTTGTGACTTTTTTTGTCCTTGGAGCCCCAAAGGCGGAGGCCGTCACCAACGGCATGGTAAAGGTAGGCCTGCGGTACGGCTCCTCCGCCCTGTTTTCCGCCAATCTGGAAAACGCGGTGGGCTCGGGCTATGAATTCGGCTATTTTGAGGAGGACCGCTCCTTTACCTCTCTGGGCTGGACAGGAGAAACCACCATCTCCATGACCGCCGCTGGAAATATTTATATGGATGGCAGCGGCGCGTATTCCCCCTCTGTGCCCGCCGGGGGCTTTCGTGCCCTGGGTGAGTGGCACGTCCAGATCGACGGCTTCCGCTCCTTTGAGGAGGCGGCAGATCGGGCCCGGTCCGAGGGGGGCTGGCCCGCCTGGGTGGACTGGGAGCACGTGGTCCGGGTGGGCTGCTACGAATCCCAAGGAGAGGCGGAGGCCGAGGCCGGGCGCTACAGCGGACGGGCCGTGCGTTCCTCGTCCACCGGGGTTATGGTCACCCGGACCAAAACCACGGATGTCCTCTTTGAATTTGATTGCAGCGGCGTCCATTCTCTGGGGGTCCGGCCCTCCGGCCGGGAGACCTCCACCTGGTTCAAGGGCTATAAATACGGCGGCGGCTTTGAGTATCCCCGGGTTACCGGCGGAAATCTGAATGTGATCAACGTGGTGGGCCTGGAGGACTACGTAAAAGGCGTCATCCCCTACGAGATGGGCGGCGCATGGCCCCTGGAGGCCCTGGAGGCCCAGGCCGTCTGCGCCAGAACCTTTGTTCAGGGCCACAGCAAGCACCTGCGGGACAGCGGCTTCGACGTGTGCGGCGGTGTGGACTGTCAGGTCTACAACGGCCATGGAAGCGGCGGCGCGGGTCCCTCGGAGACCAGCGACCGGGCGGTGGAGAATACCGCCGGGCTTTGCATCTACTACAACGGGACGTTGGTGCAGGACGCTGTGTACCACTCCTCCGACGGCGGAGCCACGGAGGACGGGGCCAACGTCTGGGGCACGGAAACCGGGTATTTGAAGGGAAAAACCGATCCCTACGAGGCTCAGACCTCCGTCCCCAACAACAGCTACTCCGTCACCTACACCGCCGCGGAGCTCAGCTGGATTCTGGACCAAAAGGGTCATTCGGTGGGTACGGTTCAGGATGTGTACGTCTCGGAGTACACGCCCCTTGGAAACGTCAAGCAGGTGGTTTTTGTGGGAACCGGCGGAACCAAGACCTTTACCGGCGACGACTGCCGGATGATTTTCTACAGCAGCACCTATCAAAAATCCGTCAGTAGCATGCGCTTTGACATCAATGGCCGCCAGGGCGGCTTTGGCGGTCTCTCCGTCAACGGCACCGGGCAGCTCGCCTCCCTGGATGGCGTTTCTGTGATTTCCGGCGGCGGAACCGTGGGTACGCTGCGGGGAAATTCCGCCTCGGCCATCACCTCCTCCGGCACCGTAATCGTATCCGGAGCGGTCCAGCAGCCCTCCGGCGCGGGAAGCTCCAACGGAAATTTTGTCATCACCGGCACCGGGAACGGCCACAATGTGGGAATGAGCCAATACGGGGCCAAGGCCATGGCGGAGCTGGGCTACAGCTTTCAGGAAATTCTGAACTTCTATTATACAGATATTACAATCAGATAAGGATATGACATGAAAACAAGCGATTTTTATTACGACCTTCCCCAGGAGCTCATCGCCCAGACCCCCATGGAAAAGCGGGACGGGTCCCGGCTGATGACCCTGGACCGCCGGACCGGCGAGGCAGGCCACCGGCATTTTTATGACCTCCCCTCTCTTCTGCGTCCTGGGGACTGCCTGATTATGAACGATTCCCGGGTTCTGCCCGCCCGGCTTCTGGGCCGGAGGCTGCCGGGCGGCGGTGCCTGCGAGGTGCTGCTGCTGACCGACAAGGGCGAAAACGTCTGGGAGTGCCTGGTCCGGCCGGGGCGGAAGCTGCGCTCCGGGTCCCGGATGTCCTTTGGCGGCGGCTCCCTTGCCGCCGAGGTCATCCAAGAGGAGGCGGACGGAAATCGCCTCATCCGCTTTGAGTATGAGGGCATTTTCCTGGAGGTGCTGGAGCGCCTGGGAAAGATGCCCCTCCCCCCCTACATCAAGGAAGAGCTCCAGGACCAGGAGCGGTATCAGACCGTCTATTCCAAGGTCCTGGGCAGCGCTGCCGCTCCTACGGCGGGGCTGCACTTCACCCCGGAGCTGCTGCGGGACATCGCGTCCAGAGGCGTGAACCTAGGCTATGTGACTCTCCACGTGGGTCTTGGGACCTTTCGCCCGGTAAAGGAGGAGGCCATCGAGGACCACGACATGCACAGCGAGTTCTGCACTGTCCCGCCGGAAACGGCGGAGCTCATCAACCGCACCAAGGCGGAAGGCGGACGGGTCATCTGCGTGGGCACCACCTCCTGCCGGACCTTGGAGTCCTGGGCGGAAGAGGATGGACACATGGAACCCCGGTCCGGCTGGACGAATATCTACCTCTATCCCGGCTGCCGCTTTAAGGTCATGGACGGCCTTGTGACCAACTTCCACCTGCCGGAAAGCACGCTTATCATGCTGGTTTCCGCCTTTGCGGGGCGAGAGGCGGTGCTGAATGCCTACCGGGAGGCCGTGACGGAGCGTTACCGTTTCTTTTCCTTCGGCGACGCCATGTTCATTTCATGAGGAGGCAAGCGCAATGACACTGCAAGAGCTGCCCAACATCGGCCCCAAGCTGGCGGAGAACCTCCGCCAGGCAGGTCTGGAAACCCCGGAGGATTTCCGGGCGGCGGGGGCCCGGGACGCCTTTCTCCGCATCCGGGCTCAGGTGGACCCCACGGCCTGCTTTCACCAGCTTACCGCTCTGGCCGGGGCGGAGCTTGGCGTCCCCAAGAAGGCAATCCCCGCGGAGAAAAAGGCGGACCTCAGGGCTTTTTTCGATAGTCTGTAATCATAGGAGGAGCGGATGTTCAAACTGCTTAAAACCGAGGGCCGCGCCCGGCGCGGCCAGTTTTCCTGTGCCCACGGCGGCGTGGTTCAGACCCCGGTGTTCATGAATGTGGGCACCCAAGCCGCCATCAAGGGCGGTGTAGACACCTTCGACCTCCGGGAGGTCCGCTGTCAGATCGAGCTGAGCAATACCTACCACCTCCACCTCCGGCCAGGCGACCAGCTGATCCGGCAGATGGGCGGGCTTCACAAGTTTATGAATTGGGAGGGCCCCATCCTGACGGACTCCGGCGGCTTCCAGGTTTTTTCCCTGGCTCCCCTCCGGCGAATCAAGGAGGAAGGGGTCTATTTCTCCTCCCACATTGACGGGCGGAAGATTTTCATGGGGCCGGAGGAGTCCATGCGCATCCAATCCAACCTGGGCAGCGACGTGGCCATGGCCTTCGACGAATGTGTGGAGAATCCGGCAACCTATGAGTACGCCAAGGACTCCTGCGAACGGACCCTCCGCTGGCTGGAGCGGTGCAAGCGGGAGCACGACCGACTAAACGCCCTGCCGGATACCGTCAACCCCCAGCAGCTCCTCTTCGGCATCAACCAGGGGGCCACCTTTGAGGATCTCCGCGTCTGGCACATGGAGGAAATTTCCAAGCTGGACTGTGACGGCTACGCCATAGGCGGACTGGCGGTGGGAGAACCCACCCAGGTCATGTACGACATCATTGAGGCGGTGGAGCCCCATATGCCCCGGGAAAAGCCCCGGTATCTCATGGGCGTGGGCACTCCCAGCAACATCATCGAGGGCGTTGCCCGGGGCGTAGACTTCTTCGACTGCGTAATGCCCTCCCGAAATGGGCGGCACGGAAAGCTCTTCACCTGGGAGGGGACCGTCAACATCCTCAACGCCAAATACGCCGCAGACGAACGGCCCATCAGCGAAAGCTGCGGCTGTCCCGTTTGCAAGCGGTTCTCCCGGTCCTACCTCCGGCACCTGTTCAAGGCGGAGGAAACTCTGGCCCTCCGCCTGGCGGTACTGCATAACCTCTATTTTTACAACGAGCTGACAGCAAAAATCCGAGAGGCCCTGGATGCGGGGCGCTTTGGGGAATTCCGGGCGGAGTACAGTAAAAAGCTCGCGGAGCGGGTCTGAGCCATGAGAAACGTTCTCATCGTTCGGCGTCTGGCCGTCCTGCCCCCTTCCAACAACGGTTGGACCTGGTCAGCTGGGACAACTGGGAGCCGGTGTACGACACCAGAACCTGGAATGTAGGCCACGGTGAATATGGAAAAGGCGTGACCCTGACGTCGAAGGAGCTGGCTTGCCTGCGGGAGGCGCTGTTTGCCACGCAATAGCCCTTCCGGCAGATGGAGGTGGGTAAATGGGCAATCCTTGGGAAACGATTACGCTGGAGGATTATGAAAATCACATGAAGCTGGATTCCGTCCGGCAGCTCCAAGGACTGAACCATCTGATGCGGAGCCAGCTGAACGCTTTCCCTGCTTCCAGCGTCATGGTCCTGGGCGTTGCGGGCGGCAACGGGCTGGAGCATATTCGAGACGGTCAATTTGAGAAGGTGTATGGCGTCGACGTCAACGCCGCTTATTTGGAAACGGCAGCTAGGCGGCATCCCACGCTGAAAGGCGTGCTGGAATGTCTGCGGGTTGACTTGACGGAGGAGCCCTGCCGCCTGCCAAAAGCAGATCTGGTCCTTGCGGACCTTCTGGTGGAGTATATCGGCTATACATGCTTCCAGCAGGTGCTCCGGCACGTAGAGCCGGAATACGTCTCCTGCGTCATACAAATCAATGCGGAACAAGGCTGGGTATCGGACTCCCCCTATCTCCATGCATTTGACGCGCTGGAGCAAGTGCACCGCCAAGCGGAGGCGGCGGCGCTGGTAAACGCAACGCGGGAGATTGGCTATCGCGCCGCCGGTACGCTGGAGCACGGGCTTCCCAACGGAAAAAAGCTCCTGCGAATGGACTTCAGGCGGTCCTGAGCGCGGCCTACAGACAGCATAAAAGCTCCCGGACAATTTGTCCGGGAGCTTTTCTCATTCTCGTTAGACCGCTCTGGTAACCTTGCCGGAGCGCATGCACCGGGTGCAGACATACACGTGGCGGGGGGAACCATCCACGATCGCCTTGACACGTTTCACGTTGGGCTTCCAGGGACGGTTGGAACGCCGGTGAGAGTGAGAGACCTGAATACCAAAGGTCACGCCTTTGCCGCAATACTCGCACTTAGCCATCCATTGCACCTCCCCGCTGTCGCATAATATGTGCGTGCTTCCACAAGCACAAGTGTTATCATAGCAGAATCCATCGGAAAATGCAAGAAGAATTTTCAAAAAAACCGAAGTTTTTTGAAAAGCGGGTATTCAGAAAGGACTTCTTCCGGCCTCCGCTATTTTAAAAGTAAAATTTTGCTTTGGGTATTGACAATTCCCCTTCTTTTGCATATAATGTCACTTGCGTTCCAAAGACAGCAGGTGGGCTCCGCCCGTAAGCCCTGCCGAGGGCGGCAAATGTGAATTTGCTATGCGTCCTTGTGCCTTTGCGGACACAGGGACGTTCCTTTTTTAGAACGCGCATTCCCATTCCTACGGAGGTGAAAACAACTATGCCTAACGCGAAAGTCTTATCTGAGAAGCAGGCCATCGTGGCCCAGCTGACCGAAAAGATCCAGAAGGCCACCGCAGGCGTTATCGTCGACTACAAGGGTATCACCGTTGAAGAGGACACCGCCCTGCGGCGGGAGTGCCGTGAAAACGCGGTGGATTACGCCGTCGTCAAAAACACACTGCTCCGCTTCGCCTTCAACAATACCGGCCTCAGCGACCTGGATGATCTGCTGAACGGCACCACTTCCCTGGCGCTGTGCGAGGATCCCGTGGCTCCCGCCCGGATCATGAACGACTATGCCGAAAAGCTGAAAGACAAGTTCGAGATCAAGGGCGGCTTCATGGACGGAAAGCCCGTGGATCTGGCCACCATCAAATCTCTGGCTTCCATCCCCGCTCTGCCTGTCCTCCAAGCTCGGGTCCTGGGCACCATGCTGGCCCCCATCACCGGCTTGGCCGTGGTCTTGAAGCAGATTGCCGAGAAGCAGGGCGCGCCTGCCGAGGCCGCCGAGGAAGCCCCCGCCGCCGAGTAAGCGGCTCCCTACCCTGCCATAAAAATTTACTATCAGGAGGTTCCATACAATGTCTGAGAAAGTTACCGCCATGATCGAAGAGATCAAGGGCCTGACCGTTCTGGAGCTCAGTGAGCTTGTCCACGCTCTGGAGGAGGAGTTCGGCGTTTCCGCCGCCGCCATGGCCGCTCCCGCCGCCGGTGGCGCCGCTCCCGCCGCTGAGGAAAAGACCGAGTTTGACGTAGTTCTGACCGGCTTCGACGCCGCCGCCAAGATCAAGGTCATCAAGGTTGTCCGCGAGATCACCGGCCAGGGCCTGGCCGAGGCCAAGGCCACCGTCGAGGGCGCCCCCGCCACCATCAAGGAAGGCGCTTCCAAGGACGATGCCGAGGCTCTGAAGAAGCAGATCGAGGAAGCTGGCGGCAAGGTCGAGCTGAAGTAATTCCCCTTTTCTCCGCAACCGAAAGAGCCCGTGGCCTTAGCCATGGGCTCTTTTTCAACACTGAACAATCCAAAACAGCGGCCCAGGCCGCGGAAAGGCAGTTCCCCTATGCGCATCATGGCCATCGATTATGGTGACGCCCACACTGGTGTCGCCATCTCTGATCCCACCGGGTTCTTAACTGGCTTCACCACTACCATCACCGCCTTCCGCCCAGAGGCAGTCGCAGAGCAGATCACCGCCTTGGCCCGGGAACATGGCGCGGAGGAGCTGGTGCTGGGCCATCCCCGAAACATGGACGGCACCCGGGGCCCTCGGGCCGAAAAAGCCGAGGCTCTGGCAGAGCTGCTTCGGGAGTCCGCAGGTCTGCCGGTGGTTCTCTGGGACGAACGCCGAACCACCATTGACGCCCATCAGATTCTCTTCAACGCTGGAAAGAACGGAAAGCAGCGAAAAAAGACCGTGGATGCCGTGGCGGCGTCTCTGATTCTGGAGGGCTATCTGACCTTTAAGAAAAGCAAGTAAACAGCCGGCCGACTTTATGTCGGCCGGCTTGCTTTTGCCTGAAAGATGGATTAGAACACACCCTGGGCCATCATGGCGTCGGCTACGCGCTGGAAACCGGCGATGTTGGCCCCCGCCACCAGGTTGTACCCTAGGCCGTACATTTCAGCGGCCTCCACGCTCATGTTGTAGATGGTATCCATGATCTGGTGCAGTTGCTTGTCCACCTCTTCCTCGGTCCACACCAGCCGCTCGCTGTTCTGGGCCATCTCCAGGGCGGAGGTGGCCACGCCGCCGGCGTTGACGGCCTTGGAGGGGGCCACGATCATGCCCTTTTGCTCCATCAGGAATTTCAACGCGTCGTTGGTGGTGGGCATATTCGCCACTTCGATATAGTATTTCACCCCGTTGGCGGCAATTTGCTTCGCCTGCTCCATATGCACGTCATTTTGCATGGCGGAGGGCATCACCACGTCCACCTCCACGCCCCAGGGCTTCTCCCCCGCGTGGAACTCTACACCGAACTTGTCGGCATAGTCCTTCACCTGGTTCCGGCCGCTGTTCCGCATCTCCACCAGGTAGTCGATCTTCTCCGCCGTGGCCACGCCGTCGGGATCGTAGATATAGCCGTCAGGCCCGGACAAAGTAACCACCTTGGCTCCCAGCTCCGTAGCTTTCTTGCAGATGCCCCAGGTCACGTTGCCGAAGCCTGCGCAGGCGATGGTCTTCCCCGCCAGGGCCTCGCCCTCGTGCTTGAGGACGTTCTCCAAATAGTACACCGCGCCAAAGCCCGTGGCCTCTGGCCGGATGAGAGAACCGCCGTAGCTAAAGCCCTTGCCGGTCATAACGCCGTTCTCAAAGGCGCCCTTCAGCCGCCGGTACTCGCCGTACATGTAGCCGATCTCCCGGGCTCCCACGCCCATATCCCCGGCGGGCACGTCCACATCGGGCCCAATGTAGCGGTACAGGGCCTGCATGAAGCTCTGGCAGAAGCGCATGATCTCCGCGTCGGACTTCCCGGCTGGGTCGAAGTCGCTGCCGCCCTTGCCGCCGCCGATGGGCAGTCCGGTGAGGCTGTTCTTGAATACCTGCTCAAAGCCCAGGAACTTGATGATGCCGGGATACACGTTTTTCTGGAACCGGAGGCCGCCCTTATAAGGGCCGATGGCCCCGTTGAACTGGCAGCGGTAGCCGATGTTGGTGTGCCAAGTGCCGTCGTCCGCCATCCAGCAGACCCGGAAGGTGAACATCCGCTCCGGCTCCACCATGCGGGTCAGCAGGTCGGCCTTTTCATATTCAGGGTGCTTCTCGATGACGGGCTCCAGAGAGGATAAAACCTCCTCCACCGTCTGGACAAACTCCGGCTCATTGGCGTGCCGGGTTTTCACATGCTCGATCACACTGGAAAGATAGGCGTTCATATAAACATCCTCCTTATAAAACATAGGGCGTCCACGAGTCCCCCGCAGGGGTGTTGTCTTTAGTGTAACATTTGTGGCGGAAATAAACAAGGGCGGAATCCAGAATCCGGCGAAATTTTTTCCCGATCTTTCAAAAAATGCCGGATGACCTTTGTGCAAAATGCCAATTACTCCCGGAGGCACAGGGAACATAGCAAACTTTCAACCTGTTTTCCAAGGAAAAGTCTGTCGAAATCTTGACTTTCCTGAGAAAAAACGTATAATGTTTACGAAAAGATATAGGAGCTTCCGGCAGTTCCGCCTGTCCCGGAAGGACCGCATACCGCACACCGAAACGGCGCGCTCCCTAAAGGGTGGTGCGCCGTTTTCAAGGTGGAGAAAGCAGGGAATTCCATGAAACAGAGGACCGTGTATTGGCTGCCTTCTATTCGGGGAATGGTACTCCTGTCGGCACTGCTGATGGCCTGCTCCGCGCCGTCTGGGCCGCGGGAGAACCGACGCTGTCCATGACCATTCTTCTCCTTCAGGTTCTTCTTCCCCTTTGGGCGAACCTGTGCTTTGTCTGGATTCTCTTTTTGGACGGCCGGGAGCGGCTGTACCGCTCCGCCATCCCCGTGTGGCTGGGCTGTATATTCTTTGCCGTGAAGGCGTTCTACTTCGTCTCCATCCTCCATACGGTTCTCTGCCTTCTGTTCTACGCCTTGATTGCGGTTCTATACACCGCCACCGTGGTGGGAATCATCCGCACCCAGGCCTTTCTATGGCCTCTGTTTGGCCTGCCCATGCTGTACCACATTTTTGTGGAGGATCGGCAGAAAATCGGCTGGAGTCTTCACGAGTGGCTGCCGGAGCTGTCCGTCCTCTGCTGCATGGCGGCGCTGCTCTGCCTGTCCCTGGCCATGCGGCGGCGGCCTGTAGAGGAGGACAGCCTGATCCGCCGCTTTGGCGACCGAAACGACGGGCGGCGGCTGCGGACCCTCTCCCCCATTTTCGCCGTGTCTCCCTTCATCATGAAAACCCGGAACACCTCCCAGAATTTCATCGCCGATCAGTTCGAGGTAACGGCGGTGGACCGCTATATCGCGGAAAAGCGCCAGGCAGGCTGGAAGGGCTTCGGTGTTCTCCATGTCATTCTGGCAGCTTATGTCCGGGCCTGCGCCCGGTATCCGGGACTGAACCGTTTCATTGCCGGACAGCGGGCCTACAGCCGGGACCGGCTTATCGAAGTCAATATGACCATCAAAAAAGAGATGTCCACCGACTCTCCCGACACCGTTATCAAGGTTGATTTCGACCCCGCTGACACGGCGGAGACGGTATTCCGCCGCTTTGAGGAAAAGGTGCAGGAGGTCAAGCGCACACCATTGAATTCCTCCTTCGACAAGCTGGCGGGGACGTTGAATCTGGTTCCCGGGCTGCTGCTCCGGGGGCTGGTGGCCCTGCTCCAGGTGGGGGACTACTTCGGCCTGTTACCCCGCTGGTTGACAAGGATTTCTCCTTTTCATGGCTCTCTATTCATCACTTCTATGGCCTCTTTGGGGATTCCGCCCATCCACCATCACCTCTATGACTTCGGCAATGTGCCCGTATTTTGCGCCTTTGGAAGAAAGCGCCGGGTCTATGAGACCAAGCGGGACGGCACCGTTGTCCCGCGGAAGTATGTGGACTGCAATTTCGTCACCGACGAGCGGATCGTGGACGGATTTTACTACGCCTCCGCCATCCGGTATATTCACGGCCTGATGGACGACCCTTGGCAGCTGGACCGCCCGCCGGAGGTGGTAAACCGAGACCAGCTGTAAGCTCCAAATTCGGAAACCCTTGCGGCACAATGGGCGCAACCGGCGGTTGACAAACTTCCACTTGCCACGTTCTTGCTTTTTCCAACTGGGCGGGCTAGCATGGAGCCAACCCAAAAGAAAGCGAGAGGATATTGTATGAAACCTTTTTCCGAAAAACTGCTGGACCTCCGTCACCGGGAGGGCCTGTCCCAAGAGCACCTGGCGGACCAGCTGGGAGTGACCCGGCAGTCTGTCAGCAAGTGGGAGAGCGGCACGGCGGTTCCGGAGCTCTCCAAGCTCATCGCCCTGTCGGAGCTCTTCTCCGTCAGCGTGGACTATCTGGTAAAGGACCACCTGGAGGAGCCGGAGCGTCCTTCCGCCCCCTCTGCTCCCTCCACCGCAAAGTTGGAGGCGCAGGTGGAGGAGATTTCCCGTCTCTTCCGGTCCTGGACCTGGGAGAGCAAAACCAAACTCTTCGGCCTCCCCCTGGTTTCCATCTGCCTATCCTTTTACCCCCATATGCTGCGCTGCCGGAGGACCGCCCGGGGCATCATTGCCATTGGAAATATCGCCGTGGGTGTGGTAGCTTTGGGGCTTCTAAGCGCGGGCATTTTCAGCATTGGCGCCCTCAGTATAGGGGCATTCGCCCTGGGCGCCCTGGCCTTCGGTCTGGCGGCTCTGGGACCGGTGGCCATCGGCCTGCTGGCCTTTGGTCCCGTGGCCCTCGGCCTTTGGTACGCCGGAGGTGTGGCGGCCCTTGGCGGAAAGATTGCGGTAGGTGTGGCCGCCGTGGGGGAAACCGCCGTGGGCTATGACGCGGCGGGCAAGCACATCCTCCTCTGGGGCGACGGCCTGACCCAGCCAGAGGTGGAGGCATTTCTTTTAGAGCACCACCCAAAGCTCTGGGAACCTCTGTTGAGGCTGCTGGCTCTCTTCGGGGCAAACATCAAGTGACAAAAGGAGTGGAGGCTTGGCCTCCACTCCTTTATTCCCGGTTCAGCATCTGGGACTCCAGCAGGCGGTAAACCTCCTCCGCACCGGTGATCTCCTCAAAGCCCACGCCGGGAATATGGCGGCGGTGGCTTCCGCTGCCATAGTATGTAGGTCGCTGGAACCAAATGGTGCCGATACCGCTCCGGTGGATTTCCTTTTGCAGCATGGGAATCTGCCGGTACAGCAGGGATGCCATCTCCCTGCGGCTCACGATGATTGCCCGCTTGTCTGTCACGGCATAGCGCATCCCAGACAGGCGGTAAGCCCGGAAGAAGAAGCGTCCGGCCAGCAGATAAAGACCCGCCAGAATAAAGGGAACGTAAATCAGTCCCATAAGCGGCAGCACAGATGCTATGCGAATCTGGGGCCCTATGATGACGCAAAGCATCCCGCACCAGACCAGACTGAAGGGGATGGTATACCAATCGGACCGCTGGAGCCGGATGCCCCGCTCCGGCGCCCCCTCCCACAGCAGCCGTTCCCCCGGCCGCAACAGGCCGCGAATGCTTTCTCCGTCCATTCGATCCCTCCTATTTCTTTCCCAGGACCTCCCGGCGAACGTAGTCGAAGGCTGCGTCCTCCCCCTGGTCCCGGAGAATGATCAAAATGTTTTCCAGCAAGGCCGCCGTGGCCGGGTGGAGCAGGAGCCGCCTTCCCTTCCCCTGCTCAAAAAAACGGTAGGGATGACTGGCGTCAAAATTCTCCCCCTGATAGACCTTGCTGGCGGCCAACCGGTCACAAAACATCTCCGCCACATATTTTGGCGGTACCTCCACGCCACCGATGCCGCTTCCATCCTGCTGGTAATCGGTCCAGTACTCGAAATGGTGGCGGTTCCGGCCCTTGTGGTGGAGCCAGGCGGCGCTGTAGCCCTCCTCCCGGCGCTGCTGATCGTTGGGACTGTGGTCCCCCTGGAAGTACTTCACCCCCGGCCAGAATTCCGTCGGAGAGTACTTGGACAGGTCGTGGGTCAGCCCCTGCCAATAAAGTCCCAGGCGGAAGCAGTGCTTCCGTACCAGGGCACGGTGGCGGTTTACGGTTTTCAAATGTTCCCAAAAATGCACCATATATCATCTCGGTTCCGTCGTTTTTCTTATTCTACCACACCCGCCAGAAAAAGACGAGAAAATTTTGCATGGAATTCCGCCCAGCGCAAACACTACGCCAAAGGAAACGGAGGGGATGGGATGGACTCCGCAATTTACGACTGCCCCATGGAGTGGGACCGCTTTCTGCCGCCAGGAACTCGGAGAATTCAACGGGCCGGGGAATTGACGGAGCATATCTGGCCCCTGCTGGCCCTGACCCCGGAGGGCTGCCGGGCTCTGGCAGAGGCGGAATACAGTGGAATCGTCTGCCGCCTTCTGCTGGCCCCGGGGGACCTCCAGGTCCTCCCGCCTCCCCTCCAGGCGGAGACGGTGATCTCCTACGGCCTCTCCCCCCGGGACAGTCTGACACTCTCCAGCCTGTCGGAGCCGGTGCTTTGCGTCCAGCGGGCCCTTCCCCGCCCGGATGGGGGAATCGTTGACGCCCAGGAGTTCCCCCTCCCAGCCCTTCCCGGCCCACCGGAAGCCTTGCTCCCCTTACTGGGGCTCCGTCTGTTGCGGATGCCACTGACAGAAGGCCGTTTCCCATGATATGCTGTAAAAAACAAAACTGGGAGGGCTTTCTATGGCAACATTCGGATGGATTTTACTGGCGGCGGCGGTGGGTGGCGCGGCGTGGCTGCAATACACCATTCACAAGCACATACAGGGCCCCTCCAACTGCATGGGCTGCGGAAAGTGCGATAAGACCGGCGTCTGCGTCCTCACCGGGGAGGCGGTGGGCCCCCGCCGTAAGCAATAACGAAAGCACGCTTTATACAACGTACACGAAAAAACGCTGCGGGATGATTCCCACAGCGTTTTCTGTTTACTTCCATTGCCCTCAGCCCTTGACGGACCCGGCAGTAACGCCCTTGATGATGGATTTTGACAGGAAGATGTAGACCGCCAAAACCGGCAGAATTGCCAGCAGAATGAACATATACACCTTGCCCAAGTCAAACTTGGAATAATCCGCCGCTCGAAGCTGGGCAATCATAATGGGCACGGTTTTCAGCTCCGATTTATCCAGCAGCAGAGCTGGCAGGAAATAATTGTTCCAGGATTCCACAAAAGCAAAAATCATCTGCACCGCTAGCGCAGGCTTGAGCATAGGCAGAATAATGCGGTTGAAAGTGTACAATTCTCCCGAGCCGTCCACCCGGGCGGCATCGATGATTTCCATAGGCAAGGTACTTTCCATATACTGCTTCATGTAGAAGAACACGATGGGCGCGGCCACGCCAGGAAGAATCAGGGGCAGGTAGCTGTTGGTCATGTGGAACTTGTAGCACAACTGCACGAAGCCCGCGGCGGAGACCTGCTTGGGAATCACCATGACCGCCATGATGAAGGTAAAGGCCACCCGCTTCAGCTTAAACTCATAGGCATGGAGGCCATAGGCCGTCAAGGCGGAAAAGTAAGTGGTCAGCACGGAGGTGCAAGCAGCCACAATCAAGCTGTTCAACATTCCACGGGGGATGTTGATAGACGCGTCGTTCCAGGCGTTTTTCAGATTTGTCAGGAAATTCCCTTGGGGAAGGAAACGAAAGCCACCCTGGAGGTCCGCATTGGAACGGCTGGCGTTGACAATCAGCAGATAGAAGGAAAACAGACACAAAATACTGAGGAAAATCAAAATTGCATAGACCACCGCGCGGGTAACCAGTAACATAACCCGGGCCCTGTGGCTCTCGGAGGTATTCACGTGTTTCATCTCTTTCGCCTCCTCACCGCTCCCGCTGCCGGGTCAGGGACTTGAACACCAAAACGCTAAGCAGACCGGTGAGGATAAAAACCACCACCGAAATGGCTCCGGCCATGCCATAGTTCTTGCTGGTGCCCAGGTAGTTATTCAAGTACATGATCAGAGTTGTGGACGAACGGTTGGGGGTGCCCAGGCCGTTGGTAAGAACCTGAGGAACATCGAACATCTGGAGACCGCCGATAAGAGCCGTAATGATGGTGTAAACCAGGATTGGTGTCAGCAGCGGCAGCGTCACCTGGAAGAAGGTTTGAAGGGAGCTGGCCCCGTCGATGGTGGATGCCTCGAAGAGGCTCTGGTCGATGCCCATGATACCCGCCATCAGGAGAATGGTGGTATTTCCAAACCACATTAGAAAGTTCATCAGGCAGATTAGGCCCCGAACGGTAAACTTCACGGCAAAAAAGTCGATCACATGATCCGACCACCCCAGCTGCATCAAAAGCTGGTTCACCGGCCCCACATTGGAAAACAGGGTATAGAACAGCATGGAGAAGGCAGAAGCCATAATAAGATTGGGCAGGTAGATGACCGCCTTGAAAAACGCCTGTCCTTTAATCCGCAGCCGGTAACTGGTGAAGAAAATAGCCAGCAGTAGGGCAATGATAATCTGCGGCACCGCGCCCCCCACCCAAAGCGCCACGGTGTTGCCCGCATACTTTAAAATATCCACGCTGCCGCTGGAATCAGGCGTGAAGAGGGTGACATAGTTTTTCAGCCCCACGAAATTGGGTCCCACCTGGGTCAAACCCTCCCGATAATTCTCAAAAAAACTGTTGTAAACTGTCAGCACCTGGGGGGCCAGGTGAAAGATGGCATAAACGATAAAGAACGGCGCGATGAAGATATTTGTTTAAAGTTGAGGTGTGTTGGTTGGGGAACAGGAGTTAAAATACAACCGTGTAATTGGAAGTTGGAGGAATTAAGATGAAAGAAGAAATAAAGGTAAAAGAGTTAATTGATACTTTTAGAGATATGGCTGAAAGAGGAACTTTGTTAGCTCGTGGTGGTGTAACTCAGGAGGATTTATTGATTCAGATTGAAGGAACGATTGTAGAGGTAGCGATGAGATAATATGGGTTTTGGAATGAATGAGGAGAATATTATGAACAGATATGAAGCAGAGGAATTAATACTTTCAATGGCTAATATTGTTGTGGAGAATAGACAGTTAAGGCAGGAAGTAAAAAGACTCAGTAAAGTAGAGAAAGAATATTACAATTATATTAATGAACAGTGTAGAGAAAGTGAACAGGCGGTAATGGATATAATTCGTATACCATTGGATAATATTTGTGCAATGATGGAAAAACATTGAGAAAGGATGTGGAATATTGTATAATTATGTCAAAAATAGTTTGATAAAGGGGATTACATATATGAAGCCAAGAATTTTTATCAGCTCCACATTTTATGATTTGAAATATATCAGAGAAGATTTAGCAAATTTTGTTCGTTCATATGGTTATGAGCCGATTTTGTTTGAGGATGGAGATATAGGTTATACACCTGGAAAGAATTTAGATTCTTCATGCTATGAATCAATGAGAAATTCAGATATGGTTATTCTTATTATTGGTGGAGAATATGGAAGTGCTGCCAGTGGAGAAAAGAAAGATGAATTTAAGGAATATATGTCAATAACAAGGAATGAATTTAGAACGGCAGTGGAATCAGGTATTCCAATTTTTGTAATGATTGATAAGAAGGTTATGGCTGAATATGGAGTATATGAAGCTAATTATATTGCTATAGAAAAAGACATCATGAAAATGACATTTCCAACGACTAAAAATGTAAATGTTTTTAGATTTATAAAGGAAATAAAAGGAATTGTGACTTTGCCTATTCAAGAATTTGAACGATCATCTGATATAAAAGGATTTATTAGCAAGCAATGGGCTGATATGTTTAAAAATTATTTAAATTCTTTACGGATCGAAAGAGAGAATAAGAAAATTGAGAATTCTGTAAATGAGATGAAAGCATTAATTCAGAAAATGGATATTATGTTAGATAGTGTTGGAAAAAATATATTATCAAAAAATGATTCTGAAGATTATGAAAATGTTATTATTCAACAGGATATTTTATCATTTTGTAATATGCTTATTGAAAGTATTTCAATTCATTGTTTTACAAAAATAGGTTCTAATGATGAACGTAAGAAATTTATAATGTTAATATTAGAG
Organism: uncultured Oscillibacter sp.; assembly: GCA_951800675.1. The sequence goes on from CATOKC010000006.1 coordinate 44,430, forward strand.
GCTTTAAAAGAATGTCAAGGTTATGAAAATTTACATGAACATTTATTTGATAAATTGGAAAATTATAATATATCTTTTCTACATACACAGTTTGATGAAGGCAAAAAAGTAGATTTCCACATATTAAATCAAAAGGAAAATATAGAAAAGATAATAGAAGTTATGTCAAAAGATGAGTATTTTGACAAAATGGTGTATGAATGAAATTCGCATTTCAACAAATGTAAGAAGGAAGGTGAATATTTATATTGACAAACGGATATACTTTGTATATACTAATATTAAAGGTATATCCATCGTATATACTTCGGAGGAGAAAACAAATGAGAGGAACAGCTACGCAAAAGGAGAACAGCTATACAATACAAACTAATATAAGGAGGTGGGGGAATAGTCAAGGTATTAGATTATCTAAAGAAATATTAGCACAAATGGATTTACGAGAGAATGATACTGTAGGAATAAATATTTACGATGGAAAAATGACTGTTGAGAAAGTCAACAAGCCTAAATACCTTAATTTGGCAGAAAGGTTGGAGGCATTCTACAAAAGACCGATTGACGAAATTTATGTCGAAAGTACGCAAGAGGTTGATGTAGGTGATCCGAAGGGTAATGAAATTTGGTAACGTATAAACAGGGTGACATAATCGTTATGGACTTTAACCCTCAAAAGGGTCATGAACAGAGTGGAAGAAGACCAGCACTTGTTCTAAGTAATGATATTTTGAATCATCATAGCTCATTGGCATTTGTTTGTCCGATAACAAACACAAACAAAAAGCATCCGTTTCATATAGAACTGGATGAGCGGACGCAGACAACGGGAGTGATATTGTGTGATCAGGCGAAGATGTTGGATGTTGGTGCTAGAAATGCTCAGTTTAAAGAAGAATGTCCAGAGGATTTATGGAACGAAGCAAAGGAACTGATAAATAGTTTCATGTAAGTAATAGAAAATAGTGAATCATTTAAAAGCATTTGGAGAAGAAATATCCAGATGCTTTTATTATGCGAAAAAGGAGAAATTTTTATGAATAATAGTTTTGAAGTTGGAGACAAAGTAGAAGTAAAAGATTTTTTTGGAAAGGTAATTCGTAAAACAGAAGTAACAGAGATAACTGGAGGAGGCAATATTAGAGTAAAGGACTATAGGGGATTGTTTCATCCTGATGGCTCAGAGAGAAGAAAAAGTATGTTTGGACTGATAGAATTTATATCAACAAAGTTGAGAAGTCATGAAATGTACCTTTTAAGAGCATAAAAACGGATGGTGAGTATGGCAAAACTGAGTGAAATACATAGACTGATCGGAAATTATATAGAATTGCATGGAGATAAAGATGTTACAAGTATAGCAAGTTGTCATGGTTCAGAATATGAGTACATTTTTTAATTTACATGATATATATAATGGAAATATTGGATGGAATCCATATACAGGTGCGGATAAG
>CATOKC010000007.1 GCA_951800675.1 uncultured Oscillibacter sp.
CGCCAGAATACTTCTTGCGGCGGCGGCAATGTCGATTGAGCCGTTGGTTCGGTACAGCGGGGAGGTATCCCTGTTCTTGTTCATGTGCGCCACAACAACGATTGCACAGCCCGTTTCCTGCCCGATTTTGATAAGGTGGTTCAGCTCCGTCCTCGTTTTGTTGGCGTCGTTCATGGAGCAATCTTCCCCGATATACGAACTCAACGGGTCAAGAATGAGCAGCCTGACATTGTACCGTTCGATTGCCTGTCGCAGCCGGTCATCTCCAAAGGTCAGGTGCTTTTCATTCTCCTTGATGAAGATAAGATTATCACGATTGCCGCCGGAAGCGATAAACCTCGGCACAACCGTATCGTCTGCATCATCCTCCGTGGTCTGGTAAATCACCGTCATGGGTTCGCTTGCTTCCTCTACCTCTTGGAAAGGCAGGGGCTTCCCATCGGTCAGCAGGGCAGACAGCGCAAGCATGAATTTGCTCTTGCCATCGCCCGGATCGCCTTGGAGCAGGGTTATCTTCCCGAATGGGATATAGGGATACCACAGCCATTTCACCTCCCTGGGCGTGACCTCGCTCGCCCTGATAATCTCCAAAGTAACCGTGTCGTTGCTTCCGTTTGGGGTCATTGTGCGACCTCCTTTCAGTTGATTTTGCTGCCCTGGGCAACAGAAAAGCACCGTATCGCTACGGTGCTTTTCTCCGGCTCAGATGTGTGCTTTGATGGGGGTTGAATGTCGCTTGGGTTGGTGGTATACTATATCCATAGTGATTCGACAAACGCTAAATTTACGGGGGTACCTAAATGAACCTGCTTTATGAAAAATATAAAAACTTGAAGATAGATGGTAGCTGGATTGGCTTAGAAGCGGGAACGCAAACACCGTATTTTTGCACTCCTATTGGAGCGGAAATCATTGGCTGGGATAATGGCATACACTACTGCTTTATTAAGAGCTTTGGAGATATGGTGTTCTGCGTCAACCCGGAAACCTGCTGCGATTACAATGTCTATCCAATTGCCCGTAATTTCTGCGATTTCTTGGGGCTGATACTCGCCACTGGTAATACAAATATTTTGCAACAGATTATTTGGTGGGATAAAAAAAGGTTTGAGAATTTTGTTAATAGTCCAGAAGAACAGGAATGGAGAGTTCGGCCCGAAGTGGAAGGTGCCTTGAGTACAATTCGCAAAGGGACAGGTATAGCACCGATAGATACCCCGTTTGAATATATCAAGGATTTGCAAAGCGATTTCCCCTATGAACAAATTCCATTTACAAATGAGTATTATGATACTTTAGGACTTGAACGGCCAGACGGAACAGAGCCAGAAGAAAGCGGCTTCGAGTTTAGAACTGTAGAATTTAAGGTTGAGAAAAACTAAATGGCAATTTGAAACGGAGTATTTACCATGCTACAAATAGTTTTTTCCGACAGTGAGTGTGGGTCATTGAAGCTGGCCACACATTGGGGGCCGTCCAGTTGGGATGATGGGCCAATCGGATTTATTTTCGGTGACGGAGAGCGAGAACCTACTCAGGAGGAGAAGGATCAGGCTATGGCCCAGCTCAAGGCCCAATGGGAGGCAGAAAACCGCCGGGCGCGGCCCGTGGGCGGCGACCCTGGGGATGTGTTATGCCCGTCTGTTGGATTGGACATCGGCCCCATAAGCGGCCCTGATGTGGAGAAGGCCCGGTTTGATTTGCTTACCGCTTGGCTGGGGGGCGATTTCCCACTCCCAGATTGCGACCCAGACGATTATGCCCAGCGGGATATGCTTTGGGAACAACGCCAGCGGGACAGAGAGCGGCTTTTGGAGGGTGGAAAACACGGCGAGGCTGTGCGAATCTGGTACAGCAACGCACCTTACTCCCTGTGTGGGTTTTATGATGTGCTTTGGCAACTACGGGACTGTAACTGCCCTGTGACCGCTTTAGAAATGCCCCGGTGGATGCCATGGGAAGATGGCACAGTGCAATCCTGTTTGAACTGGGGAGAACTTTCTCCGGGAGACTGGGCGGCGTATCTGCCTTTGGAGCGGGAAATCCCCCAAAATGTTCGCAGAGCTATCGCTATGGAGTGGTCACAGCTTCGAGAGGAAAATGCGCCCTTGCGTGCTGTTGTCAATGGGCGTCTGCACAGTGTTGGGGAGGACTTCTACGACCCATTTATTCGTGCTCATATCCCTGATGGAACCTTTCGGGTGGCTCAGCTTATTGGTGAGGTGATTGGGCGACACCAACTGGGTATCGGCGACTGGTGGATTGCCAAGCGTATCCAGGCTATGGAAAACCGGGGGGAGCTGATTACGGTGTCCAAGGGTGACCGTTTCTATCGGGACGAAGTGTGCCGAACTCAATAAGAGAAAACTTCCCATTTGTCGAGGTGTTATTGATTTTAATTCCTTCCACTACACAAGGGACTTAATGACTTCTTGATTACTTCCCGAAAAAGGAAGCTGCCACCTCTCAATGACAGCTTCCTTTTGCCTTATGCGTAAATCAAATCGTTCAAGACCATTTCCTCGGCGGCAGAGCGGATATTATTCATCATTCCCACCCAGCGCAGTTGATTTTCGGCTTTCAGCCGCTCCGTCACGCCCTGACGCTCTGCCATGTCCTTTATGAGCCGTTCCATCATCTCGTTTGCGGACTGGTCGATTTCTTCAAGGTGCCCTGCCAGCTTATCGGACAATACAAGCTGAGAATAAATTGCCCGTCTGTGCTCTTTCAGATACCTCCACCTCATTCTGCCGTACTTGCCGATGTTCGGGCTGGCTGGGGGAGCAAGGCAGGGGAAATAATAGTCTCCGATAAGCTCGTAGCTGATACCTGTTCTTTCGTCTTTGATGAAGTGTTCCATTGTGCGTTCTCCTTTGCTTTTTTGTCGTGATAGGCTTTCAAGGTAACTTGATTGTGCTTCTCTTTGCGGCACTTATCGGAGCAAAGTGTCTGCTGGCTGTGCGTAGGCCAGAACAGCTTGCCGCACACAGCACATTTGCGCTGGCGGTAATAATGCTCTCCACGCTCCGCTTCCCGTTCTGCCTTTTTCTTATCCTGCCTTGCCTGATAACAGCACTCGTCAGAGCAGAATATCTGCCGGTTGCTTGCCGGGGTAAACTCCCTGCCGCAATGGGGGCAGACCTTCGGGGGGACAGACACGCCGCCGTTCGCCGCAATCTTCGCCGCCTTGCGCTTCTCCCGATATGCCTTTTCCCTGGCCCGCTGGCGGGCTAACCGTTCCTTTTCAGCCTGTTCCTCCTGCGCCCTGATTTCCTCTAACTCCTGTTCGGTGTAGGCAATATCGACTTTCCCGACATAGTTGAAGTAAATATCGACCTTTTGCGTCCGGGCCTTTCCCGTCCCCGCCGTTTCATAGACAACGATCTTGTCAACGAGTTCGGAGAACATCATATCGGTCACTTCGGCGGGGTCTTTGTACTTCCGTATCAGGGAAATGAAATGCTCAATATCAAGGGGCTTTGCCCTTTCCTCCGCAACGGCGGCTTTCAGCTTGTCCATTTTGGCTTCAAGGTCTGCCTGTTCTCTGTCATACTGCACCGAAAGCTGCTTGTACTGCCTTTCAGGGACCAGACCGGACATGAGGTTTTCATACAGCCCCCGCACAAGTCTGGAAAGCTCGTCATATCGGGTCTGCAACCGCTTCAATTCCTGCTTGCTCTGCTGGGGCTTCGCTTCCTGCTTGTCGGCCCACAGGGATTGAAGTTCCGCCGCAAACGCTTCCTCGTCTTGCAGGACAAACCTGGAAAGCCGTTTGACCGCAGACAGGAGCAGGGCTTCCACATTGTTGGCGCTGATGGAGTGGGCCGTACAGGTGTTGATCTGGCTGGCGTACCCGCCGCAGCGGAAAGAGTGCCGGATGGAGCCGTCTTTCTTACTGTGATGGGTCTGCAAGGTCATACGCCTGCCGCAGTCGGCGCAATAGAGGTAGCCGCTCAGACGGTTATATTGACTGCCCCAGGGAGAGGCCCGCTCTACCCGCTTTATTCTGCGGTGAACGCTGTCCCACAGTTCTTGCGAAATGATGGCTTCATGCGTATTGGGAAACACATATTGTTCCGCTTCCTCGGTTTCCCTGCGCTTGTGCAGCTTGAAGTTCGTGACAACAGACCTGTGCAGGACGGTGTGTCCAAGGTATTCCTGCCTGTTCAATATCTTCTGAACCGCCGAGAGCGACCAAAGGTATTTATCCGAAAATTTCTGCCCATGGTACTGCTCTGGATGTTTTTCCTTTGCGTGTGCGGCAGGGATTAAGACCTGCTCCTCGGTCAGTATGGCGGCGATTGCCCGTGAGCTTTTGCCCTCGTTGGCAAGCTGGAAGATATGCCGCACCACCTCGGCGGCGACCGGGTCAACGACAAGCGTCTGCTTATCGCCCTCCACCCGGTTATAGCCATAGGGAATACTGCCCGAACAACGCTTCCCGTCTTTCATGCGTGAATCGAATACCGCCCGAATCTTATTGCTCGTGTCTTTGGCATAATATTCGTTCATTATATTCAAAAACGGGGCAAAATCGTTCTCAGAGGTGCTATTACTGTCAATACCGTTGTTTATGGCAATGAAGCGTACATCTTTCTGAGGAAGCAGGATTTCCGTATAAAATCCCACTTGCAAGTAATTTCTCCCAAATCTGCTCATGTCCTTTACGATAATTGTGCCGATGTTCCCGGCTTCCGCTTCGGCTATCATTTCCATGAAGCCAGGACGGTTGAAATTAACTCCAGAATAACCGTCATCCGTAAAATGGCGAATGGCGGTGAAGCCATTTTTACGGGCGTAATCCTCCAGATATTTCTTTTGATTGGTGATTGAATTTGACTCCCCAACCAGGTCATCATCTCTTGAAAGGCGCTCGTAAAGGGCTGTAATCCTCGCTTTTCCTGCCTTTTTTGACATTTTTTACACCTCCGTTTCTGTATGTAGATTTTCAGTTTAGAGAAGTTAGTTTTACCGTCTGGAAAAAGTATATCCCTCCGGGGCCAGTTCCAATGCCGTTACAGTCTCCCCAAACCGGGACGCCCAGCAATCGAAGTGTCCCATGCCCATCTCCTGGAGGCGGTCAAACTGGAGATACCGCTGGATGGTATACATTTCGGCCATGGAGTTGGAGATGGGGGTGCCCGTGGCAAACACCACGCCCCGGTTTTTCGTGATCTCGTCCAGATAACGGCATTTGGCGAACATATCAGAGGACTTCTGCGCGTCCGTGGTGGAAAGTCCCGCCACATTGCGCATTTTGGTGTAGAGAAACAGGTTCTTATAATTGTCGCTCTCGTCCACGAACATCATGTCCACACCCAACTGCTCGAAGGTTATCACATCGTCCTTGCGGTGGTTGGCCTGGAGTTTTTCCAGACGGGCCTCCAGGTTCCGTCTGGTCCGCTCCATCTGCTTCACACTGAACTTCTCGGCCCCGCCGTTCTTCATCTCCTGGATGCCCTCGGTAATCTCGTAAATCTGTTCACTTATCAGCCTTTCCTGTCGGGCATAGCTGATGGGGATTTTCTCAAACTGGCTGTGCCCGATGATAACCGCGTCATAGTCCCCGGTGGCGATCCGGGCACAGAACTTCTTGCGGCGGTGCTTCTCGAAATCCCGTTTGGTGGTGACGAGGATGTTGGCCGAAGGGTACAGCCGCAGGAACTCGGAAGCCGTCTGCTCGGTCAGGTGGTTGGGCACCACGAAAATGGATTTGTGGCACAGGCCCAGCCGCTTGCTCTCCATGGCGGCGGCGATCATCTCAAAGGTCTTGCCCGCGCCCACCTCGTGGGCCAAAAGGGTATTGCCGCCGTAGAGGACATGGGCGATGGCGTTTACCTGATGGGGTTGCAGCTTGATCTCCGGGTTGATGCCGGAAAACACGATATGGCTCCCGTCATACTCTCGGGGCCGGATGCAGTTCATCTCCTCGTTGTACTGCTTCACCAGCGTCTGCCGCCGGTGGGGGTCTTTGAAAATCCAGTCCTTGAACGCTTCCCGGAGCGCCTGCTGCTTCTGCGCGGCCAGGGTAGTCTCCCTGGCGTTCAGCACCCGCTTTTCCTTCCCGTCCGCGTCCTCAACAGTGTCATAAATGCGAACATCCCGGAGGTTCAGCGAATCCTCCAGGATGTGATAGGCGTTGGCCCTGTCGGTGCCATAGGTGCTGTAGGCGGCGATGTCGTTTTCACTGACGCTGCCCTTGCAGGATATGGCCCATTCAGCGGTGTACTTGGAGTAGCTGACCCTGATCTTGCTTTTGAGATGGTAGGGGGTTTTCAAGGTCTCGTGCATAAACTGCTGGATATACTGCTTGTCGATCCAGGTGGCCCCCAGCCGCACCTCGATCTCGGAGGCGTCCAAATCCTTGGGCTGGGCCGCTTTCAGTGCATCCACATTGACCTGATAGGCCGCGTCTCGTGCCACAAACATCTCCGCCACCCGCAGTTTATGGCGCACATTGCCGGAGAGGTATTCATCAGCGGTCTGCCAGCCTTGGAGCGGTTCTCCGTTGGCAAGCGGGTCTTTGAAGATCACGCCCCGCAGCTCCTCGGTAATCTGCTCCGCTTCCATGCCGGTGAGCTGGGCCATATAGGGCAGGTCCACACAGGCTCGTTCCCCAATGGAGACAGCCAGCGCATCCATGGCGGTGTCCGCACTGGCAACAGCCCGGTGGGGTTTGATGGTGCGCTTGGTGAACATATCCGCCTTGCGCTCCAGCCGCCCGTCCTCGTCGATTACCTCCAGGGCACACAACAGGTAATAGGCGCTGTCAGCGGAAAAGGCCAGACGGTTAGCCCGGTCATTGATTAGGCCGAATTTCTTGGCGAAGCTGTCATAGAGCTGGTTCAATTCCGCCTGCTGCTCCATGATAGAGGAATCGGGAGTGTACTCGTCCATTTGCAGGTCGATCAACCGGCGCACACAGTCCCGCAGCTCCACCATGCCTTTGACGCGCTCCTTGGCGGAAGCGGTCAGGTTAGGCTTCACCATGACGGAGTTTTGGCGGTAATACACGTCGCCGTCAATCACAGCATAGGAATAGTTTTTCACGCTGGGGTCGGCGGGGATGGCGCTGATTTCCTCCTCCCCGATGTTGGCGTCCAGCTCCGGGGCGGCGGCCTCCTTATACTCCCCCTGGATATGGGACACCGCTTCATGGAGCTGTTGGGCGAGGTCCGCATCGGGGATGGCTTTGCACTCCAACTGCGGCCCGAAGGGACCAGACGTGATTTCCAGGTTCCCCAGCACCATCTCCGGGTGGGCCTTGAAATACCGGCTCATGGTCACATAGCCCTGTTTCTCCTGACCACCTTTGACGTAGGTGTGCTTCTCCAACGTGTCCACGTCCACCCATGCGGGCAGGGGCGCGTCTCGTGTCAGGGGCACGTCCCGTTTCTGAAGAAACACGATGTCCATGCCCGCCTCCGTTCCGGCATTAGCCAGGGAAGCATTGGAGGGCAGACGGACAGCACCCAGCAGGTTACAGCGTCGGGCGATGTATTCCCGCGCGTGGCGGTCCTTCTTGTCCATGGTGCCGCCGCCGATGCCATTGGAGGTAACAAAGGCGATCACGCCGCCGGAACGCACCTTGTCGATGGTTTTGGCGAAGAAATAGTCGTGGATCAACAGATTTTCCTTGTCATAGCGCCGGTCCACCAGCTTATAGCCGCCAAAGGGCACGTTGCCAATGGCGAGGTCAAAGAAGCCGTCCGGGAAGCCGCTTTTCTCAAAGCCTTGGATGGAAATATTGGCCTTGGGATAGAGCTGCTGGGCAATGCGTCCGGTGATGCTGTCCAACTCCACACCGTACAGTTTGGACGCTGCCATGCTATCCGGCAGAAGGCCGAAGAAATTGCCGATGCCGCAGGATGGTTCCAGGATATTGCCTGTCTTAAAGCCCATCTTTTCTACGGCCTCATAGATGGCCTTGATGATAGCGGGCCGGGTGTAGTGGGCGTTGAGGGTGGAGGCGCGGGCTGATTGGTACTCCTCCGGGGTGAGGGCCATTTGCAGTTCCAGAAATTCATCGGCCCACTTTCCGTTGTCCGGGTCAAAGGCTTCCGGCAAACCGCCCCAGCCCACATAGCGGGACAAAATCTCCTGCTCGGCGGCGGTGGCGGAGCGCCCTTCCAATTCGATACCTTTGAGGGTGTTGATGGCCTCCATGTTTCGGCGGAACTTCTGCTTGGGACCGCCCACACCCAGGTCATCGTCGGTGATGCGGAAATTCTCCGTGGCAGGGATGATCTCCGACTGTGGCTGCTCCTGTTCCGGCTCCGGGGTTTTCAGCGTCTGAATCACCACGTCAAAGGGCATATTGTTCTTTTCGCCGGGATAGTAGGCCACGGTCTCCGTCACCGGCTCCGATTGTGCGGGCGCTTCCACTTCCGGGGCAAATAATCCGGCGTTGCGCACATCCTGGCGCAGCGCCTCCTCAAACACATCCCGGTTCACCAACTCCACACTTGAGGAATATGGGCCGGTATCAATGCGAACGTCATGCTCCCCGATATAACCGATGGTGCCAGAAATATCGCGGCCATTGTAGGGAAAAACCACTTTGTCTCCCACCTGATAGGTGGGCTTGCCCTCCAGCCGAACGGGGTCCCGCTGGACCGGCTCATGGGTGAAGCCGTCCTGCTCCTTCTGCCACAGGGAGCGCAGCACCGGCGCGACCTCGCTCCACCTTCCATTAAGCGCGACCTTTTTGTTGTCCTCATTGTCCAGGATGTGGACCTCAATGCCCAGGGTGGTGGTGGAATAGTCCGCGTGTTCCCCGGTTTTCAGCATGACCGTCTCAGTGCGGCCCGAAAACAGTTCAGAAAGGCGCTGGGCGATCCTGGTGTTGGTTTCGCCGGAGCGAAGCCAACCGATGATGTAGCCCTTGTCCCGCTCCGTCAGCAGATGGGCGGTCAGCACCTCCCGCATATCGGCGTCGCACTTCTCCAGATCAGTCCCCAGGAACTCGGTAATATGCCCGTTTCGGGCGTCCCGGCGCACCAACAGCTCAAATCGGTCCACAGGCTCGGAGCGCAGGATGGGAATGGGCATCGCAGGATCACGCAGCATTACATCAAACAGATTGATGGTGTCAATCTCATAGGCCGTGTCCTCCAGGTAAACGATATCGCCCACCCGATAGGCCGGGGTCATGGGGTCGCGGGCGGGCTTGTCGGGAACGGCCTGCTCCTGTTGGCGCTGGGAGAGGATGGGGTAGGTTTCCTCCACGATTTCATGCCGGAGACGCGAATGAAAATCGGGGAAATCGAAGTACAGCCGCATGAAGTCCTGGGCCTGATTGAAATGCGGCCCCATAACAGTGTGCGCAGCCCGTTTAACTGCTTCCTTGCCCTCTATCATGGCAGTCGGCTGGTCGCTGTTTTGGCAGGCATTCTGATAGGCTTCATCCGCCAGCACCAGCTCTTTTATGATGGGTTTATAGTGGTTGTAGATGTCCCCAACGGTGCGTCTGGTGCCCTCTTGCTCCGCCAGCTTCTCCACATCGGCCATGACCTGCGCCACGAAAGGAGAGGGCTTGTCCCCGTTCTGCTCCAGGCTCTCCCGAATCACGTTGGCGTCAATGTCCTCAAAGTTTTCCAGCTCCGCCTCGGTAAAAAAGCGGTCCTCCCGCACCAGACGGGCAAGGTGGCGTTGTACCTTTGTCCAAGGCAGATCAGTGCCTGTGCCTTCCCCATGGATGGGATAAGCCGGGAAATTCTCACCGTACTCATTTTTCAGCCACTCCGCCGTCCCCCGGTCACGGGCATGGTCCGTCATGTACCGCTGCACCCGCCGCTTGCTGCCCATATCCCCATTCCACTCCTGGAGCGCGGCGTCGATGTCTGCCTGGGTGATCTCCCGCCTGGGTGTGGGGGAAGGAATGGGTATCGCCGCCTCTGGCACATGAACCGGGGCGGGCATCTCCGCTTCTGGCGTAGGCACGTTCTGGACGAGTGCGGCCTGCTCCAATTCTTCCGGGGTGAGGTATCGGCCCGCGTCGATCAGCGCCCGGATGTGCTGGGCCATCTCCTCATATTTGATGCACCGCATGGGACCATCTACATCTCTCCGGCGAAGCCTCCACTCGGCGGCAACAAAATAGCCATAGCCAGCGCCGCCGTCCGCCAGGACACAAGGACCTTCATGGCTGCGTTCCTCCGCCACGATCCCGTGCCGGTTGTATTCGGCGCGAAGGTGGTCCGCAATCTCCCGGTCAGACAGGCCCTGTTGAAACAGGGCATAAATCCGCTGTTTCCGGCCAACGGTGCCAAAATCCTCAATCAGCAGCTTATCCACATCCTGGTTGGTGATGCCCAGCGAGACGGGAATGGGGGTGTGCAGCGTTTCCTCCTGAGAAATAGCAGGAGGGCCGGACGCTTCCGCATCCGGCCCTCCCTGGGCGGTCTCGTTATTTAGCTGTAAACCAGCTCCGTCAGGATAATCTCCTCCACCTGGTTCTTGCAGTTGTTCATCAGCCCCACCCACTCCATGGGGTCGCTGGCCTTCAACTGCTCCGTCGCTCCCGCCGCTTTCGCCATTTCCGGCATCATCTGCTCCAGACGGCTGTTGGCCGTGTCCTCGATCTCCAGCAGGTGGCTGAACAACGTCCCGTTCAGCATCAGACGATTGTATAACCCCGGACGGTGTTCCTTCAGATACGCCTGCCGCAGCCTCCCGTACTTGCCCAGGTCCCGGTCCGGTTGTTCTCCCAGGGTCAGGTTGGGGATCAGCACGTCCCCCTCCTGCCGGTAGGTCAGATTGTTCTCCATGTTCGGCGCTCCTCTCTGCGGATTTCTCCCGCTCATATTTTTTGATGGTCACTTCGATCTGCCGCAGTACCGTCTCGCTGATCTGGCTCACCGCCGTGCCCAGCTCGGTCAGGGTGTCCGGGGTATTAAAGTCGAAAACACTTAGAAAATCTTCGTGATGAAAATACCGTTCCGGCTCCATACCGCACCGGGACATGATGGTGTAGGCGGTGCTGACGCTGGCGGCGTTTCGGAACTGCACTCCGATGTTAAATTCATCATACTCCTCCAGGAAACTGCCGTCAACGATGTCGAGAACGTCCCGCTTGTGGTCCGCCCAATACTCCGCCGCAAGCCGGGAGGCGATATTTTCAAACAGTTGGGGCATTTCCTGGCCGGTAGCCGCCTCAAACCGCTGCTCCAGCGCCGCCGCTACGGTGTCGGTGTGTTCGTCCTGGTACTTCCACAGGCGGGGCCGGGTCTCCGCGCCGCCGTTCGTGTCGGCCACATCATACACATATCGCATAACGGGCTTCCCGGTACTGAAATCAAGCAGCGCGATTCCTTTCGAGCCGCGCCGCACATACCGCCCCATCCTGTTTTTCCACAGGTCGTACTCGGCGCAGGCGGTGGCCTCGGGCCGCTGGGCATAAATCAGAAGCTGCTCCGGGAAGGGATATTTATAGAGACGGCCCGCCGTGGTGAGAAAGGCCGTCCACTCCTGGTAGCTGCCCGTGATCTGACGGGCGGCGTTGTCAGCCATCTGCTGACAGGCTTGGAGCTTATCCGCCATCGGCAGGGTCCTCCGTATCAAAGTCCGGGAACAGCTCCAGGGCGGCAAAGTCGGCGTCGCTCATGCGCCCCAGCTTGGACAGGGCGCTGTCCGTCAGCGCCCGCAGCTCGTCCTCGTCCGGCTCCAGATAGCCCCGCATCTCGGTGAGGGCGGCGATCACGCCAGCGCGGGTGCCGGTGCTGTTGTAAATGCAGAGAAGGTTGGTTTCCTCAAAGGTGAAGTTTTCCATATTGTCAAATCTCCTTTTCCGCGCTCTTTTTGGGCGCTGTTTTGTTCGTTTTCTGCCTGGGCTGGTTTTTGAGCTGGGCCACCACGGATTTCTTTTGCCGTTCCTCCCGGTGAGTGGCATCAGCCAAATCCATCAGGGAGATTTGTTGTCCAGCTTTAACCTGTGCCTCCAGCTCGGCCACCGTGGGTTTGTGGGGAAGAAAGTCCGGCACTTCCGTAAAGCCCACGCTGTCGCAGTAATGACACGATACCACACCGTCCCGTTTCAGCGCAATGATGTCGTTGACCGACATGGAAGGGTGTTGAAAATCGGCGGGATGCTCGTTATTGAACTGATCCCAAAGCCGTTCCAGCGCCGCATCTGTGCTGTCCAAACTGGGCAGGGGGGCTGTGTAGACCAAATCATAATTCTCCCGCTCCACGGTGCGTCCAATGGATTTCAGCCAGTCCAGGGATTCATAGCGGATGTCATGGAGGGCTTTCACATCCCCCAGCTTCACCTGATAGATAGCGAAGCAATCCGCCCCATGGTCCAGAAACGCCTGCTCCCGTTCCTCCTGGTGGCGCATCCGCTCCGCCACAGCCTGCCGAAATTCCTGACTTTCCTCCCATTCCTCGCGGGGGACGGCAAACATGGCCCCCTGGGGCTGCTCCGAAAGTTCATCCGCATCAAAGAGCATGGCAGGTTCCTTCCCGGCCTCCACCATGTAGATGGTCATATCCTGCTCCAGAAATGCCGCCGCCTGTTCCATAGACAGGGGCAGGAGGTCACTCCCGTCAATCAGATCGTCCAGCGTCAGGGCGTCGTTCGGGACAGGGTATTCATCCAAGGTGGTGTCCCACAGAGCGGCGTCCTCCTGGGCAAAGTGCTCCCGCAATTTGTCCATAGCTTCCCGCTGCCGATCCTGGATTTTTTCCACAGCGGCCTGCATGGATTGGTCGGCGGCGTCCCGCAGCTCCTCCAGCACGTCCAAAGAAACGAGGTCAACAGCGAGTGTGCCGATGTCCTCCGTTTTGCGGATATATTCCACGACATCCTCTATGGAATGAGCTTCCAGCCGTCCGCCGTCAAGCTGCGTCATGTCGTGCCTTGTGTAAAGCGTGTAGTCCCACTCGCCCTCACTGGCCTGGACATGGAGGTACACGGAATCGTCCAGCAGGTAAAGGGCCTCCCGTTGGTCTGCCTGGGGAATGTCAGGCAGTTCCGGCTGGATAAATTGGAACGGCTTCCCATCAAACAACAGCTCCACAGTCTGGTCAAACTGTTTCAGCACCCCAACACGCAGGGCGTCAAACTCGGCGTAATCCTCCTGGGAGAAATATCCGCCGTCCAGCATATCATCCTGGGATTCGGAAAAACCGCCCCCGGAGATCAGGTTGAACAGCTTCTCGCGGTCAGAGATATGAAGCAGCGTATCGTCATAATTCATATAGTGGCCGCGATTGTCGTAGTGGTCCCGCCTGCCCAGATAAATCTTCCCCTCAACATCCTCCAGTGCGTCCAGCTCCGCGCCGTCTTTGGTGGCATAGTGGCTGACACACGCCGCCCTGACCTTAAAAAAGTCCGTGCGGTGGATGGTGCCATTATTCAGCCCGTCCAACAGGCGGCGGCATTGGTCGGCGCTGGAAACAAACAGCACTTCGTCAGGTTTCAGCGCCCCCTGGGGCGTCTTTTCATATGCCTGGATCAGATGGCTGTCAGGGGGGCCGACAGTGGTGGGATTGGCCTCCATTTTATAAACATACTCTTTCCCCAATGCGGCCAGCTTCTCCGCCTGGATCAGTCCGTCCAGCCGGTCCAACAGCGCCCTGGCCTCATCTGAGCCGGTCTCCTCCCGGATGAACTTCTCCAGCACAGCCCGCGCCAAAGTTGGATTTGTCCGCAGGGTGCGCACCTGCTCGGCCTTGATCTGCTCCCGGTTATCAGGGGGAAAATTCCTGTTGATAAGTCCTGCCTGATACAGCCGGTCCATCAAATCCATCATGTCTCCCATGAACCGCTCCGGGGTGTCCGACAGTTCCGGCGCAGGAGATATTTCCTGTGCCGGGGCCTCCGCAGCGGGGGCTTCCACAGCCATCTGCTCCTCCTGGGGAACGGTCAGGTCGATGCCCCGCTCCTTGCAAACCTCGGCAAAATGGCGGTCAATATCGGAAATCAAAGCGCTTGCCGTCTTGGAGATGGTCTCCAGGCTGGCCTTTAGTTCCGGCAGGGACTTGTCCCTGGACCATGAAGCAATATAGCCCATGCTGTTGGCGCTGGTTTCAATACCAAAATACTGGCACACGGTATAGGAAACGCTCTCCGCTTCCACTTCTTCCGTGTTCCTGTCTTTTGGTTTGGGCGCTTCCTTGGTTTCATCGCCAGCGGCGGCGGAAAGTCTTGCCTGTTCCCGATTATGGAGCATGGCGTGGGTGATTTCGTGGACGGCAACGCCCACCGTCTGTACCTGGCTCATACCCTCTTTGATGGTGATTGTCTGGCTCGTCAGACTGAAAAAGCCGTCCATTGTGCCTGCAATGGGTTTTATAGTCATCGGCACCGGGGAGACGCGCCGTAGGGCCTCCATGAACGCCTCATAATGCTGGACGTTGCCGGTAAGGTCCGCCGCAAGGCTGGGTAGGGGCCTGCCCTCAGTCTGGCTCACGTCGAACACCTTGACAGGACGGAACAGCGGAATCTCAATCTCCCGCTCCTCCATGACCACGTTGCCATTGCCATCCAGAACCGGCGCGCTGGTATCCGGGTCCAGCTTCATTTCCTCAATTTTTTTCTTGAATGGCGTGGGGGCAATGATGGTAAGTCCCTTTTCGCCCTTTTTTACATGACGCCCGAATTGGTTTTTCCATTTATTGAAGCCCGCCACTTGGGTGGCATTGGGCATCTGCATATGAATCAGGATCGTGTTGTTATAGGAATAGTTGTGGAACCGGGACATGGTGCGCAGATACTCCGCATACCGTTCACTTTGAAACAGCTCCTGGATGCCGTCCTCAATTTGAGCAATAATCTGCTTGACCTGCTCCCGGTTGCTGGGCTTCTTTTCTGCCACGGTGAAAAACTCCTTTCCTTAAAATTTGTAACGCATTCCAACCCCCATTTCCGGGGGTTGGAATGAAAAGATACGGGGACCTCAAAATCGCCGCTGGAAACCGTTGAAAACAAAGGCTTTTTTCGTCCCCAAAGCGTTACTTTTACCCCCTGTGGCGGCGCACTCTATCTCGGGTCTTTCTTCGGCGCTCCTGTTGGGCACATGGGCCGCAGTATTTGGCCCGGTTGGAACGGGCAACAAAGGCTTTGCCGCACAGGACGCAGTTTTTCCAGTGGTAGGAGACACCCAACACATGGCTGTGCAGCTCCGGGTCAGCGGGGAGGACAGCGGTGCGGAAATACTTGCAGATCGGGGCGGACGCGATCAGTTGGGGACAGCCATGGTAATCCCCATCGTCCAGCAGGAGACAGCTTCCCCCGTCATAGTTGGCGCATAGCTGGCAGACCAGCTTTTTCACCCTGCGGCACTGTTCCTCGCTCATGCGGGGCAGGTCAACCTTCATCGGCTGTCCTCCCTGGGCCTGCGTCCCCGGTTCCGGGCGGGCTTGATAGGCTTGCCCCACAGGTCGTAGCTGGACACGCGGGCGGCAGGGGAGGACCAGCCCTTTAAGGCCCCGCCCAGCATAGCCGCTTCCACCTGGGGCGTCACGCGATCCCACAAATTATATCGGTCCGCTTCGCTTCGGTTGAGCGTGGGATTATCTGAGGACAAATGATACTTTTGGTAGCCTTTTTTGCCCCGCTCAATGAAAATCAGCTCCCCGGTGGAAGGGTGGACAGAAAAGCAATGATCCGGCAGCGCCTGGGGCTGTTCTGGGGCGTAGGTATTCCCAGCCCGCTTCATTAGCTCGGCAAATTCGCAGATGTGATAGGGCCGACAGCCCACCAGGGCATGGTATTCATCCAGGAAAGCACAGGGCTTGACGCTTCGCTCCCCGTCAGGCTGGGTGATGATGATGCTTCCTCCATCCGGCACATAGAACAGCGTTTGATATTTGCTGTCAATAAAGCGGATGCGATCTCCGCCCATGGTCACGGCCTCCTTTCAAAATTTAGGCGGAAGTTGGTTTTTTCTCTGTTGTCCTCCAGCACCACCGTGGCATTGTAGGTTTTCCCGGTTTTCTCCGAGTAGCAGCCGGTGAGCTTCACCTGCCCCTGATTCAGCAGGGCGGCGGCGATGGCCTTGGTGAGCTTTTTCCGCTTGGCACTGAAGAATTTGCTGTCCTTCCACAGCGCAAAACGGCACTCCCGATTTTCGCAGAAAAAGCCCTTTTTGTTCTCAACGACATCCTCGCCGCACCGGGGACAGGGGCCAATGGCCTCCCGGTCCGAGGGGAACAGCACCGCCGCTCCAGGTACAGGCTGATAGGTGCTCACCAGCCCCTTCACCATGGCGGCGATGCTCTCCATGAACTCCTCCGGGGACAACTCCCCGCGCTCCACTTCACCCAGCCGACTTTCCCAATCGGCGGTGAGCAGGGGCGATTGCAGGGCCTCCGGCAAAACTGCCACCAGGGAGCTGCCCGCCTGGGTGGGCAGGAGGCTGGTGATCTTGCGGGCTTTCTTCCGCTCCACCTGCCCGGTGGCCACCAGCTTTTCCAGGATGGCGGCACGGGTGGCGGGGGTGCCGATACCCTTCCTTTCCGCGTTGTCGGGCATATCCTCCGCACCAGCACTCTCCATGCTGGCAAGGATGGTGTCCTCGGTGTAATGCTTGGGCGGGGCCGTTTTCCCCTCTTTCACCTGGACGGCCTCCACCGCCAGCTCCTGGCCCTGGGCCAGACCATCCGGCAGGGCGGCGTCTTTGCCCGGTTCGGTATAGGCCCGCCAGCCAGCGTCCAGCACCATCCGTCCCTTTGCGTTGAAGCTGTGCCCGCCGCAGTCCACCGCAACAGCGGTCTCGGCGTAGCGATGGGGCGGACATACCGCCCGGAGCAAGCCCAGCGCCGCCAGCCGCAGGACTTCCCGTTCCCCCAGGGACAGGGCGGACAGATCTGTGGTGGCGGCGCTCTTGGTGGGGACGATGGCATGGTGGTCGCCGACTTTCCCGCTGCTGCATACCTGGGAAGCCAGCACCGTCCCGGGCGCATCCAGCCCACAAACCACAGCGGCGGCAGACACCAGATCAGGGACGGCGCTTTCCATATCGTCCGTTAGGTAACGGCTGTCCGTCCGGGGGTAAGTACACAGCTTTTTCTCGTAGAGGGCTTGCAGATAGTCCAGCGTCTGCTGGGCGGTGTAGCCCAGGGCACGGTTTGCTTCCCTCTGGAGGGCGGTCAAATCGTAGAGAGCCGGGGGCCGCTCGAATTTCTCTTTGCGCTCCAGCGCCTGGATGATGGCGGCAGTACCCTCGCAGGCGGCGGCGATGGCGGCGGCGTCCTTTTTGCTGTCGATGCGCTCCCCGGTGACGGTCATGCCGCCGCAGGTCAACTCCACCGTGTAGAAGGGCGTCGGCTCAAAGGCGGCGATCTCCGCCTCCCGCTGGGCAATTAGGGCCAGGGTAGGGGACATAACGCGCCCGATGTTCAGCGTCCGGCCATACAGCACCGAGAATAGCCGGGTGGCGTTGATGCCCACCAGCCAATCCGCTTTCATCCGGCACAGGGCCGCTTGGTGGAGGCCGTCATAGTCGCTTCCAGGCCGCAGATTGGCGAAACCCTCCCGGATGGCGCTGTCCTCCATGCTGGAAATCCACAGCCGCTTCATAGGCTTGGTGCAACCCGCCAGATGGTAGGCGGTGCGGAAGATCAGCTCGCCCTCCCGCCCAGCGTCGCAGGCGTTCACCACCTCGGACGCGTCCTCCCGGCGCAGGAGGGTACGCAGTACGTCAAACTGCTCCCGCTTGTCCCGCCCGATGGCGAACCGCCAGTTTTCCGGCAGGATGGGCAGGTCCTCCCGCCGCCACTTGTCATAGGCGGGGTTATAAGCGGCAGGCTCGGCCAGTCCTGCCAGATGGCCGACGCACCAGCTCACCAGCCAGCCGTTTCCTTCCATGTGGCCCTCCTTCCGGGCCGTGGCTCCCAGCACTTTGGCGATGGACATGGCAACAGAGGGCTTTTCCGCGATCACAAGTCGATACAAAACGTTCAATCCTTTCTTAAACAAAATTTTCCAAATACTATTGACTTGTATGTATTGTAGTGATACTATTTAGTTGTAACTCAACAATACATAGGAGGTTTTTCAATGCACACCCTATTTACAGAGGACTGGTTTTACGCCATTTTCAGTCAACAGGACACCGGTATAGATTTTGAGGACCGGGAAATCGAAGTTAGATCCCCCTGTGAATCAACGCCAGAGCTGCGCCAATTCTTAGACACTGATGAAGAAGTTTTAGAGGTTCAGCTTTGCATTGAAACACCAGCGTTCAGTCCTTGCGTACTATTTATGCAAGCCTCTGAGGACAGCAACGATTTTGATGATGATGATTCCCGTACCGCTCTGGCCGCTTTTAGACGGGTCATTATGGAACGTCACAATATGGGACTTGTCGCTTACTGGCAGCAGGAAGTCAGCAAAAAGGAACCCATATATCGCCCACTCACAAAGGAAGAACAACAACGGGCAGAACAATACATTCTGACAAGGCACAGCGGTTCGCCAATTTGCCGAAGCGAACAATCAGCAGTTAAGACGATTGAGCATTTGATTCATACGTTAGCCCTTACCCTGGATGGTCAAGAAGTATTCGATGCTTCCCTTAGTGATTTCTTAGGGTGCTTATCAGAATTGAGACGGGAGATCGTGCAGAATGGGCTGCCGACCATAACGGATGCCGATATGTATTACGAAATTACAGTGGACCGTAAGGAGGTCGCTGTAAAACTGTGCCATGTCTCACCGATTGATGGCCTTGAACGCGCATTAGGGTTAGTTGGCAACAAAAATCCAATATTGGTTACATTCCGCTCGGTAATGTACTCCAGTCCGTTTCCGTTGCTATCCTGCGCTGAGTTTGCTAAACGGTGCGGAGTTGAGCAGGTGACAGTACGCCAATGGATTCGCCGGGGAAAGCTGCGCACCGCTGTTCGTGCGGGACGTGACTGGCGTATACCGTCCACGGCGAAGCGTCCGGAAGAGGGGTTTGTTCCCGCCGTATACCACGTTATTTCTGGTGTACCCAAAGAAGCAAAATTAGATTATCCATTTCTGGAAAATTACTACTCAACCGGCTCATTCCACATTGAAGAAGCCGGTGCAGGAATGTATTTGGTCACAGAAGGATGGAGTGGGCATGAAACTCGCCTGCTGGCAAAAATGACACGGGACGATAGGGAAGAATTTGAGCGATATCTGCTGGATGCTGATTGGGTCGAATATGATCTGCAAGAGCGGGTATTGATAATTTCTGAGTAAGCAATCCTCGAAAAACCTGTAGTTTAGCGAAAAGCAAGCGGTTCTGTCGGAACCGCTTGCTTTTCATTGAGCATTTGCCGTCGCTGGGGCAAAGGGTTGCAGACACCCATTTGAAAAATATGGGTTGCATTGCGATGCGCTCCAAACTATAATGGGAGCGAAATCATTTCAGAAAAGGATGTGCTGCATTCATGAACAAGTACACGATTTTCCGTATGCCCTCCGAGACCGATGATAACTACGACCAGCATGAAGTGGTCGGTGTTGAATACGGCAAGGACATCTATGATGCAACGAACAAGCTGATTCAGGCCGTATGCGAGGACCTGTCCGAGAATCCCGAATATGCTAAATGCGAAGTCTTTGCGGAACCACCCGAAGAAGTGGACGGGGACACGCCCTATCAATACCAGATGAGCGGCATCGTGTCGCCAGTCTATGCTGAAATCAACACCGTCATTTACTACGGCATCACAGAGGCAGAGGATGGTTAAAGGGGAAGTGCCTCATTCGTCCTCGTCATCCTCCAACTCGTCCCCGGCTTCTCCGTCCTCGTCGCCATAGTCATAATCGTCCAAATCGGCGCTGCCCTTGGTGTCGGGCTTTTTTTTCTTGAACTTCAAGAAGTACACCGCGCCGCCACCGGCCAGGGCCACCGCCAGGATCACAACCAGCATCCCGCCCCCGGTGTCCTTTTTCACCGGCTCCGGGTCGGTATCCGGCTGTTCCGATTCCACCGGCTGGGTAGGCACCGGCTCCTTGCCCACGCACTCGGTCATGTTGACCGCGCACAGCGGGCAGGTGGTATTCACCGCCCCGGCATGGCATTTGTCGGTGCAGGAACAGGCAGCGGGTTCACCCTGCTCCAGCAAAGCCGCCAGATCAGCCTCGTCCACCTTGTTCAGAAAGTAGGTCTGATACTGCTCCTCCTTGTCATTCACCGGGGCGTCATAGTCGATCACGATGTAGAAGGTATTCCCGTCCCGGCCCTCCACGGTGATGAACTGCTTATGCGTGTCCTTATCATAGAGCAGGTCGCGGGTGGAAAACTCGCTGCCCTCGGACAGCGGCTCCCCCGGCTGGGTCGTGGGCTGGGCGGACGGTTGGGCGGTGGGCTGGCCCATCTGCTCAACGTCCTGGGGCGGAGTGGAACCCTGGCTCCAGTATTCCAGAACCTTGTCACTCCCGTCCTCCGGCCCACCGCCCGCAAAGGCCGTCAGGGGCAGCATGGTACAGCACAGCACCGCCGCCAACAGCATGGTCAGAACACGGCTCTTACATTTCCCCATGGTGTGTATCCTCCTCTCCCACCGGGCGGGTGGCCTGAATCAGCGCGGCAAGCTGGTCCGGGTCCAGTCCCATGCCCCGCACAAGGCCGATGATGTCCAGGTTTTCCAGCTCAGTGCGCTGCTTCTCCAGCTCCGCCTGCCGCGCTTGCAGCTCGTCGATCTTGGCGGCGTTCTTCTGATATTCCGCGTTGATTTTCTTGATTTTCGGATTCATAAAATAACAGCTCCTTTCTCACGGTTCCCGAAGCCTGCCAAAACTGTAAAAATGGTTCTGCCAGTACGGGGTGTTGATGTTGGCGTAGGAAATAGGCGAACCGCAATGTATCATCATCCCATTGCCCACATAGATGCCCACATGGGAGGGCCTGTCCGGGTACGGCGCGTCATAGGTGCCAATGAAAAACACCAGATCGCCCGGTTTAGCGTTGGCCTTGGACACAGGGGTGCAGACATTCTCCAGGCCGATCACGCCCAGCCGCCCATAGTCCCATCCGCTGTGGTTGATGACCCAGGAGACAAAGCCGGAACAGTCGAAGGAGGTGGAGGGGTTCATCCCGCCCCAGACATAAGGGAAGCCCAGATACTTCTCCGCCTCTTTGAGCATGGCTGCGAAGGTTTCATCCTCCAGCGCCTCCGGGGGCACATCGTAGTCCAGATAGTCCTCCCGCTGGGAGGCGTTGGGGTACTGGCCCACGGGGAACAGGTCCGGGCGGTTGCCCAGGGTAGCCATATAGCTGGCGTACAGGTGCATCCCGTCCTCGTCCAGCACATAGACGGGCAGATGGGACAGGTCGAAGTTGGTCAGCGTCACCTTGCAGGTGGAATACTCATAGGGCTGGTCATGATCGTCATAGCGGGTCTCGGTGGTGACGGTCTCGGTGAGGATGTACTGGCGCTCAAAGAGCATTTCCAGCGTTCCACCTACGTCTGCCAGTGTCCAGCCGCCCTTGTGGTAGGCGGTGAGCAGGGAGATCAGCACATAGGGGTCATGTCCGATCTCGTTCAGGTCAAATTGGTATGCGTGATAGCCTGGGTGCAGGGCAGCGTAATTGTCCAGCTCGTTTTTCAGCGCGGCCTCCATCCCGGAGTACGTGGCCTCCGCGCCCAGCATATCCGCGTCGGCGGAGGGATAGGTGGAGCTGCCCAGCCCGGATAGAATCCCCTCCACCAGCACCGAGCAGGAGGACAGGCCGTTGAGGAACACGCACACCGCCAGGAACAGCGCCGCCACCAGAGCAAACCCCTTTTTGTGCCGCCACAGGAAAGCGCCGGTGTCCTTGGATTTCTCCGCCGCCTTTTTCGCGGCCCTGGCGGTATTCTCCATGGTGGCTGCGATGCTCTGGCCGGACTTCACCGAGGCCGCGTACTGCTTTTGGATGGCCTGCTTCTGCTGCCACCGGGAAATCGGGTTGCTGGCAAGATCGGGATTTTCACGGACGTGCTTCTGATAGAGGGCGTTCACATTGGCTTTACCCATGCGCAGCCGAGCCTTTTCCGCTTCCCGGTAGGGTTTTAGCTTTTGAGCACGGCGGGAGTGCGCCACCAGCCGCACACCACCCTCGGCGGTCTCCTCCAGTTTGTGTGCAGCTTCCACGCCCACATTCTCCTCCTCCGCCTCCTGGATTTTGCGGTGGACTTGAACGGAAACGGCGTTGAGCGGCGCGGCTTTGACCACATGGGAAAGTTTCGATGTGGGCGCGGGCTTGTCCACATCCTCAAATTTCAGATGGGTCCTGGCCTTGCCCGTGGCAGGGTCTGCCTCCCGATACTTTACCAGCTTCTTCTTTTTTGGAATTTTGGCTGCTGCCGCGTCCGCTTTGTCCGCCGCCTTGTCCGCCCGTTTGATATGCTCCTTCAGACGGGAATCCTCACGCTCGGCGTCGGTGAACTGGAGGCGGGTGGGCTTCATCCCACAACCTCCTGGGGCTGCGTGGTCATGATGCGGTACAGCTCGGTGTCCTTGGGGAAGCGGTCCACAAAGGGCAGGATCACGTTGCCATAGAACAGCAGCCCCTCGCCCTCGCCGGAGTGGGTGACGTAGGAAAGCTGGTGGGGGGAGATATTGAGCTGTTTGGCGAGGATTTGCCGATCCCCCGCCGCCTGATTGAGCATATAGATGAAGTCGCTGTTCTCGAAAATATTCTCCACTTCCCGGCTTGCCAGCAAATCCTTGATGTTCTGCGTGATGCCGGTGGGAACGCCGCCCCATTTTCGGAACCGCTTCCAAATCTCCACGCTCCAGCTTGCCAGCTCCCCCTTCAACAACAGATGGAACTCGTCCACATAGTAACGGGTAGTCCTGCCCAGCCCCCGGTTCACCGTGACGCGGTTCCATACCTGATCTTGAATGACCAGCATCCCGAGCTGCTTCAACTGCTTGCCCAGCTCCTTGATGTCGTAGCAGACAATGCGGTTGTCGATGTCCACATTGGTTTGGTGGTTGAACACGTTGAGGGAGCCGGTGACGTAGATTTCCAGCGCCGTGGCGATGAACTGGGCCTCCTTCTCCTCCTGCGCCCGGAGAGTGTCGTACAGATCGCCCAGGATGGGCATATTCTCCGGGCGGGGGTCAGCGAGATACTTCTGGTAGACCTGCCGCACACAGCGGTCGATCACCGTTTTCTCCACCGGCTGGAGGCCGTCCTTGCTCCCCACCACAATGTCGCAGAAAGAGAGCAGAAAATCCACTTTCAGCGAAAGCGGGTTTTCATCGTCGGAGTAGTCCAGGTTGAGGTCCATGGGGTTCACATACTGCTTGCTGGTGGGGGAGATTTTGATTACCTGCCCGTCCAGCCGCTGGACAAGGGGGTAATACTCCGCTTCCGGGTCGCAGATGATGATGTCATCATCCGTCACCAGGAACACGTTCAAAATCTCCCGCTTGGCGGAGAAGGACTTGCCGCTGCCGGGGGTGCCCAGAATCAGGCCGTTGGGGTTTTTCAGCGCTTTTCGGTCCACCATGATAAGGTTGTTGGAAAGCGCGTTCAGCCCATAGTACAGCGCCTCGCCGCCATTCTGAAACAGCTCCTGGGTGGTGAAGGGGACGAAGATCGCCGTGCTGGATGTAGTGAGGCCCCGCTGAATCTCCACCTGGCTGTGGCCCAGGGGGAGGGAGGACATCAGGGCCTGCTCCTGCTGAAAGTCCAGCCGGACGAGCTGGCAGTTGTATTTCTGGGCGATGCTGGACGCCTGGAACACGTTATTGTCCAGCTTCCGCTGGCTGTCCGCCGTGTTCAGCACCAGGAACGTCACCAGAAACATTCGCTCATTCCGGCTTTGGAGGTCTTGCAGGAGCTTTTTGGCTTCCGCGCCGTAGGTGGCGAGGTCGGACGGGATGATGTCCATGTCGTACCCCGCGCGGACCGCCTTTTTCTGCTCGTCGATCTTGGCCCGGTCCAGGTCGGTGATCTTCCGCTTCACCGTCTTGATGGCGCTGATTTGGTCCACGGACTGGATGTGCAGGTTGACGATCAGGCTGCTTTCCATGTCCAGAAAGTCCGCCAGCATCCTGTCATTCAGCTCCGGGGCCAGGATTTGCAGGAACGAGGCCGCGCCGTACAGCTTCCCCATGCGGAACATCCGCCCATTCTTGAACTCGAAGGAGCTGGGGGCGATGAAGTCCTTGGTGGACAGGCCGGAGGGGGCCAGCCAGTCCCAGGAGAAGCGGAACGGTTCCTGTCCGTCCATGTGGAAGATGCCGTGGAGCAGACGCAGGCGCTCTATCCCGTCCATGGGGGCGGAGGCCACGCCCAGCCGCTTGAAGTTGTTGATTACGTCGATCTCAATGCGCTCCAGCCGGGGCTTGGCGGTCTTGATGCTGTCCGCGTCGATGCCGAAGGTGAGGTATTTGGTCTTGGTCAGGCCGTTGTTCCCCTTGGCAAGCTGGTTTTGCAGCATCTCCGAGTATTCATCCCGGACATCGTTGAACTTGTCCGCCCGCATGGGAATGACGATGCTCCGGGAACCGTCCTGGGCGACGGACAGGTTCAGAAAGGAGAGCTGGAAGCGGATGGAGCTGTCGAAGTAGTTGAGGAAATCGGACCAGCCCTCGAAGATGGCGGTCTTGTCCTCGTTCTGGCTGAGCTGGTAGTTGATGTCCTGGAACTGCACCGTCTTGGTGTAGAAAGTATCGGTGACGCGGCAAATGCCGTCCGGGTACATCCGCTGATAGGGGATGCTGTCCTGGGCGGACAGCTCCTTTTTGTCGTTTCCTTTTGCCCTGGCGATAGCGGCCTCAATGTGCCGCCTGTCCTCGTGGGACAGGTGCCTACCGCTTTTTCGCCGGGGCGGTCTGGCCTGGGGGTCCGGCTTTCTCCCGAACCGATTTCGGATGGCCGTGATAAACAATGTGATACACCTCCCGATCTAATTTGTCCTGCCGCTCCAGGGCGGCATAGAAGTTGTTGGTTTTGTAGGGGCGCTGCTTGGGGCGCAGGAAGCAGACGTTGAGGATATTGCGGACCACCTTCTCCAGCGGCTGGCCGTTCTTCTCGTAGATGCCCAGCATGAAGAAGGGGAGCATGACCAGGATCATGCTCATTGCCGCCGCGCTGCTCCCCAGCGGCCCTTTGAGCAGAAAGAAAAGCGGGACGCCGAGAACAGCGCCGCCGCCGAAGCACACGAGCTGGCGTTTCGTCAGGTTGAACGCCACCTTCGTTTTCACTTTGGTCAGGTCCTTGGGGACCGGGACATAAGCCATTATCGTTCCTCCTCTTTTTTCACCGGGGTGTGGGGTTTGGGCGGTTCCGCCGCCGTTTTTCCGTGGAGCTGGGCCAGCACAGATTTTTTTGCCGGTGGGTTCTGGCGGCAGCACAGCTCGTCCAGGGCAAAGCCGAAGTCGCTGAGATCGTCCATGCGTTGCAGCCAGTGATCCGCCACCGCCTGCAAGGGGTCTGGCAGGGTCAGGAGATAATCGACGCCATCCGGGTCGATGCCGCGCCCCTCCGCCATAAATTCGCGGGTGTCCTGGAGCGCGGCGATCTCCTTTGCACCTTCAATCAGGGCCTCGGAGGACAGATTCACCCATCCCGCGTAATGCTCCTGGTAGCTGGCCTCCATCCGTCGGGCAAGCTGTTCATAGCTGTCCATGGGCGGCGCTTCCTCACCCATATCGGCCCCGGATATTTCATGGGTCTTTGGAGATTGGGCCAGTGTGTAGTCGTGTTGCACCTGGCTGATTAGCTGGTCAATGAGATTGGTGTTCCCGTTGACGGCATAGCCCCGGCTCATATCCGGCTCGTCATAGCAGGGGATGGTACGCGCCCACTCCCTGCTCTCCTGGGAGATGCAATCGTCCCACGCATACTCCCAGACGGTGCTTGCCAGCACATACATCGTGCGCTCAAAGCCGAA
This sequence comes from uncultured Oscillibacter sp., assembly GCA_951800675.1. Next base: position 25,819 of record CATOKC010000007.1, read on the forward strand.
CTTGTCCACGATCTCCTTTATCACCGCCGCAGCATCCAGCCGTTCGGCATCAAAGTCATAGTGATTTTCCAGGGCAAGGCCGATTGCCAAAGCACAGTTGAAGTTTAGTGTATGCGAGGCGTGAAACTGTTCCAGTTCCCCAAATCGGTTTGCCCACCAATAGGGATGCTCATAGATGGGCGGGAATTTCTGCCCGCCTTTTTCAGCGCCCATTGCGGGCAATGGGTCTGTGTTCATGTTGTGCCCTCCTTTCGCCGCGTTCCTTTTTTCGAGGGAAGATAATCCGCAAAGTTTGCAACAGTGTGAAAAATGCGTTTATTGTTCACCCATTGCTGCAAATCTCGGGTAATGCGCGGGGCTGTAGGGCGTTCATAGACCATCACATATGGGTCCAGCCCCATGTCCCGCAGGGTCTCCACCCGATATAAGTCCTGCTCGTGCGTGCTGCCATAGTTGGTCAGCACATACACCCGGCGTTTCCGAAAATCCCTGATGTTGGTCAATTCCAAGAAGCGCCGGAAATAGCCGGTCAGGTCCATGTCGGGGTTATCCCAGGCAAAATGCACCGCCTTTGTCCGCACCCGGTTCAATAACGCGATGTTGTCCGGGGTGGTCAGGCGGATATCCAGTCCCTGGGAGAAGTCCACATAGGCACGGCTGTCCGCAAGCTGAATCAACAGGCGCTCGTGGTCTGGGCAGGCCAGCAGATTTGCGTCCAGCAGCTTGATCTCCCGCTGTCCGTTCCAGAACTCGGACAGGTCCGCCACCTGACGGCTCCGCAGCCCTTCCTTTCCGCTAACAATGCAAAATCCGCAGTTTCTGGGACAGCCACGGGTCAGGAAACCATAGGCTGTATCAGAAAACTGCGGATATAGGGAGTAGTCCGGGTATTGGTGCTCCACCGCGTCCGGCAGGTCCGGCCCTGGGCCGTAGCCGGTGCCGCCCCGGATGATCTGGTCGGCGTTGGAGATGTAGAGGGTGTCCTTGGAGTAGGTGTCGGTGAACACCCTGCTTTTGTAGACGAGATCGTATCGGCCTTCCGGTCTCCACATCTCTACCACATCGCCCCGCCCCTTGTGGTAGGCGGACAGCTTCATCAGGCAGAGATTGGGCCAGTTGTGGCCGTCTACGTCAGCGCATCCAACCTTCATTATCTCGCCTCCTGGTTCTTCGGTTTGGAGGGATGTTCGCCGGGGACAGGCTTTGCCGCCAGCTTTGCCTTGACGGAGGGTTTACGGTTTTCCAGAAGCATTTCATGCTTTGCCTGGGCGCGGTCGCAGAAGTCCTCAATAGCAGCTTTCCGGCTCTCATGATAATGCCCCCAATAATAGTTGGGAGGCCCGTCCCCATCGTTGGCGGGGGTGCGCTCCCATGTGACGAAAGAGGGCCATTTTCCATCAAGCTCCCCCAGCACATACTCCACCGGGCCGACACGGATTCTGGCCGCGATCTGGTAGCCCTCATTCATTTCCTTATCATAGGTGAATGCGCCGTGATCCAGGGTCATTTCACAACCGTTGTTCTCCATCCACTTCAATGTGACCGGGACCAGCGGCCTGCCATGGACCATATCCGCCAGGATGGTGCCCTCGCTGCGTATGCCCATGATGCGCTCCGGCAGGGACGCGAGGTTGAGATAAAAGCACTCCTCGCCAGCCACCTCATACTGATATACGTCACCTCCAATGCGGTCGTGAAGGGAACCGTCCGCATACAGGACGGCGCTCAGACCAAGGGAATGGGTGCTGACATGACGCGCCTCGTCAAAATAGAGCTGCGGGTCAGCCAGCGGATGGTCGAAGCCATGGATGGAACCGAGCACCATGGCCTTGACCTGGGCGGGGCCAATGCCATAACGCTGGTTGTTGAAGTCAGCGATCTTCTGATTTTCCGCCCTGCTCGCGGTGTGCTCGCTTATATAATCCTGTCCCTTTTCGCCGCGTTTGAGGATCACCAATGCACCCGAATCGGGCATCACAGCATAACAGGTTTTGGGCAATTCATGTCTCATATCATCTCGCCTCCTGGTCCTTTGGTTTGGTGGGATGGCCGCCGGGAACAGGCTTTGCCGCCAGCTTTGCCTTGACGGAGGGCTTGCGCAGTTGGAGCGGCCTAAAGCGGTTCTCGTCCTTATCAATGACAGCGTAGGTATCGCGCCCATTCTCCCCGCCGGAGATTTGCAGCGAGGGGAAGGGCAACAAGGACTTGAGCCGCTCCATGTGCCTGGGCTTGGCCCGTTCCAGAAAGATTGGGGACACCCGCACCTCGAAATGATCTTCATCCGGGCCGTTTGGCTCCTGGAGTTTCTGGAACTGCGCCATGATCCGCTCCGCCTCCGCTTTGACATCCGCCGCTTTCATCGGCTGGGTCAGCAGATGATCGTGCCGCACCTGATTGACAAACATATCCGTCAAACCGGGGTGGCCTGTGACCAAATAATGCGAACTCATGCGCTTATCATCAAATTTAGGAAAGGTACGCGCCCATTTTTTATTGCCGTGAGAAATCCGTCCGTCATGGTCATAATGGCGGACAGTGCTGGCAAGCACATACATCGTTCGCTCAAAGCCAAACTTGTCCACAACCTCTTTACTTGCCGTCTTTGTGTCCAAACAATAGGTATGGGCATTGTAATGCTCTCCCAGCGCCTTACTGATAGCCTTGGCACATTCCACGTTCAAATCGTGGGAAGCGTTATACTGCTCCGCCTCCCCACAGGCATCCGCTTCCGCAAAGGAATGTTCATAGAGGGGCGGAAAGTTCTGCCCCTTTTTCGCAGCCACTATGATACGCCTCCAATCTATAAGATTTTTTCATACCGCAGTTTCATTTGCGGCGGGCAGAGGTCCACAGCGGGACAGCGTTTGCCGGTCCAGCGTTTTCCCCCTGCCTGTCCCATGCACGTCCAGCCAGCGGCCCGCAGGCTGGTCCCCGGTTCGGTGTCCAGGGTGTAGGTGATGATCTTGGTGTAGCCCATGGCCTTTGCCGCCCGCGCTGCCGCAGCGTACAGCATACTGCAAGCGTTTTTCTCGCCGGTGGTGCACAGGCGGTTGACCTCCAGCGTCAGGCCGTTGTCCAGGTATCGGCTCACGGGTCGGCCCACGATAGCCACGCCCACCAGCCGTCCATCCTGGGCGCAGCCAATAGAGAATTTGTGGCCCACCACAGGCTTATGGTGCCGGTGATGCTCCGCCACAAAGTCATTGGCATCTTTGAGAGAAATCGGAATCACCATCAGCATTGCAAACACTCCTGTATCCCCGGAGTGCTTATTACCTCATTTCCCCATACGTCCCATCCGGGCGGCGTCTGCCTTGCAAATAGCTCCACACGGGGCAAATCGCCCATAAGTGTAACAATCCTCTCCCGAGCAGCATCGGGCTTTTTGCTATGAGCCTCCACAGGAGAAACAATAACCTGATGTACTGAGGCGGACTGACGCTTGGGAGTGCCTTTTACGGCCAGCAGACACAACTCGGCATTGGCCCGTGTCCAGTGTCCCAGCCCCCAGAACAGGGATGGCGCTTTTCGATTCTGCTTGATCCACACAAAAGCCACTGTTTTATAAGTGAAACCCCATGCGTCGAGAACCGAAAACGCATCCCTCAAATTGGGAAATGTGACCCACAGAAACAGGGCACAATTTTTTGCGGCCAGATTTCCTACAGGAAGCGCCCGAATGTCATCCAGACGCATGGTGGGGTAATGGTTCTCAGCCGTCCGTCCCACGCCCTTCTTTCCCCATACCCGGTATGCCCACGGCGGGTCACACAGAATGATGTTGTATTTTTTGATGGTGTCTGCCACACTCAACGCGCCCCTTTACCCGCGCTGCGCTGCCTGGGCGTTTTGTCCTTGTCCTGGGCAGGGGTGGAACGGTTTGCCGCCGCCTTTTTAGCGCCCTGGAGCGCATCCCGCACCGAAGCCTTGGCTTTGCTGCCACGGTCAGCGAACTGCTCCATTGTGTGCTGGTACTCGGTCAGGACGGCAGTATTGAGCGCCGTCCGCATCTCGGCGGTGACGGGAAAACAGACTTCAATATTCTCGCCCTTGCTGTTCTGTCTGTCGGGCATTCCCACAAACAAACCGTTTTTGCCGTTCATGACACGGATGCCCCGAACAGCGAAGCAGCCGCCCAGGGTCACGTTGGCGAAGGCCAGCAGATTCCCCTCCTTCTGGGACGGGGTGATCTTCACACTCACGTCCAGCGGTGGCGGGGCGGGCTGCTCCCCACCCTTCCGGGGGACTTGTTTCTCGTTCATTGTGAACTCCTCCTTTTAATAATCAGTGGGCCGAAAACAGGCTCTTGGACAGGCTCCCCGTCTTGAACAGGGTGAAGCACAACAGCACTGTGTAGCCCATGCAGGTCCAGATCGCCGCGCTGATGTCGGTGCTGGTGGAGATACCCTGCACCAGCACCGCGTAGATCGCCACGCACACCATGATGAGGAACGCCTGGAAGCCCAGCGCAAACAGGGATTTCAAATAGTTCTGGCCCATGCCGCCCCACTCCTTGCCCAGCATCGCGGCCATGGGGATGGGGGCCATGCTGGTGACAAGGTATATCTCCAGCATACGGCCATAAGTGATGATGAAGATGCAGATGGTCAGCGCCCACATGGTAATGCCCACGATCAGCGACTGTACCCACAGACCCAGCAGCGGTCCCAGGTCCATCTCCATCAATCGCTCCTCCATGTCGGGCATGACGGCGGCGAGGTCGATGCTGGTATCGCCCACGATGATGCCGGACGCCTGATTCACCACGCCCTGGGCTACGTCGAATATGCCCATCACGATGGTCCAGGTGTTGGTGACGATCAGGATGGCGCAGGCTGTTTTGAAAATCCAGCGAAAGAACACCACTGTCTCAATATCATGGAAATTATTCTTGTCCATGAGTATCTGCACCAGCTCCAGCGTCATGACAAAGGCTAAGATCACCCCCGCCACAGGCAGCACCACATTTTGAGAAAGGCTTTGCACCATATTGAAGATGCTGCCGTTCCACGCCTGGGGCGTACTGCCCACCTGGGCGGCGACGTCGCCCACCTTTTCATTCACGCTGTCGAACATCCCGGACAGGTTTGCCATGATGCCGCTGACCAGGATTTCCTTCAGCCAGTCGGTGATGGCGTCCCATAGAAAATCCATAGGGGTTTCAACCTCCTTTCAGCGCCCCTCCCGCCCAGGGCGGGAAGGGCAGGGATTGGAACGGGCCACGATCAGCTAAACAGCCCGGACAGCAGGGGGACCAGGGTGGTGCCCAGCAGAATGATGCCGCCGCCCGCCATGAGCTGCTTCATACCCTGGCTGCGGGCACCGGGGTTGTCGTTGCCGTAAGCCTCCAGCAGATTCACCGCGCCCCACACGCCCAGGCCAGCGCCCAGCGCGATTACCAGAGTTTTCAAAACGTCGATTGCAGACTGAAAAAATGCCATAAGTACCTCCGAAAAATTTTAAGATTTTGAAGGCACATTTTCCCTTTCCTTTTATTCCGTCCTGTCCCTCATTCCGGGACGGCGGTGTCGTCCTCCTCCGACACGTCTACCTCGTACACGTCATAGACCTCGGAGGGCTTGGGTTTGAGCCGCGTGGACAGAAAACGCTTGATGTCAAAGGCGTTCTTCTTGTCCGCGTCAGCGAGGAACCGATAATTGGGATGCCGGGTGATATCGAACTTGTCCGAGAGGAACGGACGGACGCCCCGCAGTTGCAGGATACACTTTCCGCCGTCCAGCACGGCCAGCTCGTCCACGTCCATCAGGGCCTTGCCCAGCTTCTGATAGTTCAGCGAGTGGGAAAGCTCCCGGCCACGGCTTTCCCCGGTATTGAACGTGTCTATCGTCTCTTTCCCCAGGGCGGCGGACAGGTCTTTGAGCGTGGATGGCTCTTTGCCGCCCAGGAAGATAGAACAGTCGCAGTTGCCCACGATGGTGTCTGCGTTGTCCTTATAAATGGCTTTTAATTGGCTTTGGGCCTGGAGAACCAGACAGGCGGAAATCTCCCGGCTGCGGATGGTAGCCATCAGCTTTTCCAATTTAGGAATCTGCCCGATGTTGGCGCACTCGTCGATCAGGCACCGCACATGGACCGGCAGACGGCCACCATACACATCATCCGCCTTTTCACAAAGCAGGTTGAATAGCTGGGTATAGCACAGGGAGATCAAAAAATTAAAGCTATCGTCCGTATCGCTCATGATAAGGAACAGCGCCGTCTTTTCATCCCCCAGGGTGTCCAGCTCCAGCTCGTCATAGGCCGTGACCTCCCGCACCTCCGCGATGTCAAAGGTAGCCAGCCGAGCGCCGCAGCTCACGAGAATCGACTTCGCTGTTTTGCCAGCGGCCAAGCGATACTTAGCATATTGACGCACAGCAAAGTGGTTTGGCTCCCGTTCGGCCAGCTCCTCAAACATCAAATCCACGGGATTCTTAAATTCTTCATCATCCTCCCGGACCTCCATGGCGTTGATGAACTCAATCAGGGTGGAGAAGTTCTGCTCCTCCACCGGGGCCTCGTAGTGGATGTAGCCGATCAGGGCGCAGTACAGCAGGGTCTCGGCTTTTGTCCAGAACGGGTCCCCGCCCTGGCCCTCGCCTTTGGTGTTGGAGATCAGCGTTGTGACCAGCTTCAAAATGTCCTTTTCGCTGTGAATGTAGGCGAAAGGGTTATAGTGCATGGACTTTTTGAAGTTGATCGTGTTGAAAATCTTGATCCTGTACCCATTGCGTTCCAGGAGTTTCCCGGTGTCGATTACGATGTCCCCTTTCGGGTCAGTGACAACGAACGATACTGGATAAGTTTTCGACGTGCATTGCATCAGGTTCGGCTTCAGCCAAAAGCGAGTTTTGCCGGAGCCGGAGCCGCCGATGATAAGCACGTTTTTGTTCCGGGCCGTCTTGGGGTCTTTGGGCCGGTTGTTCATGGTAAGGCTCTCGGTCTGCGTCAGAATGATGTTGTCCTCGAACTTGGGGGCCGCATAAGGGGCGATGTCCGCCGCCGTTCCCCAGCGGGCGGTGCCGTACTCCGCGCCCTGGCGGTATTTTTTGGCGTTCTTGGCCTTGTAGTAGACCACCAGCCGCAGAATGACGCCGAACATCAGCCCCACCAGCAGATCGAAGGGATGGAAGCTGGGGAGGCTGTTCTGAAAGGCGGCGGAGATGCCGTCCATCAGATGCAGCAGCTTTTGAGAGGTGTCGGCCCCTTCCGCCAGCCGCCATGCCAGCCCCAGCTTGGAGGCATACAGTCCGATCACCGCATAGGGCAGGTTGGTCAGCACCAGCTTTTTCACGTTGACCTGCTTCACCGCTCCCGCTCCCTCCGCTTCTCCCGGTTCACAACCGTATTCTTCACCAGCTCCTTAAAGCTGGCAAGCCGTTGCAGCACCGAGGGACGGGACGCCTGCTTGACTTTTTTCCCAGCGTATTCGTTGAACGCGGAAGTGAGGGCGTCGGCATCCCTGCTCTTGAAGAACACCAGAAATTTGGGCGGGTCGCTGCTCCTGTCCCGCTTGATGGCATAGTCCACGCCATACTTTCGGGCGATGCGCTCAAAATCCTTGATGGAGGGGTCGTTGATCTCAATGTTGGACACGCCCTGGTTCTGCCCCACAAGCTCCTTCACCGTCTGCTTCCCATGGGGGACCACATCGGTTTGGTGCTTCTGGTGCTTGACTTCCTTCCTGTGGGCCAGATACTTGGAAATGGCTGATTTCAGCATCCGGCCCGTCAGCTTGCTCCCGTTGATGACCAGCGTGAGCGTTTTGTTCTCCACTTCCTCCTGCATGGAAATATCACCTCTCCTGGCCCCGGTCCTTCTGCCGGAGCTGTAAATATTCGTTCCAGTCCTTGCCCCGCGCCGGGGTATGGACGGTCACTGTGTAGCCCAGCTCGGTATATTTTGCTTTCAGCCGCTCCGCCGCCTCCCGCCCATGCTCGTCGGCATCCAGGCACAGATCGACACGCCGCAGGTGTGGATTCTCCCGCAGATAGGTGTCCAGCGGCCCCTCGTACAGCCCGCACAGCGCCACAGCGTTTCCCGTGACGGCGGGGTGCAGGGTGCAGTAGCTCATAAGGTCGATAGGGGCCTCAAAAACGAATACCCGCAGGGAATCTTCATCGCAGCGGAGCCGAAAGCCGATCTCTTTATCGCTGCCGGGAACTCCCGCCCGGAAGGAATTGCCGTCCTTGTCGTAGGTGCCCCGCTTGGCGGCATAGACCGGCTTACCCATGCGCCTGCCCACGAATACACAGTTATGGTACTTTGCCTCCTCATACAGCAGGCCAGCGTCGATGAAACCCCGTATCACCTGGGGCGCGACGCACCGCTTTTGACTAAGGTAGGCGAACACGCGGCGGCTATCCGGGTTGCGCGGGGGAAGTTCAAAGGGAACGGCCTCCTTCGGTGCCGGGGGCGGAGGAGGGGCGCGGACTTCCCGCACCCCTCCATGGTAATTCAGAAGGAACTCCACCGCCCTGGTGAAGCTCATGTTCTGGAATCGTTGCAAGAAGGTGATGGCGTCGCCGCCCCGCAGCTCCGAGTAGCGGAACCATGTCCGCCGGTCCCGGATGCGGATGCTGTCCATCTCCTTCGTGGTGTAGTAGCCGCCGATCCTCTTGACATGATAGCCCAGGTAGGTCAGCAGGTCGGGCAGGTCGGTGTTCCGGGCGGTGTCCATTTCCGCCTCCGTAAACAGGTCCTCCCAGCCGTTGACTTCCCTGGCCGGAGCGATCAATACCCGGTCTTGGGCAGGGTGGGCACCACGGGCTTTCCGTAGACCTTAGTGACCCAGCGGGACACGGCCTGGACCCAGATGCCGTTATACACGCCACCCACGTCGGCCACGTTCACAAAGGACGTGGAGGCAATGCTCTTGACGGCGGTGCAGTACAGCATGGGCTTCTCCACCTGGGCGAAACCGCCAGGGGCCTGCCCAAAGACAAACATGACCTCGGTAACGCGCTCATTGGAGGCCAGCCCCAGGGCCGTGGCGGATGCGGCCAGGGTGTAATTCTTGCTGGTGGACAGATTATCCGCCAGCGTCCGGGGTTCGCCGCCGTTGACGCGATAGGTGATCTTATAGGTGCCGGGGAAGTTGTAGGTGCCCGTCACCACCTTATCCAGCCGGACCTCGGCGGGCAGGGTATCGCGCCAGTAGAAGGACGTGAGCATGACGTTGGAGCTGTTGGCGATGTCGCTGAACACATAGCGCACCGGCTGGCCCGCCATGACCTGCTTGGGGCCGGTCTTGGTGATGGACACGCCGGTGGACAGCGCCTTGTTCGTCACCTCGAAGCGCACGATCTGCCCTGCGTGCTCCAGGTAGGCCGTCAGCTCCTGGTCGCTGACGCCATAGTTGGCGGGGGCCTTTACCTCCTTGATGGTGTACCGGGAGAGGGGCAGGGGTTTGGACACCGCCACGCCGTTCTTGTCGCTGCGGATGGTGTCCACCAGATTTCCGGCCTTGTCCCGGATTTCAAAGACCGCGCCCTCCAGCAGCGTCCCAGCGGGGAGACCGTTGGTGGGATTGTAGTCGGCGGACTTCTTTGTAATCTGGATTTGTGCGGTGATGGGGGTATTTTTCCACTCCACCAGCGTGGTTTCCCCGGCGGTCACATAGACCGTTTTCATCTGCGTATCGGGGACGTAGCCGGGATTCTCCATCTCGCGCAGGTAGTAGCGCCCGCCGTCCACCAAATCCTCAATGTAGACGTAGCCCGAATTGTCGGAAGTGTATTGACCCACCGGCTTATTGGTGCTATCGTACAAGAGGAAATTCACGCCGTAGATGCCCTTGCCCGTCACGCTGTCGGTCTTATGAATCAAAATGCCGCTGAACGCCTTGTTTTTCACGGTCAGGGTGGTGCATTTGCCATCCTTCACCGTGAAATAGTGGGGCGTATCATCCAGCTTGAAGCCCATGGCGGCTTTGGTCTCCTGGGCATAGTAATCGCCAGCGTCCAGATTGACATGAACGCGGCCATCCTCACCGGTGGTGACAGTCTCCACCAAAGCGCCGTCCATCTTCCTAATCTCGAAGGTGGTGCCAGGGATGCGCTTGGTGCTGTCGCTCTCGGAAACCTTGATAAGCTCCAGCCCGCCCTCGCTCTTGTTGAAGAACGTCAGCGTCTGCGCGGTGCCGCTCTTGATCAGGATGCTCTGGGGGGTGGTGTCCAGGACATAGCCCTTCACCGTCTTGGTCTCCTTCGCGGTGATGGTGGTGCCGGGAGTGAGATCGGTGAGCACGATGCGGCCATTGCGGTCGGTGATGTACTCGCCGTTGTTGGGGCCGACCACAGCACCGGAGCTGTCCGTGACCAGGAACGTGACGCCCTGGATGGGATCGGTGGTGCCGTCCACATACTTCTGAATGGTCAGGGTCTGCTTGGGGGCGTTGTAGAACGTCAACGTCTGGGTGTCCCGGGGATTCACCTTCACCGTCTGGGTCTGGGTGGCGGGGTCGATGGTGTAGCCCGGAATGGTACGGGTCTCCTTCACCACGATGGTGCCGGTGACGCCGGAGATGTGGATTTCACCATGGGCGTCGGTGGTATACAGACCGTTGCTGGACAGGTGGCCGTCCGCGTTGTCCACATAACCGCCGCCCGCGTAGGTCAGCTCAAATTCCACCCCGGCCAGGGGTTCGCCGGTGGCCTTGTCCAGCTTGCGGATGATAAGCTCTCCCGCCCGCTTGTTCCAGAAGGTCAGCTCCGGGGCGGGCTGCGCGGCCTTGATCTTCACCGTCTTGGGGGTGCCGTCCAGCACATAGCCGTCCACGGCCTTGATCTCGCGGGCGGTGATGGTGGTGCCGGGTTCCAGCCCCTCAATGACGATCTCCCCGGCGTCGTTGGTGTAGAACACGCCATCGCCAGAACCGACCGCCGCGCCGGAGCCGTCCACCACTTTGAACGCAACGCCAGCCAACGGCTCGTTTTTGGTGCCCTCAATGTACTTGTGGATGGTCAGGGTGATTTTCGGGTCGTTTTCAAAGGTGAGGTCGTTGCCGCCAGAGGTCCCGGTGTTGGTGCCGGGAGTGGTGGTCGTGTTGCCGCCCGGAGTGGTCACGGTGCCGGTGCTCCCGCTGGTAGTGCCGGTCAGGGTGTTGGCACCATTGCGGACGATAATGGTCTGCGGGGTGGTGTTGAGCACATAGCCGGAGGGAACTTTGGTTTCCACCACAACCACAGTGCTGTTGGGCACGAGGCCGGTGACGGTGGCGGTGCCGTCCTTCCCGGTGGTGCAGGTAGCCAGCACGTTCCCATTGCCGTCCTTGACGGCGAAAGAGGTATTGGGTACAGGCTTCCCGGTGACGGAATCCAGCTTTGTGATGGTGAGGGAGCACATCGGCTCATTCAAAAAGGTGAGCGTCTGCGTGTCCATGGGGTTGACGGTGACGGTCTGCACCTGCGTGGAGGCGTCGATCACATAGCCAGGGGCTGCCTTGACCTCCTTTGCCACCACGGTGCCAACGATGCCGGAAATGCGAATCTGCCCCTTATCATCGGTGGTATAGAGGCCGTTGGAGGACAGATGCCCGTTGTCGTTGTCCACGTAGCCGCCGCTGGCGTAGGTGAGCTGGAACTGAGCGCCGGGGATGGGGTTGCCGGACACCTTATCCTTTTTCTCGATCACGAGGGTCCCGGCCCGCTTGTTCCAGAAGGTGAGCGTCTGGACCTCGCCGCCTTTGATGAGAATATCCTGGGGGGTGCCGTCCAGCACATAGCCCTCCACGGTTTTGATTTCACGCACTTTCACCGTGGTGCCGGGTTCGATGCCCTCCAGCACGATCTCGCCCGCTTTATCGGTGTAGTAGATTCCCGCATCGGGGCCAACCGCGCCGCCGTTGCCGTCAATGACCTTGAACGCCACGCCGGACAGCGGCTCGTTCTCGGTGCCCTCGATGTACTTGCGGATGATAAGGGTGGTCCCAGGCTCATTGTCAAAAATCAGGCTGTTGGCAACGCCGGAGCGGACCACGATATTTTTCGGAGTTTCATCCAGGATATAACCTTTGGGGGCCTTTTTCTCGGACACCACGACGGTGGAGTTGGGGGCCAGCCCGGTGACGGTCACGGTGCCGTCAGTGCCGGTGGTGTAAAGTCCATTGCTGGGGCCGATCACATGGCCGGAGCTGTCCGTCACCATAAATTCAGCGCCCTTGAGGGGCTTCTTGGTCACGGCGTCCCGCTTCAAAATGGTGAGGGTGCAGAGGGGATCGTCGTAAAACCGAAGCGTCTGCGTGTCCCCGGCGTTGACCACCACCGTCTGCGGGGTAGGGTCCTTGCGGTAATTGTCCGGGGCACGGTCCTCAGACACCACATAGGTGCCGGGGAGCAGCTTGGACAGGATGATCTGGCCGTTGACATCGGTGGTGTAGAGGCCGTTGGAGGAGGTCATCCCCTCATTGTCCGGGGTCAGCTCCCCATTGGCGCTCATGATTTTGAACCGAGCGCCGGACAAGGGCTGCTTGGTGACGGAATCGTACTTCTCAACGATCAATCCGCCCTTTTTGGTGTTCTTAATGATAACGGTTTGGGTATCGCCGCCCGTGCCGATGACCACGTTGGTGGAGGGGGTGTCGATGACGTATCCGCCATCCGGGGCCTTGATCTCGTTGATGACATAGGCCCCCGGCGCGAGGTTGGAAATGCGGATTTCGCCCTGGCTGTCCGTGGTGAAGATGCCGTTGGAGGTCAGGGTGCTGGTGCCGATCACGCCGTCCAGACCCACTTCACAGCCCGCCGCCGTGGTGATGCGGAACTCAGCACCGGGCAAAACTTCATTGGTCTGAGAATCTCGCTTCTGGATGATGAGCTTGCCCATGGGCTGGTTCTTGAAGGTCAGGCTGACGGTGCGGCCCTCCTTGATTTGGATGGTCTGGCTTTGGGTGGCGATGATAAATCCAGCCGGGGCCTTAACCTCGGTGGCGATCACGCTCTTGCCCGGTTTCAGCCCCTCAATGCGGATTTCGCCGTTCTCGTCGGTGCGATAAATGCCGTTGCCGTCCCCGATGAAGGTGCCGTCCGCATAGGTGATCTTGAACTCGGCGTTCTGGAGGGTGACAGACGGATTCGTGGCACAGACCTTCCGAATGAGAAGATTGCCGTCCGGGGCGTTGTCGAAGCGGACCGTGACCACACTCTGCTCCCCGTTGTCCGCCAGGAACACCGTCTCGGAGGAATTGATGATAGAGTAGCCATCCGCAGGGTCCACCTCCTCGACCACATAGGACCCCGGCTCCAGCCCGGTCCACATGGCAATGCCGTTTTTCCCGGTCACTTTCTGCCCAATGACGGTGCCGCCCGTGCCGGAGGTGCCAGCCAGATAGCGGAGTTGGAAGGTGCATCCGGGCAGGGCCTCGTGGGTGACGGAATCGTACTTCTCGACAATGATACAGTTTTTGGGCACGTTCTCGAAGGTAACGGTGTGGTCCTTACCCGCCGCCAGATAGATTTCCTGGGTGTCGGGCTGCTTGATGGTGAAGCCGGGGGCCGGTTCCAGTTCTTTGATTTTGTACCAGCCCGTGTCCACCCGCTCCAGGTGAATCTGGCCTTCCGCGTCGGTGTAGTAGACGCCCAGATCGTTGTATTCGCCGGTCTTGGTATCATCGCTGCCGCGCCAAATCTGGAACTTTACGCCCTCAATGGGGCTGCCGGTGATGGAATCGACCTTTTTAATGAACAAATCAGGCTTGCGCAGGTTGGTCAGCTCAATGGTGGTGGTCTTGTTCTCCTCCAACTGCACCACATGGAGGGTATCATCGTGGACGTACCCATCCTTGGGTTTGACCTCCTGGACGGTATAAGTGCCGGGGTTCAGCCCCTCCAGCACGATCAGACCGTCCTTGTCGGTGAGCTTCTGCGTGGAAAAGCCACCGTCAACCTCCTTGATCTCGAACAGAACGCCGGAGAGGGGATTGCCCGTCTGCTGGTCAATTTTCAACAGCCGTAAGCCGGGGCGGGTGCTGTTCACGAACTCCACCACCACGTCCTGGTCCTTCTCCGCGTCGATCCAAACGGTCTTGCGGTTATTGATATCCAGAATGTAGGGCTTGGGAACATCGGTTTCCTCCACCTCGTAGCAGCCGGAGGGCATATCGGAGAGGGTGGCCTTGCCATCCGCACCCGTGACCACATCATTCTCATAGCCGTTGTTGATGCCGCGAATGTGGAAGCTGGTGCCGGGGACGGGTTCGCCGGTTTCGGTGTCGCGCTTGCTGATGGTGAGGGACCGCTTGTGGTGGTTCATCTTGGTCACAGTGATGGTCTGCTCCCCCTGCAAATCCTCCGCGTTCACATGGACGCCCACAGGAGAGGAATCCTTGTCGAAGCCAGCCGGGGCGTGTACCTCCCGGAATTCATAATAACCGTCGGGGACGTTGGACACGGTGATGGTGGCGTCCGCGCTGGTTTCCTCGGTGCCGATGATCTGGCCGTCCCGCAGAATGACAAAAATAGCACCGGGCAGGGGGTTGTTGCTCTCGTCCACCTTCTTGAGCTGGATTTTCACCTTGCTGCTGTTCTCGAACACGAGGCTGACATCATGCTCCCCATCCCACACGAAGGGCTGCTTGACCTTGGCAACATCGGAACTGAGGATGAAGCCCTCCGGCGGAGTGATTTCCTCGGCAATATAGCTGCCCTTGGGGAGCTTGGAAAAGTCCAGGTCCTCCTTGGGGATGTAGCCGCCGTCGCCGGTGATGTATTCGCTGACAAAGCTGCCGCCATCGTCCAGTTTGACGCTGGTAATTTTAATGACCGCACCGGGGATGCCCACGGTGGGGTTGTCCGCATCCACTTTGCGGATGGAGCCATCGCCCTCCTCATGGTCGGGGATGTTATAGAAGGTGAACGTGTTCGCCACAGAACCGTTGGGCAGCACAGTTACTACCTGGGATTCCGTCTGTGCCACGAAGCCCTCCGGTGCAGCCACCTCCGTAATTTTGTACTGGCCCGCGGCGAGGCCGTCCGCCTCGGAAGTCAGGGTAATGGTGCCGTCCGCGCCGGTCTCCTTAGTAACAGAAAAATTACTGTCGGCGTCCATGCTCTCGATTTTGAACGTAACGCCAGGGATGGGCTTGTTGGTGCCCGCCTCCAGTTTCTTCACCGTCAATTTCACGGTGTCCTGGGAGGGATTATCGTCGGGCACAGCGATCAACAGGTGCTGCATGGGCACGCCGGACTGCCCCGCCAGCTTCCAGGGCTGGCTCTTGTCCCACTCGTACTTCCACAGGTGATACTCGGGGTAATATTCCGGGTGGTCCAGCACAATATTGACGCCAGTGGCAATGTAGTCATAGGCGGAGTTGCCAGTAAGACCGCCATCCGCGCTGTCGATGATGCTGTGGGTGTTGATGGCATCCCAATCAGTGATGAAAGAGGACTGACCATACTTACGGTGGTACAGTTTCATCGCCGCAACAAATTCCTCCGCGCATTGTTCGATAAAGCCCTCCCGGTTGCTGTTTACGTCCAGGATGATACCGTGCTCGTAGTACCACGACATTGCCTGCGCCACCATAAACCAGATGTCAGACCAGTATTGGCCCCAGTGCTCCAGGCCAAGAGCGCTGCCGGTGTCCGTGAAGTTGCCGTAGGTATGGGCATAAATATAGGTGAGCAGGACCTTCAGCGAGGAACTGTTCACCTCCTCCTTAAAGTTCCACTTCTGCCCATTGGCGGCGGGGCCGAGGGTGCCCTTCTGGTAGGCGCACAGGGCACGGGTCGAACCGTAACCCGGAACCTCCACCTGTTCGTCAAAGACATAGGGCAGGCCAATGTTGTTAATGACGCTGCTGGCCGCTTCATAGCGGACGGACTTGCCGCCGATCTTCATGTAGTCCGAGGACTTCTGCGTGATCGTGCTGGGGGCCTGGGACAGTCCCTCGGCGGCAAAGGCGGACAGAGGCAGGATGCCCATGACGCAGACCAGCGCCAGGAGCAGGCTGACCGCCCGTTTGATGATGTTGTTCTTCAAAATGAAAACCTCCTTCAAATGGAACAGGGCCGGACTGTTTTCACAGTCCGGCCCTGCCGGTGTTTGGATTGATTTGTCGAGGTCATGCGGGGTATCGCGTGTAAAGGATATAGCTGGGCTGGCTTTCCAGCCACTCTTTGGGGTACTGCCCGCCCCAGCGGACTTTGTTGTTGGTGCCGCTCTCGGTGGTGCTGACGTATTCATCCGTCCTTCTCAGAACCACCACCACATGATGGGTAGAGCCGTTGGTGTACTCAATGAGATCACCAGCCCTGATCTGGTCCCAGTTGGGCCGGTCCACCCGCCGCCAGGGAAGATTTCCAAAGGCGGCGTCGCTGCAAAGGGTGGCCCAGCCCGCGCAGTTGCTGGGGGCAGCTCCATAGGGGCCGTTGCTGGTGGAGCGGTAGGGAGCGCCGTAAGGGGCATTGATGGGATAGGTGTCCCGGAGCGCCCGAATGGTGGAGTACACGTTTTCTTCCGAGAGAGCGGTGGAGGGGGCGCTCGTGGTCTGTGCAGGCTGTTTCACTTCCTCCTGATAGGCGGCATGGGTATCAATGTGGACGCTGTTGGTGCTGGCGTCGTAGGTAACGCCGAAGTCAACGGCCTGTCCGATGTCCCGGAGCTTCACATAGTTATTGCCGCCGATGGAATAGGCCGTCATGGACACCCGCTGGCCGTCCACATAGATGGGCTGGTCACTCAGCGCGGCGGTGATGGCTGTGGCTGCATGGGCGGCGGGACCGCACAGCGCGAAGCCGGTAAAGATGCCGATACCCATAAAGATGATTTCCCGCGTTCTGTTCATATTCTCGCGCCTCCTTGAATGAAGTGGTTTTGTTTACACGCTTATGATACCAAGGATGGCGCGGGAAGTCGAGGATGCGGACTACTGTACCGCCACGCCCCGGACGCACCAGCGATAAGCGGGCTGGTCCTCCACGCAGGTGTAAAGGGTGATGCAGTTCTCGGCGGTGGCGGACAGGCCGGAGGTATCGGTCACGTCCACCTTTGTGACGCTGGACACAGCATAGGTGCGGGTGCCCAGGGCGGTGGTGAGGGTGATGGTATCGCCGGTTTTCAGCGTGTGGATTTTGCCGAAGTCATTCCGCACACCACGATTGTGACCTGCCAGCGGCACATTGCCGTCCCAAATGCTGGTGCCCTCGAAGTGGCCCGCCCCTTTCAGCAGGGGGGCGCTGCCGGTGCCCTCATACACGCCCACGGTCAGGCCGATGGAGGGGATTTTGAGGGTGCCCAGGCTCCCGTTGGAATAGTAGAGGTTGGACGTGACCTCGGTGAACAGCGTGACCTGTCCGCCCGTGGACGCGCCCACGTTCACCGTGGGGAAGCCGGAGCTGTCCACGCTGGTGTCGGCGGCGGGATAGCTGCCCGTGGCGTCGGTGGATGTGCCGCCGTTGGGATTGCCCACGCTCCCCACCTGGTTCACCAGACCGCCGCTGAGAGCGCCGGGGACCAGATTGGGGGTCAGATACTCGCCGGAGTTGGGCAGGTAGCTGGTGGGGGTGCCGAAACCGGGCGGGATCAGGGCGGTGTTCTTGCTCCTGTCCACGTTGGGGTTTTCCCACTCGTAGATGGTATCATCGCTGGTGGGCTGGCCGAACAGGTAATCGTCCGCGCCGTTGATGGTGTACTCCAGCGCATGGGCCGGAGCGACGCACAGGGCGGCGAGAGCCGCCGCAATAAAGAAAATATGCAGGTGCCGTTTCATGTTCGTTCTCTCCTTCCTTTTTTGGTCTTGATGGCCCACAGCGCCACCGCCGCGACCACGACCAGACCGCCGCCCACACAGGCCACGATGGGCAGCAGGTCCGGGCCGTTGTCCGTCTCGGCAGGGTCGGCGTCCGGGGCCTGGGTCTCGGGCTGATCGGACGCCTGGGCGTTCTTCTCCTCCTCGGTCAGCTCCACGCTGCCGAAGATGGCGGTGTATGTGACCACTTCACAATCGGTCTTTGCCACCTGCCCGGTATAGCTGGCGTTCACTGTATAGCCAGTGGCGGAGCGGGTGCTGGAGGTCCCGGCATAGGAGGCGGTGGCGGTGTAGAAGCCATTCTCGCCGCCGGACCACTCCACCGCGCCCAGGGTCAGGGTCTTACCGCCGTCTGTGATGGTTTTGGGGATCAGGTCCAGGTCGGCGTCGGACAGGTTGGGATAGGTG
>CATOKC010000008.1 GCA_951800675.1 uncultured Oscillibacter sp.
CTTTCGGACGGCCCGCTTTCCTGTATGGTATAGAGAAAGGAGAGGGAAAATGGTGGGGTCAGCAAGCGTTTTCCGCTTGTTGGGTTTATCTTAACGGCAGGTCCTTCAATTGTCAACGTCTTTCCGGAAACCTTCACACTTTGTTTACATTCGACAAATTACGCTCCCTTATATTTACAAATCGTTCAAAAATTATCCAGATTCCGCACTTGACAGCTGTGTTTGTTTATGCTAATATTTAGCATGCTAACTTTTAGCGCACTAATGATTTTGTCCCCCAGGAACCTGGAAAGGAGCTGTGACCATGCACGAGCGCTGTCAATCCCTTGGCCCCACCCTGGGTTGGGCGGCCCAGATGGCCAAGGCGGCCATGGACGCCCGGGTCTCCCGGTACGACGTGACGCCGGTTCAGACCCATGTTCTCCTCTATCTCCAGCGGCACGGCGGGCAGGTCCCCCAGCAGGAGCTGGCGGACTATCTGCGGGTGAAGCCCTCTACCGCGGGCGGCGTGCTGGACCGGATGGAGGAAAAGGGCCTGGTCCGCCGCTCCGTCAACGGCGCCGACGCCCGCCGCCGTCTCATCACCCTGACGGAGAAGGGCGCGGAACAACAGTCCCTCTTTCAGCAAAGCTTCCTGGACGCGGAGGAAACCATGACCCGGGGGCTCTCTCTGGAGGAGCGGGAGACCCTGCTGTCCCTTTTAAACCGCGTGATTCAAAATCTTAAGGAGGACTCCAAAACATGAGAAACAAGCTCTGGCCCCATGCCCGGCCCTACGCCCTGTGGATTCTTGCGGGCGTGGCGTGCAGTGCCATGGAGGCCGTGTTCGAACTGCTGATCCCCCTGGTGATGAGCGACATTGTGGATGTGGGAATCGCTAACGGCGACCAGTCCTACATTCTGCGAAAAGGCGCGCTGATGATTGTTCTGGCGGTGGCCTCCCTGTGCTTCGGCCTGGGGGCCGCGGTAACGTCCTCCGTGGCCGGTATGGGCTTCGGGGCCAACCTGCGCCGGGCGGAGTACGATCACATTCAAACCTTCGCCTTTTCCAACATCGAGCGGTTTTCCACCGCCTCCCTGGTGACCCGGCTCACCAACGACGCGCACAACTTGCAGATGTCCCTGATGATGTCCATGCGCCTGATGGTCCGGGCCCCGGTGATGCTGGTCTCCGCCCTCTTCTTTTCCATCCGCATCAGCTACCGGCTCAGCAACATCTTCCTGGTGGCCCTGCCCCTTCTGCTGGCGGTGGTATCCTTCCTTCTGGTGACCACCGGGCCCCTGTTCCGCTCTCTCCAGGAGAAAACCGACGCGCTGAACCTGGTGGTGCAGGAGAATCTGACGGGCATCCGGGTGGTGAAGTCCTTCGTCCGGGGGGACCATGAGCGGGAGAAGTTCCAGGAGCGGAACAACGACCTGAAAAACACCTCCCTCCGGGCCTTCGGCAAGGTGGTCATCAATATGCCCATCATGATGCTGATTGTCTACGGAACCATCATCGCCGTCATGTGGTTCGGCGGGCAGATGGTCTACGCCGGAACTCTGGAGGCCGGGAAGCTCATCACCTACTTCACCTATATCACCCAGATCATGATGTCCCTCATGATGGTTTCCATGATCTTTATGATGCTGACCCGCACCGTGGCCTGCGCCAAGCGGGTGGCGGAGGTCCTCAGCGAGACCCCCGCCATCACCGACGGCGGAGCCGAGACCGGGGCGGACGGCCTTCCCGCCGAACCGGCGGACGGCTCCATTGTCTTCGACCATGTGTCTTTCAAGTACAACGCCGAAAGCAGTGAGTGGATTTTGGAGGACGTGAGCCTCCACATTCCCTCCGGCAGCACCGTGGGCATCCTGGGGGGCACCGGCAGCGGCAAGACCTCCCTGGTCTCCCTGATTCCCCGACTTTACGAGGCGGACCGGGGCACGGTGCTGGTGGGGGGAAGGCCCGTGAACGCTTACACCATGGAGCGCCTCCGGGAGTCCGTTAGCATGGTGCTGCAAAAGAACACCCTTTTCACCGGCACCATCCGGGAAAACCTCCTCTGGGGCAATCCCCAGGCCACGGAGGAGGAGCTCTGGGCCGCCTGCCGGGCCGCCTGCGCCGACGAGTTTCTGGAGCGGATGCCCGAGGGGCTGGACACAGACCTGGGCCAGGGGGGCGTCAACGTCTCTGGCGGGCAGAAGCAGCGGCTTTGCATCGCCCGGGCCATTTTGAAGCAGCCCAAGGTGCTGATTCTGGACGACTCCACCAGCGCCGTGGACACGGCTACGGACGCAAAAATCCGGGCCGCCTTCGCCGCGGAATTGAAGGACGCCACTAAGCTCATCATCGCCCAGCGGGTGACCTCCGTCCAGGAGGCGGATTTGATCCTGGTGATGGACGGCGGTAAAATCGTGGCGCGGGGAACCCATGCGGAGTTGATGAAAACCTGCTCCATTTATCAGGAGGTCTATCAGTCCCAGCAGGAAGGAGGAAGCATGGATGGCTAAACACGAACATGGTCCTGGTCCCCACGGACCCGGCGGCGGTTTCCGCAAGCCCAAAAACATCCGGGGCACCCTGGGAAAGCTGATGCGGTATCTCAGCCGCTATAAGCTCCACCTGGCCCTGGTAGCGGCACTGCTGATCGTCAGCTCCGCCTGCACTGTGGGCGGATCCTATCTGATCCGCCCCCTGATCAACGACTATATTCTCCCCGGCGACTTCCCGGGCCTCGCCAGAATGTTGGCGGTCATGGCCCTGGTGTATGTGCTGGGCGCGGTGTGCTCCTTCGGCTACAGCCGTATCATGGTCCACATTTCCCAAACCACTATGGCCAACATCCGGGCGGACCTGTTCAGCCGGATGCAGGATTTGCCTCTGAAATTCTTCGACACACACATCCACGGCGAGCTGATGAGCCGCTATACCAACGACATCGAAACCGTCTCCGAAGCCCTGAACAACAGCTTTGGAAGTCTCATCTCCTGCACGCTGACCTTCACCGGCACCATCGTCATGATGCTGGTTCTCAGCCCCGCGCTGACCCTGGTCACTTTCGCCACTCTGGCAGTGATGCTGCTGGTGGTGAAAACCATCGGTTCCCGCTCCCGGCGGTACTTTGCCGACCAGCAGAAAGCCCTGGGAGAGGTCAATGGCTATATTGAAGAGATGATCGAGGGGCAGAAGGTCATCAAGGTATTCAACCACGAGGGAGAGGCCCGGGAGGGCTTCCGAAAGCGGAATGAGGCCTACCGGGACGCAGCCACGCGGGCGCAGGTTTTCGCCGGCATGATGATGCCCGCCATGGGAAACTTGAACTATATCAACTATGCCGTCACCTGCTGCGTCGGCGGCCTCCTGGCCATCCAGACCGGGGACCTGGGGGGACTGGCAGCTTTCCTCCAATACTCCCGGCAGGTGGGCCAGCCCATCACCCAGATTTCCCAGCAGGTGAACACCCTCCTCTCCGCCGTGGCCGGCGCGGAGCGCATCTTTGAGATCATGGAAGCCCCAACCGAAACTGACGAGGGCAAAATCCGGCTGGTTCGGGCGGCAGAGGACGAGACCGGAACCCTCACGCGGGTTCACCAGGACACCAACACCTGGGCCTGGCTGAAGCCCAACGGAACCTTGGTTCCCCTCCGGGGAGACGTGCGGTTTGACCATGTGGTGTTCGGCTACGACGAGGACCGGACCATCCTCCACGACGTATCCCTCTTCGCCAAGCCCGGGCAGAAGATCGCCTTCGTGGGCTCCACCGGCGCAGGGAAAACCACCATTACCAGCCTCATCAACCGCTTCTACGAAATCCAGGGCGGAACCATCACCTATGACGGGCTGGACGTAAAGGACATTGCCAAAGAATCCCTCCGCCGCTCCCTGGGCGTGGTGCTCCAAGATACACACTTATTCACCGGCACCGTGGCGGATAACATCCGGTACGGCCGCCTGGACGCCACAGACGAGGAAGTAGAGGCCGCCGCCCGTCTGGCGGGAGCCGACGGCTTCATCCGCCATCTGCCCCAGGGATACAAGACGGTTCTCTCCGGCGACGGCGGCAGCCTCAGCCAGGGAGAGCGGCAGCTTTTAAACATCGCACGGGCGGCCTGCGCCAATCCCCCGGTGCTGATTCTGGACGAGGCCACCAGCTCCATCGACACCCGGACGGAAAAACTGATTGAAAAGGGCATGGACCGTCTTATGGCGGGCCGGACGGTGTTTGTCATCGCCCACCGGCTCTCCACCGTCCGCAACGCCAAGGCCATTATGGTCCTGGAGCAGGGGGAGATCATCGAGCGGGGCGACCACGATGACCTCCTGGCCCAGAAGGGGCGGTACTACCAGCTCTATACGGGCCTTGCGGAGCTGGCGTAGGGCTTTGCCCCAAAAACGCCCTGGTTTTGTCATTGACAAAACCAGGGCGAATCCGTATAATGAGCATAGAAGGACGCCGCAAAACGGTCAGTCCGGTTCAGCCAACTAGTTCACAGTTGACCGCTCGGGGGCAGACCGGGCGGTCAACACGCTTTTGTGGTAAGTAGCAGCGATGCCATGGCGAAAAACACCATGAACCGCAGCGCAGCAAAAAGCCGTTTTTTCCACATCCACGCCACCTCCCCCCATGCTGGATTCGCGCAGGGGTGCAAACGGTGGACTGACCGCTTCCATGCAGCAGCGTCCTTCTGCCGCCATCCGACCATACCGTCCGGCGCCTGTCAATTTCCGCCGCCCGCTTGGGCGGCTTTTTGCCGCTCTTTTTCCCCGTCCCCCTTGACAATATCGATGTTCGATATTATACTGTACTCAGCAATAACGATATTCGATATTAGGAGGCGCGCCGTGGCGAGAGAGAAGTTTCAAACCCTGACGGAGCCGATGTTCTACATCCTCCTCACCCTCCGGGAGGAGTGCTGCGGCACGGACATCATGACCCGGGTGTCCGCCCTGACCCGCGGGCGGGTGGACCTGGGGCCCGGCACCCTGTACAACCTCCTGGACAGCTTCCAGCAGGCGGGGATGATCCGGGAGACCGCCGTAGAGGGCCGGAAGCGGAGCTACCTCATTACGGACAAGGGCCGGGAGACCCTGCGGGCGGAGTACCGCCGCCTGCTGGCGCTGACCGAGGATTACAAGACCTGCGCGGGAGAGGAGGACCTGAAATGAAAAATGTGACCTATCGCTGGAACACGTTTCAGCTCTATGACTACCGGGGCGTGGAGGAGCATCTCTCCGCCATGGCCGCCCAGGGCTGGCGGCTGGAGAAGGCGAGCGGCTCCCTCTGGAAGTACCGCCGGGCCGAGCCCGCGAGCCTCCGCTATGCCGTTACTTACAACGCCGGAGCCTCCCGGTTCGAGCCGGGCCCCACGGAGGGGGAGCAGTCCCTGGAGGAGCTCTGCGCCGCCGCCGGGTGGGAAAAGGTCTCCGGCTGCTCCAAGATGCAGATTTATTCCACGGAGGACCCCGCCGCCGTCCCTCTGGAAACCGACGAGGCCCTGCGTCTGGAAAACATCCACCGCTGCATGCGGAAGAGCTTCCTCCCCGGCAACATTGCCGTCCTGCTTCTGATGCTCTTCATCGGCCGGGACTTCTTCCTGGCTCTGGTCACCTGGGACCTCTACGGCATGCTGAAAAACAACGCCTTGCTCACCGCCGGGGTCCTGTGCCTGGCGGAGGCGGCCCTCCAGCTCTGTCTTCTCGCCGGTTACTTCCTCTGGCGGCGGCGGTCCCGCCGCTCCGTGGAGGAGGGCGGAACCTGCCTCCCGGCGGGCCGGTGGAGCCGGTGGGCCAGCCTGGGCATGTGGGTCCTGCTGGTCCTGCTGGTGGCGGCGTTCCTGCTGTCGGAGCTGGACCGGGGGCACCGGGGCGCGGTGCTGTACTTCGCGGTGTACATGGCATTCTTCACCCTGATTAACATCCTGATGCGGGGGACCACGGCCCTGCTTCGAAAGAAGGGGGCTTCCAAGACCTCCAACATCGCCTGGACCCTGGCGGTGGATGTGGTCCTGTGCTTCACCCTCATCGGCGGGCTGATCTGGAGCCGCTATGAAACCGACTGGTTCTCCGACGAACGCCCCACGGGGGAGACTTACGAGTACCGTGACCAGAACTGGGACGTCTCTCCCCGGCAGGACTTCCCCCTGACCCTGGCGGAGCTCACCGGAGAGGAGTACGGCCACGTCCGCCGGGAGGCGGAGGACCTGGGCTCCGTCTTCATCCCTCAGCGGGCCTACCGGGAGACAGCCCTCCTGGGAGACGGACCCAAGGTCTGCGGGCTGGGCTACACCCTCTGGGACCTCTCCTCCCCCGCCCTCCAGGAATCCCTGCTGGAGGACCTTCTGGAGGACGACCCCATTAAATTCCGGGGCATGCTCCTCACCACCCTGCGCTATGTCCCGGAAGACCCGGTCCCCTGGGGGGCGGAAGCGGCCTACCGGCGCTACTATGACGAGGACCCCGGAGACAGCTGGCTGCTGGTCTGGCCGGGCCGGGCAGCGTCGGTCAGCCCGGACGCGGAGCCGGCGGACACCCAAAAGGCCCTGATTTCTGCCCGGCTGGCCCCGGAGGACTGGAAGGAGGAAACACCATGAAGGATCTCAAATACCGCTGGAACACCCTCTGCCTCTACGACTACCGGGGCGTGGAGGCACACCTCTCCGCCATGGCCGCTCAGGGCTGGCGGCTGGAAAAGGCGGGGAACGCCCTCTGGAAATACCGCCGGGCCGAGCCCGCGAGCCTTCGCTACGCCGTCACCTATAACGCCGGGGCTTCCCAATTCAACCCCGGTCCCACGGAGGGGCAGGAATCCCTGGAGGAGCTGTGCAATGCCGCCGGGTGGACCAAGGTTTGCGATTGGTTCCAGATGCAGATCTTCTCCACAGAGGACCCGGATGCGGTTCCCCTGGAGACCGACGAGGCCCTGCGGCTGGAGAACATCCACCGCTCCCTGGGAAAAAGCTTCCTGCTTACGAACCTCATCCTGCTGGCCCTGGGGCTGTTCATGTCCTTCTCCTTCCTGGGTACGCTGTTCGTCAAGCCCCTCCGCGTTCTGGAGCGCAGCGGCAGCCTCATCTCCGGGCCGCTGTTCGTCCTGATGGCCCTGCTGGAAATCTACACCTTCTGTCATTACTACGGCTGGCGGAGGCGCTCCCGGCGCTCCATCGAGGAGGGCGGGCCCTGCGCCCCCATCAGCACCAAGGCCTATCAGCGGATCAACCGCGCAGGACTGGTCCTGGTGGGGCTCTTTGTGGCGGTCTGGCTGGTGACGGAGCTCATCAGCGGCGGCAGGGGCTACGTGGTGTTCTTCACGGCGTATTTGGCCCTGTTCTCCTTGGTAGGGGCCCTAATCCGGGGAACCACGGCCTTTCTGCGGAGCCGGCGGGTCTCTAAGCGGTGGAACATCGCGGGCACCCTGGCAGTGGACGTGCTGCTGGTCTTCGCTATGATCGGCGGACTGGTCTGGGCCAGCATCCGCTTCGGCTGGCTCTCCGGCGGCAGCGGGGAGACTTACACCTACCAGCACATCAAATTCGACGTGCACCCCCGGGAGGACCTGCCCCTGACCCTCACGGATCTGACCGGAGAGACCTACCGCCACGACAGGCGGGAGCGGATGACCCAGGGCTCCTTCCTCCTGCCGGAACAGTCCTACCGGGAGTACGCCTTTCAGAACACCGGGGATGAGGACGAAACCACATGGCCAGGCTCCCTCCGTCTCAGCTATACCATCTACGAGCCCCGGACCCAATGGCTCCTGGAGGCGCTGATGGAAGACCTCCTGGCTGACGGCGACTCCCCCGGCATCCCCGAGTTTTCCAAGACCTACCGCCCGGAGGACCCGGCCCCCTGGGGCGCGGAGGCCGCCTACCGGCAGTACTACCGGCAGGACGGCATGGCCATGGACAACTGGCTCTTATGCTTCCCGGGCCGGGTGGTGGGCCTTGACCTGGACTGGCCCCCCACGGAGGAGCAAAAGGCCCTCATTTCCGTCCGGCTGGGACCGGAAGCGTAAAAACAAGGAGAGGCGTCTGCCTCTCCTCGTTTTCGCATGCGTTCAGCCCTGGTCCCGCAGGACCCAGCTGTCCCCGTTGAGCATCAGCCGATCGGCGATCATGGCGATGAACTCCGAGTTGGTGGGCTTTCCCTTGGTGTTGGACACGGTGTAGCCGAAGTACTTTTGCAGCGTCTCCAGATCTCCCCGGTCCCAGGCCACCTCGATGGCGTGGCGGATGGCCCGCTCCACCCGGGAAGGCGTGGTGCCGAAGCGCTTGGCAACCGCCGGATACAGCACCTTTGTGACGGCGTTGATGACCTCCATGTCGTTTATCGCGATGATGATGGCCTCCCGCAGATACTGATAGCCCTTGATATGGGCCGGGACGCCAATTTCGTGGATGACGGCGGTGACCGTATTCCGCAGGGCGTGGACCCGCAGGTCCGGGGATGTGGGGCTCTCGAAAATGCCGTGCATGCGCTCCATCAGGGAGGCGGGCTCGCAGGGCTTGGGCAGATAGTAGCACACACCCAGCTTCTCCGCATCCGCCAATGTCTGGTGTCCGCAGAAGGCGGAGACAATGATGGTTTTGGGTGCGGGGTCGCCCTGGTCCTTCAGCGTTTTCAGCAGGCCCAGTCCGTCCAGCCCCGGCAGGGCCACGTCCGTCAGCAGGAGATCCGGCCTTCGCTCCTCAATGAGCCGCAGGGCCTCCCGTCCGTCTCCGGTGGAAGCCGCCACGATAAACTCACCGGCCTGTTCAATGGCCTCCTGCAGCATCGTGCGGAATTCCTCGTTGGCATCCGCCAGAAGCACAGTTCTTTGATTATCCATGATGATTCCAAACCTTTCCTTCTAATGATCGGCTGTCTGAGCGTCCTGACACTCTCAGCTCGTTTTCTATAAAATAGCATAAATTTCCAGATTTTTCAAGATGGGATTACAAAAAAACAGAAGTTTTCTTCGACATTTTTTTCGTTTTCCGCAGCAAACCCCATATATTGTGTATTTTTTCCATTTTTCTGTCAATTTCTACCAAAGTTGTCCACGGCAAATGCAACTTTTTCGCTCCCCAAGAAGAATCCAACCCTTCCCCACGCATTTCCCGCTCCTCTGGAGAGACGAGAAACCGGGAATTTTACCGCTTTTCCTTTTGGGAAAACTGTGCTATGATGGAGACGATTACCAAACCGCAACAAGGAGGAACCACCCATGGACCTGATTTCTCAGCTGCGGGCCTTCCAGCCCTGGAATGAACAGGAGGAGCGGGACCGGGAGGTCCTGCTTCACCTGCTAACATGCGGACAGGCCCCTTACGGCCGGGAGGACCCGGCTCATCTAACAGCCTCCGCCTGGGTGGTGAGCCCGGACCGGAAACAGGTGCTGATGGCCTATCACAACCTCTATCGCTCCTGGTCCTGGCTGGGGGGCCACGCCGACGGGGAGCGGGATTTGTGCGCCACGGCCCTTCGGGAGGTCCAGGAGGAAAGCGGGCTGGCGGAGGTCCGCCCCGTGTCCCGGGACATTTACTCCGTGGAAATTCTGACGGTGGACGGCCACGAGAAGCGGGGGCAGTACGTCTCCTCCCACCTCCATCTAAACGTCACCTTTCTGCTGGAGGCAGACCCCGCCGCACCGGTGCGGTGCAAGCCCGATGAGAACAGCCAGGTGGGCTGGTTCGGGCTGGAGGAGGCTGTCGCCGCCTCCACAGAACCCTGGTTCCAGAAGCGCATTTACCGCAAGCTCAACGCCAAGCTGGCAGGCTTCCCGCCCCGGGAGGAGTGAGCCATGGAGCACTGGGAGCTTTTCAAGCCCGGCGGGCTTCGTTTCGTCTGGGCCGACGAGCTGTTTCCGCCGGGAACCGACAGCTTTCTCCTGTCCGCTTTTCCCCGGCTGCGGCCGGGGCTTCGGGTGCTGGACCTGGGCTGTGGCACAGGACTTTTGAGCCTGCTGCTGCTCCAGCGGCAAAGGGAGCTGGCGGTAACGGGACTGGAGCTTCTGCCGGAGGCTATGGCCCTGGCGAAACGGGCGGCGGCAAAGAACGGCTTGACGGACCGCCTTTTCTTCCATCAGGGGGACCTACGGGACCGGAACGCTCTTCCGGCAGGGCCCTTTGACCTGGCGGTCTGCAACCCGCCCTATTATCCCGTAAACAGCGGCGCCCTGACAGAGGAAAGCCTCCGCCGGACCGCCCGGGCGGAGGTGGACTGCACGCTGAACGATGTCTGCCAGGCGGCATGCCGGTCCTTGCGCTGGGGCGGGTATTTCTGCCTGGTCCACAAGCCGGAGCGGCTGACGGACCTGCTCTGTGCCCTCCGGGAAAACGGGCTGGAGCCCAAGCGGCTGCGGCCGGTCTGCACCCGGCCGGAGCGGGCCCCCTCCTTGGTCTTACTGGAGGCCCGCCGGGGCGGAAAACCAGGCCTGCGCATGGAGCCGCCGCTGGTTTTGGAGAATTCCGACGGTTCTCCCACAGCGGAGCTGAACCGTATCTATTTTCGAGAGGAGGCCCCGCTATGAGCGGAATCCTGTATCTGGTGGCCACACCCATCGGCAACCTGGGGGACCTGTCTCCCAGGGCGGTGGAGACCCTGGGAGCGGTGGACTTCATTGCGGCGGAGGACACCCGGGTGTCCCTGAAGCTGCTGAACCACTTCCAGATCAAAAAGCCCCTGGTGAGCTATCATGAGCATAACGCCGCCGCCGCCGGGCAGGCGGTTCTGGGCCGCCTCCTGGCGGGGGAGAGCTGCGCCCTGGTCACCGACGCCGGAACCCCCGCCATCTCAGACCCCGGGGAGCTCCTGGTCCGCCTCTGCGGAGAGCGCGGCGTGGAGGTGCTGTCCATCCCCGGCTGCTGCGCGGCGGTGAATGCCCTGGCAGTCAGCGGCCTGCCCACAGGGCGGTTTACCTTCGAGGGGTTTTTGTCCGTCAACAAGCGAAGCCGCCGGGAGCATCTGGAGAGCCTTCGGAACGAGACCCGGACCATGATCTTTCACGAGGCCCCCCACAAGCTCCGGCCCACTCTGGCGGACTTCTGCGAAACCTTTGGTCCAGGGCGCCGGGTCGCCCTCTGCCGGGAGCTGACCAAGCTCCACGAGGAGACCCGCCGCTGTACCCTGGGCGAGGCGGCGGAGTACTACCGGGACCACGACCCCCGGGGGGAATACGTGCTGGTGGTGGCCGGGGCGGAGCCCAAAGAGGACGCCGCCGTCACCCTGGAGGAGGGGGCGGCCCAGGTGCTGGCCCTGGTGGAGGCCGGAGCCCGCTTGAAAGACGCCGCCAGGGAGGTGGCGGAGCACACCGGCCTCAGCAAAAACGACCTTTACACCGCCGCCCTGGAGGGGCGAAAATAAAAACAGCTTCCGCAAGAGCGAACTCGTATAATTTTCCATTCCGCCGTCCATACTTCCCTCAGAACATTTCAAAGAGGGAGGAACTCTTGCATGGAACACAAATTGAAATCCGTTCTTAGCGGCACGGGCTTTTACCTCCTGCTGGCCGTCTGCCTGGTTACGGCGGCGGTAAGCGGCTGGTTCCTGTTCTTCGGTAGAGACGAGCCCGCCCAGGAGGAGACCCCGCCCCCGGCGGCGGTCAGCGCCCCGGTGGAAAACGCCTACGTCCCCGAGCCGGAGCCGGAGGAGGACGAGCCCCCGGTGGAGGCTTCCGCCCCGGTGGAGGTGGAGATCGTCCCCACCATGCCGGAAGTGGAGATTGACGACACGCCGGTGATGGCGGAGCCCCCCCGGCTGGTGGTGGAACCCTTGAAGGGGGAGGTTTTGATGGCCTTCTCCGTGGACCAGCTGGTCTACAGTCCCACCCTGGCGGACTGGCGAACCCATGACGGCGTGGACATCTCCGCCAAGCCCGGCACCACGGTGCTGGCGGCCACGGCGGGCACCGTCGCCTCGGTGGAGGATCACCCGCTAATGGGCACCACCGTGGTCATCGAGCACGAGGGGGGCTACGCCACCACCTACGCCAACCTCCAGGCCAAGCCCACGGTGGAGCCCGGGGAGCTGGTCACCGCCGGACAGATCATCGGTGCGGTGGGAACCACCGCCTCCGCCGAGGCTGCCCAGAGCCCCCACCTCCACTTCTCCGTCGCCCGGGATGGAGAGGCGGTGGACCCCAGCGAATTTTTAAACAGCTGACCCAGAGCCCCGTTCTCCCGCCTCTCGAGGCTGGAAGCGGGGCTTGCCTTTTGTCCGCCTTTGTGCTATGCTGGATGGGTAAAACAACCTGTCCGCCCTTCCCGGCGGCTTGAAAAGGAGTGCGCGCTATGAAAACTTATACCTTCCAGCCCCGGGGCGTCTGTTCCCGGGAAATGCAGGTGGACCTGGACGACCAGGGCGTCATCCAGGCTCTTCGGGTCACCGGCGGGTGCAGCGGAAACCTCCAGGGCATCGCTTCCCTGGTGAAGGGGATGCCCGCGAAGGAAGCCATCCGCCGCTTAAAGGGCATCGGCTGCGGCGCCAAAAGCACCTCCTGCCCGGATCAGCTGGCCCTGGGGCTGGAGCAGGCCCTGGGTCAGGGCTGAGAGGACCGGCGGGGTTATGAAAATCGTCTTGGTCATCGACCAGTTCGACGACGCCAACAACGGAACCACCATCAGCGCCCGGCGCTTCGCCACGGCCTTGAAGGAGCACGGGAACGAGGTCCGGGTCATCGCCACCGGAAAGCCCACGGACTACAAATACGCCGTCCGGCAGATGAAGTTCCTCCCCATTGTGGAGCATCTCATCACCAGCCAGGGGATGCGCCTGGCCATTCCCAACAAGCACGTGTTTGAAAAGGCGGCGGCTTGGGCAGACGTGGTGCATTTCATGATGCCCTCCCCCCTGGCCATTATGGGCCTCAGGCATGTGGAGCGCCTTGGAATTCCCCACACGGCGGCCTTCCACTGCCAGCCGGAGAACATCACCTTCACCCTCCACTTGGGCAACAGCAAGCGGGTGAACGACTTTGTTTACGTCAAGTTCCGGGACACCTTCTTCAACCGCTTCACCCACATCCACTGTCCCAGCAACATGATCGCGGGCCAGCTCCGGGATCACGGCTACACCGCTCGGCTCCACGTCATCTCCAATGGCATCAGCCCCCAGTATACCTATGGCCGCAGTCCCCAGGAGGACTGGATGCGGGGGAAATTCAACGTGCTGATGGTGGGCCGCTACGCCGGGGAGAAGCGGCAGGACGTGCTCATCGACGCCTGCGCCCAGTGCCGCCACAAGGACGCCGTTCAAGTCATTCTGGCGGGCAAGGGCCCTCTGGAGAAGAAGTACCGCCGCCTTGCGGAAAAACTCAGCAACCCCATTGTCATGGAGTTTTACGAGCCCGGCCGCCTGTTGGAAATCCTCCACATGGCGGACCTGTACGTCCATACCTCCGACGCGGAGATCGAGGCCATGAGCTGCATGGAGGCTTTTGCCTGCGGGCTGGTGCCCGTCATCGCCGACTCCCCCCGGTCCGCCACGCCCCAGTTTGCCCTGGACGGTCGGAGCCTGTTCCCCGCCGGGGACGCCGCCGCCCTGGCGGAGAAGATCGACTGGTGGTTTGAGCATCCCGAAGAGCGGGAGGAAATGGGGAAGCGCTATGGCGAGCACGCCAAGCGCTATGCCCTGGACCGCTCTATCCAGCAGACGGAGGAGATGTTTCAGATGGCCATTCGGGAGCAGAAGAAATAAGAGAAATGGCCCCGCCTTCCGGCGGGGCTTTTCAAACGGCGAAGAGGAGGAATCTTCCATGGATAACAGCAAGGTCTTTGCTATGAAGCTCTCCAGAATCTACCCTCTTCTTGTGCGAAAGGCGGAGCGGAAGGGCCGCACGGAGGAGGAGGTCCGCCGGGTCATTTGCTGGCTGACCGGCTATGACGAGGCGGGCTTGATCCAACAGCTGGAGCAGGACGCCGATTACGGAACCTTTTTTGAGGAGGCTCCCCGTATAAATCCCAACGCCGCCCGGATTACCGGAACCGTCTGCGGTGTCCGGGTGGAGGCGGTTCCGGATCCCCTGATGCGGAACATCCGGTATTTGGACAAGTTAATTGACGAACTGGCAAAAGGCAGCCCCATGGAAAAAGTCCTCCGGGAGTAAGCCGCCAGGACCCGAGGGGCCGCTGGCAACAGCGCCCCCCTTTTCGCGTATGCTGAACCAGCGACAAAGGAGGAATGTACCATGGCATATTCCGACCGGGAACTGCTGGCGCGCCTGATCGAGTGCGAGGCGGGCGGCGAGGGGGAGAACGGCATGAAGGCCGTGGCGGGCGTGGTGATGAACCGGGTCCACGCCCGAGGCGGCGAGTACGCCCGGGTGGGCCAGGGCAGCATCCGAAACATCATTTTCCAGCCCTATCAATTCGTCTGCGCTAGCGAGACAGAGGGGGGCGCCTACAACCCCCAGAACATATACAACATGCGGCCCGAGGCCATTCACTACGAGATTGCCGACTGGGCCATCGCCGGGAACCGCCTTCCGGATGTGGCGGAATCCCTCTGGTTCTACAATCCCTTCGGTCCCGACTGCCGGCCCTTCTTTCCCACCGGCGTGGGCTACTGGCAGACCCGCATCGGGGACCACTGTTTTTATAACCCTACCGACGCGTACTATAAAACTTGAGAGGTGTCCATTATGCCTAACACACAGCGTATGTCCCAGTCCATCCGGGACTGGTCCACCGAGATCAGCGCCCCCCATCCCGCCCCCTCCCCGGCGGCCTCTTCCCTGACGCCCGCATCCCCGGCGGCCTTCCAGTATCCCGCCGCCCCTATGCCCGCCGACGCGCCTCCGGCCTTCCAGTTCCCCGCTCCTGGGACGGCCAGCAGCCCCTCCGGCGTGTCCGGCGCCCCCGCCTTGTCCTTCCGGCTCTACGGGGCCCTCCGGTTCCATGGGCCCCACTGGCTCCGCGGGCTCCTCCGGCTCTATGGGCCCTGCCGGCTCCACAGGATCGACCGCTCCCTTTCCGTCCTCCTCCGTCCCGGCCGTGCTCCCGGCTTCCCGGCATCCTGCCCACAACGAGTTTGCGGGCAGCACCGGCGACCTGGACCTTCAAAACCACCAGCCTGCCGAGGTCATCGAGGCTCCCACCAGCACTGGGGAAGCCTTCCTGGGTTCCCTGAAAGCCATGCTCCTGCGGAACCGTGGGAACTTCGTGGCGGCCACCCTCCTCATCGGCACCCAGGGCACCATGGTCTGGGAAGGCATCCTTCACGAGGTAGGCAACGATTATTTCATCATCTATCAGACAGGCCGCCAGCGCTATATTCTCTGCGACATCTATGCCCTGAAATACATGGAGTTCTATGACACCAAGCAGCGGGAGCTCTGTGAGCATCTCCTCCAGGAAAACGGGTCCCGGGGCTTCTGCTAAGCGCGAAAACAGCGGGACCTCCCAAAGAGGTCCCGCTGTTGATATACCATATGGGACTGCGCGAACTCAGCGCTTGGAGAACTGGGGGGCGCGGCGGGCGGCCTTGAGGCCGTACTTCTTCCGCTCCTTCATACGAGGGTCGCGAGTCAGGAACCCGGCCTTTTTCAGGATGGGACGGTTGTCCTCGCTGGCCAGCAGCAGGGCCCGGGCAATGCCGTGGCGCAGGGCGCCGGCCTGGCCGGTGACGCCGCCGCCGGAGACGGTGGCTACGATATCCATTTTGCCGGTGTTGCCGGTGGCCTCCAGGGGCTGGCGAACCACCATTTTCAGGGTCTCCAGGCCGAAGTAATCGTCGATGTCCCGGCCGTTGATGGTAATGCTTCCGGTTCCGCCGGGGAACAGGTGGACGCGGGCGACGGAGGACTTCCGGCGGCCGGTGCCGTACAGATAGGGCTTCTTAGACTGATACATACGCTTCCTCCTCCTTATTCAGCATCCAGGGCGATGGGCTTCTGGGCCTGCTGCTTGTGCTCCGCGCCGGCATAGATGTGCAGGCGTTTCAGGGAATCCTTGGCCACGGTGTTCTTGGGCATCATGCCCCGGACAGCCACCCGCATGGCAACCTCGGGCTTCTCCTGCATCAGGATGCGGTAGGGGGTCTCCTTGAGGCCGCCCACCCAGCCGGAGTGGGTGCGGTAGATCTTCTGCTCGCCTTTTTTGCCGGTGAGGACCGCTTTTCCCGCGTTGATGATGATGACATTATCACCGCAGTCGGCGTGGGGCGTGAAGGTGGTTTTGTTTTTGCCGCGCAGCAGGTCGGCGGCCCGGACGGCGGTCTTGCCCAGGGGCTTCCCGGCGGCGTCCAGGATGTACCACTTGCGCTCAATGTTGGCCTTGTTTGCCATAAAAGTGGACATGGTCTTTCCTCCATCAATATAGTTTCCATTTGGTTGAACAAAGTAAGAACTCCTTGCGGAGCAAGGTTATTTATACCATGGCTTCCCACCAATGTCAACCCAATTTTTAATTTTTTCCGTGTATTCTTTAGTTTCCTCCGACTTTCTTAAAAATTCTCTCAAATACTAAAGTTCTATTTTAAATTCCGGGAGACAAAAAAGAACCGGTCCCACGGGACCGGCTCCTATGTACCCCCTATAACACCCACTGGACCAGCAGCAGCAGGACAAAGCCCGGAAGCCCCAGAACTCCGATCACCAGGGCATTCCAGACGTTGATCCCCAGGGCGATGCCTGTCACTCCGGCGGTGGCGTTCACCGCCCAGAGAGCCAGGAATCCCAGGAGCGTATTTGCCAGCAGCTTTACCGCCAGCTTCAGCGGAGCGCTGAACACCCGCAGCAGAGCGATGAGAAAGAACCCTGCCAGCAGGGCGGCGATAATCTTTTGATTCAGGTCCATACCGCGTCGCCCTCCAGCCGGGACAGGGCGGGGACGCTCTCCGGGCTCCTCTCCTTGATGGCCCGAATAAGGTAATTGCACCGGGCTTTCTCCGCCTTAATTTGATAGATGCAGGACTCCACCAGCTCCGGGTCCACCGCCTGGTCAAACTGCCGGTAGGCCAGGGATAAATCCCCCTGGGCGCTCTGGAGTTCCGCCCGCAGAACCGCCAGCTCCGGATCCGGCTGGCCTTTTTTGAAAAAAGTAGTTTTCATAGCGTAATTCCTCCTGTATAATACGTTTATAGGATATGGCAATTTTGGACAAATATGCCAGCTTTCATACAGGAGGTTTCCCATGCAGGAACTTTTTATGAGACAGGCCCTGGCTCTGGCCCGGGAGGCCGCCGCCGCCGGGGAGGTCCCCGTGGGCTGTGTCATCGTCCGAAAGGGCGTGGTGGTGGGCCGGGGGAGAAACCGGCGGGAGGAAAAATGCTCCGCCGCCTCCCACGCCGAGATGGAGGCCATCGCCCAGGCCAACGAAGCCCTGCGCTCCTGGCGGCTGGAGGACTGCGAGCTCTATGTCACCCTGGAGCCCTGCCCCATGTGCGCCGGGGCCATTCTCAACGCCCGGATTGCCCGGGTCTGGTTCGGGGCCCGGGACCGGGCCTTCGGGGCCTGCGGCGGGGTGACCAACCTCTTTATGGAAAACTTCCCCCATCACCCGGCCCTGGTAGGCGGCGTGCTGGAGGAGGCGTGCCGGGAAATTCTATCCGATTTCTTCCGCCACCTCCGGCCGGAAATTGGTTGACAGAATCCCCCAGGCGCTTTTATCCTCAAAAACCTCTCAACGATTCCAACAGGTACTGCCTTGTTCCTATCCGGCAAAAAACCACCAGCCAAACCAAATAAGCATAAACCAGCGGAGGTCAAGGATTTTATCCCCTGACCTCCGCAGTTCATTTTAATATCAGAGCCAACTATTACGATAAAGCCGTCTTTAAAAGCGGCACAACGATTCAGGAAGAAAGGCTAATGCCGGAGAGGGAAAAGCAAACTTTGTTGTTTTTCGGTATTGACTTTCATCAGTCCTTTATGGATCTATTTCGCGTGCCTGATTGATTGTTTCAAACAGCCCCCTGCTTACAATCGCCGGATGGTGCTCCTGTATCAAAAATCTCTCTAACTCCCCCTGGTTCTTAACCTGTTTCCCAGAAAACAAATCCGCTATAAAGGTTTTCTGGAGCAGAATGTCCCCCCACATATTTCTCGTTTCTCAACAGCCTGCTGATTGTCTCCCGGATCCAATGGAGTTTCCCTGTTGGGGATGGAGCCTTTGGCTCTTTCTAAACATATTCCGGCATTTTCCCAATGAGGGTTTCCCGCGATCAGCTGTGAATAGTGCCGCTCCCGCTAAGTTTTTATTATTGTATCAGAAAGTCAGTTTCATGTCAGCCTGTTTCTGTTGGAGAACAGTTTGTCGATGGCTTCCCGATTCCATCCGGGTTTGCCAGCAGGGGAAAGAACACCCTGCTTTTCCAAGCCTGCATCAATTCTTCCAAGGCTGTCACCAGCAAGATACCGTTCAAATATCCAGCTCACCACCTTGGCTTCTTCGGGCTTTACTATCAGCCCACCATCAGAACAGACTTCATATCCATAGCACTTACGCTTTGCCATTTTGGAGCTGCCGTTCTGAAAACCTTTTCGGAGACTGCTTTTAATTGCTTCACTTTTTTGTATCATGTTCATGATAATTCTCCTTCTATAAATGAAAATACCGCAGTGAAATTACTGCGGCACAAAGGTTTTATGTGATTATACATAAAAGTTGACAGACTACTCCCCTGGTGTAATCTGTCAACTTATCATGGTAACCCGGCGGGGATTCGAACCTCGGACCCACCGCTTATGGTGCCATCAACGGTGTTGACGATTTGACCGATCAGATCGTGCCGGAAACGGATGATTTGGTAAACACAGAGGAAATCCATTATCTGCCAGAGAATAGCCAAAACATGGTGGTTCGCCTGTTCAAGCCCGCAGCAGACACTGCTCTGCTGAAATTAGAACCTATATTCACAACCGGCGAACGCTGTCCGGCTGGTTATGAATACAGGTTGTCAATCTATTTGACGAATCCTATGGTTGGGTGAAACACATCAATCAGAAGTAAAATTAAAAAACGACCGCTAAACGGGAAATCAGCTTATTGAAAGCAATGCGGAAGACGGCGAAATGACGAAGATCAAAATCTGCGGGCTGTACCGGCCCTGTGATATTGAGTACGTCAACGAGGCGCGGCCCGCCTGGCGCGGCTTCATCATCAACTTCCTCAGGAACCACCGGAGCCTGCCCTCGGACCAGGTCCGGGCCCTGGGGCGGAAGCTGGACGGTGCCGTCGTCCCTGCGGGAGCCTTTGCGGACCAGCCGGTGGAGACCGTGGCGGAGTTCCTGAAGGACAGAACCATCTCCGCGGCCCAGCTCTGCGGCCATGAGAACGCCTCCTATATCGCCGCCCTCCGGGCCGCCGCCCCAAGGCGGCCTTCGACTGGTCCCTGGCTGGGGGCGTGACCCAGCCCTATCTGCCGGCCGGAGGTTTGACGCCGGAGAATATTACTTCCGAACTGAAAGGCCGGAAGTAATATGTGCCATGTTTTAAGGATTTTACAAAAATCATGGCGGCGTATCTGCCGCAAAAAAGGAATGAACATCTGCCGGTCCTCTGATGATTGAGAATAACGGTATCCTCTTCTATAGTGTTTAAAAGCTCAAATTACCTATTGACATTATAGGTTATTTGGAATAATATATAATTGCCAACAAACATACCAGGTTATTTAACGGAGGATTTCTATGATGATTTACGCGGATAACGCGGCCACGACGAAGATGAGCCGGACCGCTGTGGACGCTATGCTGCCCTATATGGACGAGCTTTACGGCAACCCCTCTAGCCTCTACGCCTTCGGCCAGGAGGCCAAGGAGGCTCTGGAGGACGCCCGGAGACGTATCGCCGCCTGTCTTGTCTGCGAACCAAGGGAGCTCACCTTCACCTCCGGCGGCAGCGAGGCGGACAACCAGGCCATCCGTTCCGCCGCCGCCCTGGGGGCCCGGAAGGGCAAGCGCCACATCGTCTCCACCGCCTTCGAGCACCACGCGGTGCTTCACACCCTGAAAAAGTTGGAAAAAGAGGGCTTTGCCGTCACCCTGCTGGACGTCCACGAAAACGGCCTGGTGACGCCGGAGCAGGTCCGGGAGGCCATCCGGCCCGACACCTGCCTGGTGACCGTCATGTACGCCAACAACGAGATCGGAACCGTCCAGCCCATATCGGAGATCGGCGGGGCCTGCCGGGAGGCGGGGGTCTTGTTCCACACCGACGCGGTCCAGGCGGCGGGGCACCTGCCCATTGACGTCCGGGCCCAGAACATCGACCTTCTCTCCCTCTCTGCCCACAAGTTCCACGGGCCCAAGGGCGCCGGCGCGCTGTACGCCCGCCGGGGCGCGGCCCTGACGAACCTCATTGAGGGCGGGGCCCAGGAGCGGGGCAGGCGGGCCGGGACGGAGAACGTCCCCGCCATTGCGGGCATGGCGGCGGCGCTGGAGGAGGCCTGCGCCCATCTGACGGAGAGCGCCGTCCGGGTCTCCGCCCTGCGGGACAGGCTCATGGCGGGCCTCTCGGAGATCCCCCACAGCGTCCTGAACGGCGACCCGGCGAAGCGGCTCCCCGGCAATGTCAACTTCTGTTTCGAGGGCATCGAGGGGGAATCCCTGCTGCTCCTGCTGGACGACAAGGGGGTCTGCGCCTCCTCCGGGTCCGCCTGCACCTCCGGGTCCCTGGACCCCAGCCATGTGCTGCTGGCCATCGGGCGGCCCCACGAGATCGCCCATGGCTCCTTGCGCCTGACCATCAGCGAGGAGACGACGGAGGAAGAAATTGAATATTTGATCGAAGCCGTCCGGGACGTAGTTTCGTATCTGCGGAGTATGTCCCCCGTCTGGCGGGACCTGGAGAGCGGCAAAGCGCCGCATATCATCTGAGAGGAGGAATAAAATCATGGCTTTATACAGTGAAAAAGTGATGGACCATTTCCGCAATCCCAGAAATGTGGGGACCATCGAAAACGCCGACGGCGTGGGAGAAGTGGGCAACGCCAAATGCGGAGACATTATGAAGATCTATCTGAAAATCCGGGACGGCGTTATTGAGGACGTGAAATTCGAGACCTTCGGCTGCGGAAGCGCCATCGCCTCCAGCTCCATGGCCACGGAGCTCATCAAGGGAAAGCCGGTGTCCGAGGCCATGGCCCTGACCAACAAGGCCGTGGCGGAGGCCCTGGACGGCCTCCCGGCCCACAAGCTCCACTGCTCCGTCCTGGCGGAGGAGGCCATCAAGGCGGCGCTGAAAGACTACTACGACCGCCAGGGCATTGCCTATGATCCGGCTCAGTTCCCGGACCGCGCCCACTGTGAAGGCTGTGGGAGGTAGAGTCCTGGTCGCGATGAGCGGCGGCGTTGACTCTTCCGCCGCCGCTCTCTTGCTGAAGCGGCGGGGCTATGACTGTGCGGGCTGCACCATGAAGCTCTTTGACAGCGGGGACGCGGGACTCAGCCGCCGGACGTGCTGCTCCCTGGAGGACGTGGAGTACGCCCGGGCGGCGGCCTTCCGGCTGGGAATTCCCCACTGGGTGTTCAACTTCAAGGATGCCTTTCGGGCGGCGGTGATGGAGAAGTTCGCCGCCGGTTACGAAAGCGGCCTGACGCCCAATCCCTGCATCGACTGCAACCGGTATCTGAAATTCGGGAAGCTCCTGGACCGGGCCAGGGTCCTGGGCTTTGACTATCTCGCTACCGGGCACTATGCGAGAATTGAACGGCAGGGGCAGCGCTATGCCCTGAAAAAAGCCCTGGACGAATCCAAGGACCAGAGCTATTTTCTCTACGGCATGACCCAGGACCAGCTGGCCCATACTCTGTTCCCTCTGGGAGGGCGCCAAAAGTCCGAAGTCCGCAAAGCTGCCTGGAAAGCCGGACTCGCCAACGCGGGAAAACGGGATAGCCAGGATATTTGTTTCGCCCCAGACGGGGACTATGCCGCCGCCGTGGAGCGAATTTCCGGCAACGCCGCTGTCCCGGGGAACTTTGTGGATACCGCCGGAAGAGTCTTGGGAACGCACCGGGGCATTGTCCGCTATACCATCGGCCAGCGGCGGGGACTTGGCGTTTCCGCGTGCGAGCCTCTCTATGTCTGCGGGATTTCGGTCCGGGACAACACCGTTACCCTGGGCGGAAAAGAGGCGCTGCTCCGGGCCTGGATTGAAGTGGGAGC
Source organism: uncultured Oscillibacter sp. (assembly GCA_951800675.1). The sequence goes on from CATOKC010000008.1 coordinate 22,063, forward strand.
GTTTCATTGGATTTCCGGGACGGCTCAGGAGCGGCCGTTTCCCTGCGGCGTCAAGCTGAGAAGCACCCAAAAGGAGCTGCCCGCCACGGCTTATCCCTCCGAAAAAGGCCGGGCGCGCGTGGTATTTGACGAACCCCAGCGGGTTCCCACGCCGGGCCAGGCGGCTGTGCTCTATGAGGGAGACACCGTGCTGGGCGGCGGCGAGATCCTCCCCTCGGCCTAGAAAATGGCGAAGGAACAGGCGGCGCGGCTCTGGCTGAGATGATAGAGAACGGAGAGACAGTCATGAATTTTGTCTTCATTTCCCTAGAGCCTGTTTTAAAACCATCAAAGTAGCCAAACAAGGATACAGCCGAGGCAGACAACCGCGTGGAAATAAAGAGCTTTCTTCTCGTATCTGGTGGCAAAGCGGCGGTTGTTTTTGAGTTTGAGGAATAGATATTCCACCAGATGGCGCTCTTTGTATATGCGCCAGTCCGTGCTTCTGGGATGTTTGGCAATGATACGGCCGGGGATCACCACAATTCCGCCTCGTTCCTCCAGCCAACGTACAAACTGATCGCTGTCATAGCCTTTATCTGCCGGTATGAGTTTGCCGTCCAGATCAACAGGCTCCAACAGAGCCTGTGCCATACAGATATCGTTGCGGTTCCCACTGGAGAGCAAAAAGCCCAAGCCCATCCGTTTCCGCATGGACTTTCGCGGTCAAGCCTCCCCCGCTCCGTCCGGTTTCCTCGCGATATCCTCTTTTTTAGCCCCACTGGCGTGTTGGTGGACTTTGACCGTGGTGCTGTCCAGCATGAACCTTGTCTCGTCCACCAAATCCTGCTCAATTAGGGCTGTGAGGATATTTTCCCATGCGCCGGCTTTTGTCCGTGCCCGGAACCGGCTGTATACCCTTTGCCAGGGCCCGAACCGCTCCGGCAAATCCCTCCATGGTATTTCGGTGCTCAGCCAATACAGAAATGCGTTGAGCATTTCCCGGTTGCTTTTTCCTGGCCGCCCTTCTTGCGGCTTCTTTTCGGGCGGAAACAAGCCCTTGATCCTTTTCCACTATTTTTCACTGATTTCATGTCTTTTCAGTGCTTCATTTTTCCGTGTTACCTCTTTGCGCACAATATCCAGGTTTCAAAGCTGGCTCTAGTGCGGAACGCCTCAAAGGAATTTCTTATGTGGAAAAGTACCTAACGGAGCTTCATAAATTCATGTTAGCCAAAAGCAATTATGCATGCGAGCTGTAAGAGTTAAGAGGAAACAGACTGGTGAGTGATTGCATTTCCTCGTTTTTTGTGATAGAATGATCGTTACAAGACGCCAGAATAAGTAACAGCCCCTTTGCCGCTATTGTTGCTCCTGATAACCATTTGATAACAGCCTATCCGAACAGGCTGGATAATGAGGAAACCGCCTTCACGCACGATTTAGGTTTATTTTCAAGTCTCGGTGAAGCCTGGATGGCGGTGCCGCGCGCCCTTTACCAGCAGGGAGCCGCCGTGGCCTATACGGACAACACGCCGGCGCAAAAGAGGTCTTTGGATTAACCTTTGCCGTCTCAGACGCGGCTCTCCCCGACGCCATCATAGAGCGGCACAAAGTCCAAGAGGAATACGACTGGATGGTTCGAAATTTCACCGTCCAGGAGCACGTCAAGGAACTCTACAGCGAAACCTCCTACGCCTCCCGCTTGTTCTCTTACATGGGCCAAAAGGACCATCTGGAATGGATCATCCGCCGCCTGAACGAAAATCCCCACACGCGGTCCGCCACCATCACCACCTTCGAGCCTTTGACCGACGAGGGCTACATCCCCCGCGTCAGCCTGCCGGACTTTCAGGAGGAGGCCGGGAAACTCAACCTGACGGTCTACTGCCGCGCGCTGGACTTTGGACGCAACGACTACATCCGTCTCGTGATGCTCCAGACTATCCCGCAAACCGTTTCCGAAAAGGCGGGGATACCCCGGGGCTGTCTGACGCTGCTTGTCAAATCCGCCCACTATTACCGCAAGGATGAACCCAAGGTACACGGCATTTTAAAAGCGGAGGGCGCTGTTTAAGCCCTTTCTCTCAACTCATCAACTCAGGAGGACGCCGCTCTATGCGAATGCGGAAAAAGAAAAACCTGATCCCCCGGATGGAGCGCTGCGGCGACCGTCTGATCCGGGACCCCTATGACCGCCCCGGCCGCTGGCGGGAGCTGATGCCCCAGGCCCGGGAAATCCACCTGGAGCTGGGCTGCGGCAAGGGCCGCTTTACCGCCGGAACCGCCGCCGCCGAGCCGGACGTGCTGTTCCTGGCGGTGGAGATGGTGCCCGACGCCATGGTGGTGGCCATGGAGCGCTGTGTGGGCGCGGGACTTACAAACGTCTGGTTTGTCAGCGCCAACGCGGACCAGCTTCCCTACTTCTTCGCCTCCGGCGAGGTGGACCGCATCTATGTCAACTTCTGCGACCCCTGGCCCAGCGGCCGCCACGCCAAGCGGCGGCTGACCCATGGAAATTTCCTTAAGCTCTACCGGCAGGTTTTGAAACTGGGCGGGCAGATTCACTTCAAGACGGACAACCGACCCCTCTTCGAGTTCTCCGTGGAGGAGCTGCCCCAGTTCGGCTTCCAGCTGTCGGAGGTCTCTTGGAATCTCCACGAAAACGGCCCGGTGGGGGTCATGACGGACTACGAGGCCAAGTTCCACGGTCTGGGCCAGCCCATCCACCGCTGTGTGGGGACCATGGTGGAGTGGGAGGAGCCCTTCCCCACCAGCCGCAAGGTTCTGAAAAACCGCTGGCTGGACGCCTTTGCCGAAGGAGCGCCGGAGGCGGAGCTTGGGAAGCATGTGCTGGCGGAGGGGAATTACCTCTGGCACCTGTTCTCCTGGAAGCTGATTCCCTGTCTGGAGGGAGACGACGCCCAAAAGGCTCTGGCGGAGGTTCCGGATGAGACGGTGTATCTTTTTTACTACGAGTATCCCCCGGAGGGGGTTTCCCTGACGGGGAGCCTCTCCAAAGAGGAGGCTCTGGCCCTCCTGGCGTCGGAGGAACAGGAGGGTATCGACTGCTATCTGGTGAATAAGGACTTTACCTGGACCTATGTCCACACCCATGAGGCAAACTGCGGGCCCTACTTCCGCCGGGCAGACGCATAATATCTCCCTTTTCTCCCTGGTCACTCGCCGGGGCAGGGCACGGGTCCGTCCCTGCCATCCCCTCCCTGCCATCCCCTTATTATGAAATGCGCGTTAAGGCCACGTCCCGCCGGAAGGCGCGCTTGACAAAACGGCGGGGCGTGTTATAATGAAGACAGAAAAGGGTACCGCTCTATGGCGGTCAGCCCGAACTATCCGCTAACAAACGTTAGCCGTCCGGGGTTCGACCGGGCGGCTAGCACACTTTTGTGGTCAATAAGTACATTGCCAATAACAAATCCCAGGATTCCTACCACGGCAAAGACGCGTCTTTTCCACATCCGCCTCACCTCCCCCCCCCGTTTTGGATTTTGCTGGAGGTATGATGAGCCGACCGCTATACATGGAGCAGTACCCACCCCTTTCAGGGCAGGTACATTCTATCAGGGGCCAACGGGGCCTGTCAAATTCCGCTACATAAAAAGGACTTCGGAATTTCTTCCGAAGTCCTTTTATTCTTTCCAAAGACCGATTACGCCTTCTTGGCGATCTCGGTGAGCTGGGTGAAGGCGGCGGCGTCGCTGACGGCCAGCTCGGCCAGCATCTTCCGGTTGATCTCCACACCGGCGGTTTTCAGGCCATGCATAAAGGTGGAGTAGTTCATCCCGTTCATTTTGCAGGCAGCGGAGATACGGGTGATCCACAGGGAACGGAAGTCACGCTTTTTCAGCTTGCGACCGGTGTATGCATAGCTCAGGGACTTCATCACAGCCTGGTTGGCCACGCGGAAGTGCTTAGACTTGGAGCCCCAATAGCCCTTCGCCAGCTTCATGATCTTATTTCTTCTCTTGCGCGTCATCATCGCGCCTTTGACTCTAGCCATCTTTTAAAAGCCTCCTTTTCTTACTTGTACGGGATCATCTTGCGGATCGCGTCCACGTTGGTGGCGTCGGCATAGCCGCCGGAGCGGAGGCGGCGGGTCCGCTTGGTGTCCTTCTTGGTCAGAATGTGGCTTTTAAAGGCTTTGGCGCGCTTGACCTTGCCGGTCTTGGTGAGGTTGAATCTCTTTTTGGCGCCGCTGTGGGTTTTCAGCTTCGGCATAATGATTGACTCCTTCCGTGTTTTTGAACTTACAATGATTTCACTTGCCTGCCTTGGGAGAGAGGAAAATGGACATCATCCGCCCCTCCAGCTTGGCGGGCCGGTCCAGATTGGCAATCTCAGCGCACTGCTCGGCAAAGCGGGTCAGAAGGTCCCGCCCAATGTCGGTGTGCGCCATCTCGCGGCCGCGGAAACGAACAGAGACCTTGACCCGATTGCCGTCGGCGATGAACTTCTGGGCATTCCGGAGCTTCGTGTTGAAGTCCCCGATGTCAATGCCCGGAGACATCCGAATCTCCTTGATCTCCACCACATGCTGGTTCTTTCTGGCCTCTTTTTCCCGTTTGCTCTGCTCAAACCGGAACTTCCCATAGTTCATCAGCTTACAGACCGGGGGTTTGGCCTGGGGCGAGATCTTGACCAAGTCCAGATTCTGTTCCTCGGCGATGCGCAGAGCCTGTGCGGGGGCCATGATGCCAAGCTGCTCGCCTGCAGGGCCAATCAAACGGATCTCCTTGTCGCCGATACTCTCATTCAGTTCATGCACTTGCTTACTAATGGTCAAAGCACCTCCATCCTAAAAATCACAAAACGCGGACACCGCAAGGCATCCGCGCGACAACAAACCGCCGGGACCGGCAGTTTCAGAAAATCGTTCTTGACCTCTTCGCGGACGCGCTGGAGGTGAGGCGGATGCAGTCAGCCTTCTTTGTTTTGCCAAATTAGTATATCAGCCCGAAGTCCCTTTGTCAACAAAGATTTTTCTCTTTTTTGAATAATTTTCTAATCCGGCGGCAAGAATAACCTCTGAACTCACTGGAGGGTGTCTTCAAGCCGGCGGGGCGCCGGAGGTTCCGGCAGCTTGAAGATACCCTCTGGAGCCGAAAGGAGGTGTTCTCAATGGAGAACCGGAACAACCAGAACGAGCGTGAACAGAACCAGCAGAACAACCAGAAGGAGCAGCGCCAGAACCAGAAGGAAAACCGCAAGTAAGCTCCTCTTTTCCAAAACGGACGGCAGGTCATTGGCCTGCCGTCCGTTTTTATACATCCTCTTCCCGCTCCGGCGGAAGCCCTACCTCCGGCATCAGCTCCCGGTCGACGATCCGGAGCATCTCCTCCAGCTTTCCGCACTCCTCCGGAGTGAAGCGGGCGGAAACCCGGTCCATCACCATTTCGATATAGCTACGGGACACGTTGTAAAAATCCATATACTTCTGAGTGGGCTCCAGGTGGTACTCCCGGCGGTCGCTGGCGGATTGAACCTTGCGGATATAGCCCTTTTTCACCAGGCTGTTCACCTTATAGGCCGCATTGGGCGGGGAGATGCGCATAAAGCTGGCAAACTCGTTGACGGTGGGACTGCCCAGGGCCTGGATGGACTCCATGCAAAAGGTCTCCACTGTGGTCAGGCTGGCCTCCCGGTCCTGAAAGCGCCGGAAAATCTCCTGATAAAAGTGCAGCTTAAATTTTGAGTACACGTTGTTGAACGCCTGCTCCAGCATGGTCCTTCCTCCTCCCCGCATAATTTCACCGTTCTCATAATACCCAAACCAGCGGGAAAAAGCAACCACCGCTTTGTTATCCAATGGCAAAGGTCAGCTCCGCCGTCACAGCCGTCTCGCCGTCCACCCTGGCGACGCACTCTCCCACGCCGATGGGGCCCTTCTGCCGGGTCAGGCGGCACTCCAGCTCCACCACGTCCCCAGGGACCACCTGGCGCTTGAACCGGGCGTCCTTCACCCGGCCCAGGAAGGCCAGCTTCCCCTTGTTCTCCGGCAGGGCCAGCACCGCCACGCCCCCCACCTGGGCCAGGGCCTCGATGAGGAGCACCCCGGGCATCACGTGCTTTTGGGGAAAGTGGCCCTGGAAGAAGGGCTCGTTGACCGTGACGCACTTTACGCCCTTGGCCCACTGGCCCGGCTCGCCGTCCACGATTTTATCCACCAGCGCAAAGGGGTAGCGGTGGGGCAGGATCGCGGCGATCTGGTTGGAATCATACTGCATTCCCATGCTCACGCCTCCCACTTTTTGAATAGCAGGCAGCCGTTGTGCCCGCCGAAGCCCAGGGAGTTGGACAGGGCGAAGCGGATATCCGCCTCCCGGCCCTGCCCCGGCACCACGTCCAGGTCGCACTCCGGGTCCGGAATCTGATAGTTGATGGTGGCGGGAATGTATCCGTCCCGCAGGGCCAGGGCGGTGAAGATGGCCTCTACAGCCCCCGCCGCCCCCAGCATATGGCCGGTCATGGACTTGGTGGAGCTGACCGCCAGCTTGTAGGCGTGGTTCCCAAACACCGTCTTGATGGCGGCGGTCTCCCCCGCGTCGTTTAAATGGGTGGAGGTTCCGTGGGCGTTGATGTAATCCACCTCCTCCGGTTTTACGCCGCCGTCGGCCAGGGCCAGGGCCATGGCCTCTGCGCCGCCGCTGCCGTCGGGCCGGGGGGCGGTCATGTGGTAGGCGTCGCAGGTGGCCCCGTAGCCGGTGATTTCCGCGTAAATCTTCGCCCTCCGGGTCAGGGCATGGTCCAGCTCCTCCAGAAGAAGAATCCCCGCGCCCTCGCCCATGACAAAGCCGCCGCGCTCCGCGTCAAAAGGAATGGAGGCCCGGCTGGGGTCCGTGCTTTGGGACAGCGCCTTCATGGAGGTGAAGCCTCCCACCGCCAGGGGCGTCAAGGCCGTCTCGCTGCCGCCGCAGAGGCAGACGTCGGCATAGCCGTCCCGGATATAGTGGAAGGCGTCTCCCACGGCGTTGGTGCCTCCGGCGCAGGCGGTGACGGGGCAGGTGCACATTCCCCGGAAACCGGCGTCAATGGCCACCCGTCCGGCGGCCATGTTGCAGATGCCGGTGGGAATGAAGAAGGGGGACACCCGGTCCCAGCCCTTGGCCAGGCCCCGGTCATGCTCCTCCTCCGTGATGGCGATGCCGCCGATACCGCTGGAGACCATGACGCCGCAGCGTTTCGCGTCGGCGTTTTCCACCTGGAAGCCGCTGTCCGCCAGGGCCTCCCGGGCGGCGGCCAGGGCAAACTGGGTAAAGCGGCCCATGCGCTTGGCCTCGGGCTTTCCAAAGAGGGCATCGGCGTCAAAGCCCTTGACCTCGGCGGCCAGCTGAACCTTCATTCCGGCGGGGTCATAGGCGGTGATGGGTCCAATGCCGCACACGCCCTCCCGGGCGGCCCGCCAGCTCTCCCCGGCGGTGAGACCCAGGGGCGTGACAGCCCCCAGGCCGGTAATGACGACTCTGCGTCGTTCCATAGTCAAACCTCCTCGTTACATCGCCATGCCGCCGTCCACAGCCAGCACCTGGCCGGTGACATAGGCGGCGTCATCGCCGGCCAGGAACCCGACGGCCCGGGCCACGTCCTCTGGCCCGCCCAGGCGGCCCATGGGGATGCTCCCCTGGGCGGCGGAACGGGCAGCCTCGGACAGGGCCGCGGTCATGTCCGTCTCGATAAAGCCCGGGGCCACGGCGTTGACCGTCACGCCTCGGGAGGCCAGCTCCTTGGCCAGGGACTTCGTCATGCCGACGATCCCCGCCTTGCTGGCGGCGTAGTTCACCTGCCCGGCGTTGCCCCGGAGGGCCACCACGGAGCTCAAATTCACGATGCGGCCATAGCGCTGTTTCAGCATCAGCCTGGAAACGGCCTTCATGCAGAGGAAGGCCCCCTTCAAATTGGCGGCCACCACGGCGTCGAAATCCGCCTCGCTCATGCGCATAAGCAGATTGTCCCGGGTGATTCCGGCGTTGTTCACCAGAATGTCGATTCTTCCAAACGCCTCAACCGCGGACTTTACCAGCGCGTCCACCTGGGCGGCGTCGGACACGTCGCACCGGACCGCCAGGGCCTTGGCCCCCAGGGCCTCCACGGCTTGGACGGTCTCCTGGGCCGCCGCCTCGTTCCCGGCGTAGCAGAGGACCACATTGGCCCCTCCCGCCGCCAGCTCCAGGCAGACGGCCCGGCCGATGCCCCGGCTTCCGCCGGTGACGACGGCGGTCTTTCCCTCGAATTTCATCATCCGTTCTCCTTTACCAGCCCTTCCAGGGCCTCCACGTCCGCCGGGCTCTCCACGGCGTAAACCGGGAGGCCGGGAACGGTTTTTTTCACAAAGCCGCTGAGGGCCTTCCCCGGCCCGACCTCAACCAGGGCGTCCAGGCCCAGCTCCGCCATACGGCGGATGGTGTCCTCCATAAAAACGCTGCTCTGGACCTGACGGACCAGCAGGGCAGAAATGGAATCCTCCGCCCCCTTCTCCCGGCCCAGGCAGTTGAACAGGACGGGGATTTCAGGCTCCGCAAAGGAAATGCTCTGGAAATGGGCCTCCAGCGCCTCTCCGGCGGGCTTCATCAAAGGCGTATGGAAGGGGCCGCTGACCTTCAGGGGCATGCAGCGCTTTGCGCCCTGTTCCTTTGCCAGGGCGGCGGCCTTCTCCACCGCCGCCTTGTCCCCGCCAATGACCAGCTGGCCGGGGCAGTTGTAGTTGGCAATAACCACGGTCCCCAGGTCCACCGCCGCCTCACAGGCCTTTTGCAGCGGCTCCCGGTCCAGGCCCAGAACGGCCGTCATGGCGCTGTCATGGCCCTTGGCCGCCTCCTCCATGGCCTTCCCCCGGAAGGCCACCAGGCGGACCGCCGTCTTTGCGTCAAACACTCCGGCGGCGTGAAGGGCGGAGTACTCCCCCAGGGACAGGCCCGCCGCCACGGCGGGGACGATCCCCTTTTCCCGCAGCACCGCCGTCAGCCCGGCGGCGAAGACCACCATGCAGGGCTGGGTATAGCGGGTCTGGTTCAGTACGCCCTCCGGGTCCTCAAACGAGGTCCTCCTCAGGTCAAAATCCACCTCCGCCTGGGCGGCGTCCAGCACCTGCCGGAAGGCGGGATAGGTCTCGTACAAATCCGCCCCCATGCCGGGGTGCTGGCTGCCCTGTCCGGCGTATAAGAAACCGAGCTTCATGGCGCGGCCCTCCATTCGTTTAAAATCTGGTCCATCTGCTCTTTGACCGTGGAAAGCGTGTTGACCTCCCCGGCGTTGGCCCCGCAGAAGAAGAGGCCGTTTTCCCAGTCCCCCTCCACGGCGGCAATCAGCGCCTTGGAAATGCAGTAGGGGGCGGTCTTGCAGTCACAGGCGGCAAGGCAGCGGTCGCAGCGGGTGATTTTCGGCTGCGTTCCCGCCTCTACCCGCCGGATCAGCGGGCTTTTCAGGGCTCGTCCCGGCATGCCCACGGGGCTCTGGACAATGGTGACGTCCTCCGCCTCCGCGTCCAGCAGGGCCTGTTTATAACCGGAGCTGGCGTCGCACTCCTTCGTGGCGATGAAGCGGGTGGCAAACTGGACTCCCGCCGCGCCCTGGTCCATGTAGCGGCGCAGCTCCGCCCCGCTCTTCACGCCCCCGGCCACAAAGACCGGGATATCCCGCCCGTACTTCTCCCGGAAGGGGGCCAGGGCTTCCAGCACCTCCGCCAGCAAGGCGGACAGGGGGCGGGGCCGTCCCGCCTGGGCCTCCCGGGCCTCCTCGGGGGAAAAGCCCAGGTGCCCCCCGGCCAGGGGGCCCTCCACAACCACAAAGTCCGGGACCCGGCCATAGCGCCGGTCCCACAGCTTGCAGATCAGGGCGGCGGAGCGGCCCCCGCTGACCACCGGGGCCAGGGCCGCGTCCTCATTTCCCACCTCCGCCGCCAGGCCCGGCAGATCCTTGGGAAGGCCCGCGCCGCAGACCACCGCGTCCACCCCCGCCCGGAGGGCGGCGCGCACGCTGTCGGCGTACTGGGCGGCGGCTACCATGACGTTCACCGCCACCAATCCCGCGCCCTTGGCAATCTCCTTCGCCCTGCCAATCTGCCGGACCAGGGCCCGGAGGTTTGCCTCCCGGGGATTCGTCGAAAAATCCGGCTCCCGGAAGCCGCAGAAGGCGGCGGACAGTGTGCCCATGCCCCCGCCCGCGGCCACGGCTCCCGCCAGCCGCTCCAGGCTGACGCCGATGCCCATGCCCCCCTGGACAATGGGGAGAGGCAGGGTTTTCCCCCGAATCGTCACCGCCATTCCTGGCGCACCTGTTCCAGAACGGCCTTTCCGCCGTTGTACAGCTCCTCAAAAATCTGCCGCAGGGGCCGAATCTCGTGGACCATGCCGGCCACCTGGCCCATCATGACGCTGCCCCGGTCCACGTCGCCCTCCAGCACCGCCCGGCGGAGTCCGCCGATGGTAACGGTTTCCAGCTCTTCCAGCGTGGCGTTTCGCTTCTCCAGGGCCAGGTACTCCCGGGCCATTTTGTTTTTCAGCACCCGCACCGGCCCGCCGATGGAGCGGCCCGTGACGGTAGTGTCGCTGTCCTTGGCCTTTAGGACCGCCTGCTTGTAGTTCTCATGAATGGGGCACTCCGGGCTCGCCAGCAGGCAGGTGCCCACCTGGACGCCGCTGGCCCCCAGGGCCAGGGCCGCCGCCATCTGCCGCCCGTCGGCGATGCCTCCGGCGGCGATGACGGGCACGTCCACCGCGTCGATGACCTGGGGCACCAGGGCCATGGTGGTCATCTCCCCCACATGGCCCCCGGACTCCATGCCCTCGGCCACGAAGGCGTCCACGCCGTAGCGGCTGAGCCGCTTTGCCAGCACCGCCGCCGCCACCACGGGGATAACCTTGATTCCGGCTTCCTTCCAGGCGGGGATGAACTGGCCGGGGTTTCCCGCGCCGGTGGTGACAACCCGCACGCCCTCGTCCAGGATCACCTGGGCGATGCCGGCGGCGCAGGGGTTCATCAGCATCAGGTTCACGCCAAAGGGCTTATCGGTCAGCTCCCGGGCCCGGCGGATCTCGCTCCGCACCCGGTCCGCGTCCCAGGCCCCGGTGGCAATCATGCCCAGGGCCCCGGCGTTGGAGCAGGCGGCGGCGAACTCGCCGGTGGCCACGTTGGCCATGCCGCCCTGGATAATGGGGAACTCGGTCCCCAGGATTTCGTTTAATTTCTTCACAGTATGTCTCTCCCCTCATGCGAACTCAATCAGGCATCCTCCCCAGGTCAGACCGCCGCCGAAGCCCACGGCCAGAATCCGGCTGCCGGGGCCGATTTTTCCCTGCTCCCGGAGCTCGCTGAGGACCAGGGGAATGCTGGCGGCGGAGGTGTTGCCGTATTCGGCGATGTTTTTATAATACTTCTCCGGCGGAATGCGGTATTTCCGCACCGCCAGGTCGATGATTCGGGCGTTGGCCTGGTGGAATACGAAGAAGTCCACATCCTCCACGGTCCGGCCCGTCTTTTTCAGCACCTGGTCCACGCACCAGGGCACCGCCTCCACGGCGAACTTAAAGACCCGGGTGCCCTCCATGGAGATGAGGCCGGGCTCTCCTGCCCCCGGGCCGGGGAGGCGGAGCAGCTCGCCGCTGCCGTGACAGCCCATGATGGAGGAGATGGAGGGCCAGCCCTCCCGGCACTCCACCACGGCGGCCCCGGCTCCGTCCCCGAAGAGGATGCACGTCCCCCGGTCGGACCAGTCGATGCAGCGGCTTAAGTTTTCCGCCCCCACCACCAGTCCGAATTTCCGGGGGGAGGCGTTCAGCAAACACTCCATGGTATGGAGGGCGAACAAAAAGCCGCTGCAAGCCGCCCCCAAATCGAAGCAGAGGATATCCTCCGGAAGCCCCAGCTCCCGCTGGAGCGTACAGGCGGCGGAGGGGACCATGGTCTCCGGGGTCACCGTGGCCACGATGCAGGCCCCGATTTCCTCCGGCGAGACTCCCGCGTCCGCCAGGGCCCGGCGGGCCGCCTGGGCGGTGATGGCGGAAAAGGTTTCCTCCCCGGCGCAGTGGTGCCGGGTTTTGATGCCGGTACGGCTGGAAATCCACTCGTCGTTCGTCTCCACAAGCTTCTCCAGATCCTGGTTGCTCACCAGCTTCCCGGGCACCCCCCTGCCGGTTCCCCGAATTTTAATTCCGTTCATGACTCCTCCTTCGGGGGCACGCCCATTTTCCTGAATTTTTGATAACGCTTTTCCGCCAGGCTTCCGCCGCTCTCCTTTAAAAGCGCCGCCAGATGGCGGCTCAGGCAGCGGTCCAGCTCCCGGAATACGGCCTCCGGGGCCAGGTGGGCCCCGCCCTCCGGCTCCGGGACCACGTCGTCCACAATCCCCAGGGCCAACAGGTCCGGGGCGGTGAGCTTCATCAGCTCACAAGCCTCGGCGTGCCGCCCCGCGTCCTTCCAGAGGATGGAGGCGAAGCCCTCCGGCGAGAGAATGGCGTACACCGCGTTCTCCAGCATCAGCACACGGTCCGCCACCGCCAGGGCCAGAGCGCCGCCGCTGTTGCCCTCGCCGGTGATCACGGCGAGGGCCGGCACCGTGAGGCGGCTCATTTCCATCAGGTTCCGGGCGATGGCCTCCCCCTGTCCCCGGGCCTCCGCCTCCAGGCCGGGATAGGCCCCGGAGGTGTCGATAAAAGTGAGCACCGGGCGGCGGAACTTCTCCGCCTGCCGCATGAGGCGCAGGGCCTTCCGGTAGCCCTCGGGCCCCGGCATGCCGAAGTTGCAGCGGATGCTCTCCTCCGCCGTTTTCCCCTTCCGGGTGCCGATGACGGTGACGGGCCGCCCGTGGTACAGGGCGATTCCCCCTAAAATGGCCGGGTCCTCCCGGCAGAGGCGGTCGCCCTTCTGCTCAAAGAAATCCGTGAACAGGGCGGAGATGATATCCGTGATATTGGGCCGCTGGGGGTGCCGGGCAATCGCCACCCGCTGGGCGGCGGTCAGGCTGCTCATGGACGGCCTCCTTTCTCGTGGAGCCGCAGAAGGCGGCTCAGGGTCTCCCGGAGCTCTCCCCGGGGGACCACCGCGTCCACAAAGCCGTGCTCCTCCTGGTATTCCGCCCGCTGGAAGCCCTCCGGCAGGGTCTCGCCGATGGTCTGCTGAATCACCCGGGGCCCGGCAAAGCCGATCAAAGCCCCCGGCTCCGCCAGAATGACGTCTCCCAGGGAGGCGAAGCTGGCGGTGACGCCGCCGGTGGTGGGGTCCGTCAGGACGGAGATGTACAGCAGTCCCTTCTCCGAAAACCGGGCCAGGGCGGCGGAGGTTTTCGCCATCTGCATCAGGGACAAAATGCCCTCCTGCATCCGGGCCCCGCCGCTGGCGGAGAAGAGAATCAGGGGCAGCTTGTTCTTCGCCGCGTACTCAATGGCCAGGGTGATCTTCTCCCCCACGGCGGCGCTCATGCTACCCATGAAAAAGCGGCTGTCCAGCACGCCCGCCACGCACTTCCGCCCGCCGATGGTCCCGGCGGCGGTGACGGCGGCCTCCGTGAGGCCGGTTTTCCGCTGGGCCAGGCGCCGCTTCTCCCGGTAGCCGGGGAAGGACAGGGGATCGGCGGCGGGGAGCTTCTCGTTCAGCTCCCGGAAGCTGCCGGGGTCCAGAATGGTGCTCAGCCGGTAATAGGCCCCGATGGGGAAGTGATAGCCGCAGAGGGGGCAGACGGAGAGATTCCCCGCCACGTCCTTCCGCTGGCTCTCCCCGCCGCACTTGGGGCAGGCCACCAGCTGGTCCCCCGGGACGTAGCTGTCCCGAATGGCCTTCATGGCCAAAAGCCGGGCCCGGCGCTTGGCAAAGATGCCGCTCATGCCTCCGCCTCCTTCTCCTCCACCCGGCGGCTGAAGTCCAGCAGCTCCGCTAGGTGCGCGTCCAAAAAGCCCGTGGCGCACCGGCCCCGGACGAAAACGGGGTGGAACAAAATCTCATAGGACAGCTCCGCGTTGGTGGGAAAGCCCTCCAGGGTGAATTCCTCCAGGCAGCGGCGGAGCTTGCGGATGGCCTCCAGCCGAGTGGCCCCGTGGGCCAGGACCTTGGCGGCCAGGGAATCGTAATAGGGGGACATGGCGCAGCCGTTGTAGAGGCAGGAGTCCACCCGGACCCCCGCGCCGCCGGGGAAGTGGAGGAACTCCACCTTGCCGGGGCAGGGCCGGAAGTCCCCGTGGGGGTCCTCGGCGTTGATCCGGCACTCCATGGCACAGCCCCGGATCGTCACGTCCTCCTGGCGGATATCCAGAGGCAGGCCGGAGGCAATCCGAAGCTGCTGGCGCACCAGATCCACCCCAGTGACCAGCTCCGTGACCCCGTGCTCCACCTGGATGCGGGTGTTCATCTCCATAAAGTAAAAATTCTCCCCGTCCACCAGGAATTCCACCGTCCCGGCCCCCTCATAGCCCACGGCCTCCGCCGCCCGGACGGCGGCTTCTCCCATGGCCTTTCGCAGGGCGGGGCTGAGGCCGGGAGCGGGCGCCTCCTCTATCAGCTTCTGGTTCCGCCGCTGGACGGAGCAGTCCCGGTCTCCCAGGTGGATGGTATGCCCCTGGCGGTCCGCCAGAATCTGCACCTCCACGTGCCGGGGGTTCAGCACCAGCTTCTCCAGGTACATCTCGTCGTTTCCAAAGCAGGCGGCGGCCTCCGCCTTGGCCTCGGCGTAGGCGGAGGGAAGCGCGTCCGGGCCGTCACAGCGGCGGATGCCCCTTCCCCCGCCTCCGGCGGAGGCCTTCAGCAGCACCGGCCAGCCCACGGCCTCCGCCGCCGCCAGGGCCTCCTCCACCGAGGAGACGGGGCCGTCGGAGCCGGGAGTCACCGGGACCCCCGCCGCCTTCATCAAATCCCGGGCGGCGGACTTGGAGCCCGCCTTTCGGATGGCCTCCCCGGAGGGGCCGATGAAGGTCAGCCCCGCTTTGGCGCAGGCGTCGGAGAAGTCCGCGTTCTCGGAGAGAAAGCCGTAGCCCGGGTGTATGCCGTCGCAGCCGGTGGCCAGGGCCGCCGTCAGCAGGGCGTCCTGATTCAAATAGCTGTCCGCCGCCCGGGCGGGGCCGATGCAGACGGACTCCGTGGCCAGCTGAACGTGGAGGGCCTCCGCGTCCGCCTCGGAATAGGCGGCCACCGTCTCGATCTCCAGCTCCCGGCAGGCCCGGAGGACCCGGAGGGCAATCTCCCCCCGGTTGGCGATAAGGACCCGCTTCAGCATGGCCGGTAGCGCATCAGCGCCTCGCCGAAAGCCGCCAGCTCCCCGTTGGCCTTCAGCACCTCTTCGATGACGCAGTCGCAGGGGGCGGGAACCTCGATCATGGTTTTCATGGCCTCGATGAGGCAGACGGTCTGCCCCTTCTTCACCTTGTCCCCCGGCATGGCAAAGGGGGGCTGCTCCGGGGCGGGAGCGGCGTAGAAGGTGCCCACCAGCGGCGCGGTGACGGCGGGGGCCTCCTCCGCCGTCGGAGCCGCCGCCGGGGCGGCGGGTATGGGAACCATGGCGGGAGCGGCCGCCGGAGCGGGGGCCGCCTTTTCCAGCTCTATTTTAAAATCCCCCTGTGACAGCTTCAGCTTCTGCAAGCCGCTGGTGTCAAAGCGGGCCATTAAGTCATAAATTTCCTGGTTGGTCATACTCGTTCCTATCCAAGCCCGCCGCCCCGCTGTCGTCAACGGGGCGGCGCTTCACGGAAATGTAGGTTTCGGCGGCGCGGTTCAGGCCTTGTGGGCCTCCAGGTACTTCACAATGTCGCCCACGGTTTTCAGCGCCTCCACATCGGCGTCGTCGATGGTGATTCCGCTGGCCTCCTCCAGGGCCATGACCAGCTCCACCGCCGCCAGGGAATCCGCCCCCAGATCGTCGGACAGGGAGGCCTCCAGCGTCACCTGCTCCGCCTCGCAGCCCAGGGTTTCCACGATGATATCACGCACTTTCTCGAATTCCATTTGAGATTCTCCTTGTTTGTCGAAATATCAATTATTTTAACTAAAAATTTTTAATTAAAATAATTGAACTTATTTTACACAGGAGGCTCCCGGTTGTCAAGGAAAATTTTCACGGATCGGCTCTTCCCTTTTTTGTGAAAATCTTATATAATTAGAGTGCTGTCCAGTACCATATCCGGGGTCTTTGCCCCGGCCTATCTTTTAGGAGGCGTACATGAAAATCATCATCGTGGGCGCTGGGAAGGTGGGCTCCGCCCTGACCCAGCAGCTCTCCGCCGACGGGCACAACGTCACCGTGGTGGACCAGGACCCCCAGCTCATCGACAACATCATCAACATCTATGACGTTATGGGAGTCTGCGGCAACGGCGCGGTCTACAGCGTGCAGAAGGAGGCGGAGGTGGAAAAGGCGGAGCTCCTCATCGCCACCACCTCCAGCGACGAGCTGAACATCCTCTCCTGCCTGGTGGCCAAGAAGCTGGGCGTGAACCACACCATCGCCCGCATCCGCAACCCGGAATATGAAAAGCAGCTCCGCTTCATGCGGGAGGAGCTGGGCCTATCCATGGTCATCAACCCCGAGCGGGCCGCCGCCCGGGAGATCGCCCGGGTCCTCCGCTTCCCCGCCGCCATGAAGGTGGAATCCTTCTCCAAGGGGCGGCTGGAGCTGGTGGAGTACCGCCTCCCCGCCGACTCCGCTCTGGACGGCCTCCAGCTGGCGGACCTGTACCGGAACATCCGGGTCCGGGTGCTGATCTGCGCCGTGGCCCGGAAGGGGGAGACCATCATTCCCTCCGGCGACTTCGTCCTCCGGGCGGGGGACAAGATTTACCTCACCTCCTCCCCGGACCAGCTGGCCCAGTTCTTCCGGCACCTGGGGGTATTCCGCTCCAAGGCGTCCACCGTCATGATCGTGGGGGCCAGCAAGATCTGCTACTACCTCACCAGCGAGCTTTTGAACATGGGCATGTCCGTGAAAATCATCGACCGGGACGAGCAGCGCTGCATCCAGATGGGCGAGCAGCTGCCCAAGGCCCTGGTCATCGTGGGGGACGGCACGGACACGGACCTGCTCCACGAGGAGGGCATCGGCCAGACGGACGCCTTTGTGGCCATCACCGGCATCGACGAGGCCAACATCTTAATGTCCATGTGCGCCTCCAAGGAATCCGGGAACCACTGCAAGGTGGTGGCGAAAATCAACCGGAAATCCCTGGTGGACCTGGTGAGCAACGAGAGCATGATCGACAGCGTGATCTCCGCCCGGTCCACCACCACGGAGCTCATCGTCCAGTACGTCCGGGCCATGGAGAGCGCCGAGGGCGCCAAGATCAAGACCCTCCACCGTCTGGTGGACGGGGCGGTGGAGGCCCTGGAGTTCGGCGTGGGGCCGGACGTGCCCTTCATCGGCGTGCCCCTGAAAAACCTGAAGCTCCGCAACGGCCTGCTGCTGGCCGGCATCGTTCAGCGCAGCGGGAAGATCGTCATTCCCTCCGGCAACGACTGCCTCAGCCTGGGGGACGACGTGATCGTGGTCACTACAGACACCTCCCTCCAGGACATCCACGACATCTGCCGGGAGTAAGGGAGGGAACGACGCTTGAATTATCAAATGATCGGCTTCGTCATCGGACGAATTCTCTGGACGGAGGCGGCGCTGCTGCTGCTGCCCGCCCTGGTGACGCTGCTGTACGGGGAACCGGCGCTTCCCTTTCTGGGGCCCATCCTGCTTCTTTTGATCGCGGGCCTCCCCTTCCGCAAAAAGCCCAAGCAGACCTCCCTCTACGCCCGGGACGGCTTCGCGGTGGTGGCTTTGGCCTGGGTGCTGATGAGCGCCTTCGGGGCCCTGCCCTTCCTCATCTCCGGATACATTCCCAGCTTTGTGGACGCCTTTTTTGAAACCGTCTCCGGCTTCACCACCACCGGAGCCACCATTCTCACGGCGGTGGAGCCTCTGAGCCAGGGAATTCTCTTCTGGCGGAGCTTCACCCACTGGATCGGCGGCATGGGGGTACTGGTCTTTGTCATGGCGGTATTGCCCATGACGGACGGACACGGGATGCACCTGCTCCGGGCGGAGATGCCGGGACCGTCGGTGGGGAAGCTGGTAAGCCGTATGAGCGACACCGCCAAGATTCTCTACGGCATCTACCTGGTCATGACCCTCGTTGAAATCGCCCTGCTGGCGGTGGGGGGCATGCCCCTCTTCGACTCCTGCATCCATGCCTTCGGCTCCGCGGGCACCGGCGGTTTCAGCAACAAAAACCTCAGCGTCGGGGCCTATGACAACGCTTATTTTGATGTGGTCATCGGAATTTTCATGCTGCTTTTCGGCGTGAACTTCAACCTCTATTACTTCCTCCTGGTCCGCCGGTTCCGGGACGTGTTCCGCTCCGAGGAGCTGTGGGCCTACGCGGCCATTGTGGGTGCGTCTGTGGTGGCCATCGCGGTGGATATTCTCCACATGTACGAGTCCTTCGGCCAGAGCCTCCGTTACTCCTTCTTCCAGGTGGCCTCCATCATCACCACCACCGGCTACGCCACGGCGGACTTCAACCTCTGGCCCACCTTCTCCAAGGGCATTTTGGTGGTGCTGATGTTCATTGGAGCCTGCGCCGGGTCCACCGGCGGCGGCATCAAGGTAGCCCGGATTGTCATTCTGGCCAAGACCTCCTGGGGGGACATGCGAAAGATGCTCCACCCCAACGCCGTTACCACCACCCGGTTTGAGGGCAAGGCCCTGACAGACAAGCATATCCGCAGCGTCCACCTCTTCATCACGGTGTACCTGATCGTTTTCACGGTCTCCTTCCTGCTGCTGAGCCTCAACGGATTCGACATTGTGACCACCTTCACCGCCGTAACGGCCTGTATCAACAACATCGGCCCGGGCCTGGAGGTGGTGGGACCCATGGGGAATTTCGCCGGGTTTGCCTGGTGGTCCAAGCTGCTGCTGTCCTTTGACATGCTGGTGGGCCGTCTGGAAATTTTCCCCATGCTGCTGCTGTTCGCCCCCTCCATCTGGAAGCGGCGGCGCATCGTTTGGCGGACATGATGCAAAAAGGACCCGAGACGCGCGTCTCGGGTCCTTCTTTTTTATACATCAGCCGGTTCAGCAGCCCAGCGCCTTGGCGGACTCCTCCAGCTTGGCGATGAGTTCCCGGAACTTCTCCGCTTTCTCCTTCTCGGCGTTCACCACCGCCTCCGGGGCCCGGGAGACAAATTTCTCGTTGGAGAGCTTCTGCTCCACAATCCGCAGGCCGTTCTCCGCCTTTTCCTTCTCCTTGGCGATGCGCTCCCGCTCCGCCGCCAAATCCACCAGCTCGCTGAGGGGCAGATAGGCCGTGGCGTTGTGGGTGACGATGCTCACCTGTCCCGTGAGATCCGCCGGGGCCTCCGCCGCGAAACGCACCTGGGAGGCAAAGGCCAGCCGCTGGAGGAAGTGGAGGCCCTGCTCATAGGGCTCGGGCGCGGCGGTGACCAGCAGCACCTCCGCCTTTTTGGACGGGGGCACGTTCATCTCCGCCCGGCGGGCCCGGATGGCCTTGATGGTGTCCATAACCGCTTCCATGGCGGCCTCCTCCTTGGGGAAGTTCAAGGCCTCGCCGTACTCCGGCCACCGGGACGTCATCAGGAACTTGTCCCCGGAACCCGCCCGCTTGGGAAGGGCCTGGAAAATCTCCTCGGTAATGAAGGGCATGAAGGGGTGCAGCAGCTTCAAAAGCTCCGTCAGCACATAGCAAAGGACGTTCCGGGCGGTAGACTTCGCCGCCTCGTCCTCCCCGTTCAGCCGGGTCTTCGTCAGCTCGATATACCAGTCGCAGTAGGTGTCCCACAGGAAGTCGTAAACCTTGGCGGAGGCCACGCCGATCTCGTAGCTGTCCAGATTCTCCGTGACCTCCTTCACCAGGGTGTTCAGCTTGGAGAGGACCCACTTGTCCTCCCGCTCCAAAGCCTCCGCCGCCGGGAGGTCATAGGTCTCCAAATCCCCCAGGTTCATCATGACGAAACGGCTGGCGTTCCAGACCTTGTTGGCGAAGTTCCGCATGGCCTCGCACTTTTCCGTGTAGAAGCGCATGTCGTTTCCGGGGCTGTTTCCGGTGATGAGGTTGAATCGCAGGGCGTCCGCGCCGTAGGTCTCCGCCACCTCCAGGGGGTCGATGCCGTTGCCCAGGGACTTGGACATCTTGCGGCCCTTGTCGTCCCGGACCAGACCGTGGATAAGGACGGTGTGGAAGGGGATTTTCTTCATCTGCTCGCAGCCGGAGAAGATCATCCGGGAGACCCAGAAGAAGATGATATCATAGCCGGTAACCATGACGGAGGTGGGGTAGTAGAAATCCAGGTCCTCCGTCTTTTCCGGCCAGCCCAGGGTGGAGAAGGGCCACAGAGCGGAGCTGAACCAGGTGTCCAGCACGTCCGGGTCCCGGGTCAGGTGCGCGCTTCCGCATTTCTCGCACTTTGTCGGGTCCTCCCGGCTGACATTGATGTGTCCGCAGTCGTCACAATACCAGGCGGGAATCTGGTGGCCCCACCAGAGCTGGCGGGAGATGCACCAGTCATGGACGTTCTCCATCCAGTTGGTGTAGGTCT
>CATOKC010000009.1 GCA_951800675.1 uncultured Oscillibacter sp.
CGGTAGTCGTGTATCACAAGCATTTCGGCGGCAATCGGCATTGTCATGGCCGCAGATGCAGAATTGAACATTTTTTCTGGACGTTCCATCATTCCGCAAGCAACCATTCGTTTTTCATCGCAGTCATTGACGTATTGGCATTTCTCGCATTTTTCATGCAGTTTTGAAATAATTTTCAATGGGCTACCTCCGTTACTTTTTCGCCGCCCTCCATAGCATCCTGCACCTTCTGGCTCTGGGTGCCGAAGTAGAATGCGATAATGACCGCATAGATGGTCATGAAGTCCTGAGAGATGGCCCCCTTCAGCGCCATAACCGCAAACACGCCCGTCAGCACCAGCGTCACCAGACTCTTGACGCTCAGCAGGTTCCCCAGCCGCTTGATGATGCTCTCATTCATATGTACCCTCCCTTTTTTAAAGTTCGCACCGATAACAGGGCATACTCATAATGACCTGTACAACATGTTCCTGAATCGTTTTTGTCAATGATTTCGAAAATCTAGGCTTAAATGGGTATGTTACTTCATATTGCATAAATTCTGCAATTAGCTTGTTTCTATCTACGAGCTCAATCACTGGTTTATTTTCGTTACTCATATGGTTCCTCCCTTTCCCCGGGCTTGTCCCCGGTCACTACCTTCGATATCTTGATCCCCGCCAGCAGCAGGGCCTCCACGCCTCCAGCGCCCAGAGTGTACTGGATGAGCGTATCCGGCACCGCGCCCTTCACGCAGAAGATCACGGTCATAGCCGCGATGAACGCCAGCAAGAACAGGCCCATCAGGCCCAGGATCACATTGGACGTCTTCACTTCCCCACCCCCGGCATTCCGGACGCCAGCCAGAACAGGAACGCACCGGCCAGCGCGCTGATGATGCAGCTCACAAGGGCCTCCCAGCGCTTGGCGGGCTTGCTTGCAAGGTCTTTTGCGGTGGCGGTCAGCCCGTCCAGCTTTTCGTCTATTCCCTTCAGCTGGGCCTCCAGCGTGGCGCGGTCCTGCTCCAGGGAACCGATGCGGGAAAACATCTGCTCGTGGGTCTTGGAAGAGTTGTCCCGGTAACGGTCGAACTCTTCCTTCATTGCCTCCACCCGGGCGGACACCGGGCAGTCTTTGGGGTTGCAGGTCTCAGGCATGGTTTTAGCTCCTTTCAAAAATAAAATCCGCTCCCGTTGACAAAACGGAAGCGGTTGGGTATAATGATAGCAGAAGGGCGCTGTTACATGACGGTCACCCCTCACACATTAACTAACAGAGCGAACTCATGTTAGCCGTTCGGGGGCCAGCCGGACGGCTAACACGCGTTTGTGGTAAGCAGCGCCATCATCACTGCCGCGATCACAAGGATCCTCAGCAGCTGAAAAAGCTTCTTTTTCCACATCAGCCTCACCCCCTCTCTTGGGGGAGTAGCTAACCGCCATATGTAACAGCGCCTGGGCGGCGCGTGCGCCGCCGGACCGTCATTGGGCTGATGCCCAACGACCGGTCACTCCTGGCCCACCCGGCTGGTGGGCTCGTCTATTATACTATGCTGCGCTGTGTTTTGTCAAATAATGTTGATTTTCTCCGTCCCTGGTCACGGGCGGATTTTTTGTTTCTTTTAGAGTTTCATGATGTAGGCTAGGACATAGTATGGCGGCATGTTGTTGTGAGGCTGGTTTCCGCCTTCATAAACAGTGGACCGTTTATAAGATGCGTCTAGAGCAGCACCTTTTGTGTTTCCACTATTTGGCGTTATATTGAAGTAGCCACCCAAACCATAGAACGTATGGGAATGAGAAGCTAACTGCTCAATTGTTAATTTAACACTTTCTTCGCCACCGGTGGCGCCTAATTCATACTCGCCGCTAGAACCCAACACAAATCGACCTCTTAAATCGGGTGTACCGTTTTCGCCATTACATAGTGCCCAGCCTTCGGGGATAGTCGATCCGGACCACATGCAGATAAGGCCTTGCGGAATATCGCTTCCAGCAGGACCGCCCCCGCCGCTTTCACCCGGTGGGCCCTGGGGGCCGGGAGGTCCCGACGGGCCGGGGTCCCCTTTATCGCCCTTGTCCCCTTTCGGCCCCGGCGGGCCTTCCGGGCCGGGTGGGCCGGGCACTACGCCTCCGCCGCCGCCGGACACCGGCACGGAGGACAGCAGCGTCTCCCCGGCGTAAAGCCCCAGCTCTCCCGCCTCCGTGTAACCCAGTGCGTCCCCCTTTTTCTCCAGGGCCTGCTCCCACAGCTCCGGCGTGGGCGGCCTGGACGGCTCCCCGGGGCACGCGCCCTCCTGCACGGCTCCCAGGTCCGCCCAGACGGTGGGCAGGACCAGCTCCGCGCCCCGGGTGCCGCAGACCCCAGCGGATATCCGCTGTCCGTGGGAGGACAGGACCTCCCACGGAATGCCGCACTGATCCCCGGCGGCCAGCAGAACGCTCACCGGCTCGCCGTCCGCCGCCCGGAAGACCGCCGTCCGCTCCAGGCCCTCCCAGTCCAGGGAGAACTCGAATTTTACCGCGTTGACGTTTACGCTGCCGCTGGTCAGGGGTTCGCGCTGCCGGACGGTCAGTTTGTTTTTGTCTGCGTGTAGAAGGAACATGCTATAAAAACCTCCTTGCCTTGCCGTTTACCCCGATGTACGCCGCCGTGACCTTCCGGGCCTTGCCGTTCACGCCTACGTACAGCTCCACGCCCTTGCGGGCCTTGCCGTTGACGCCGATCCAGGCATTAAGCCGCTCCACCGCAACAGACGCGCCTGTGACGTAGGTGGCAGACGTGAATCCCATGTCGTCCTGCGCCCTGACGCGGAACCGGATGGTCTTGGCGTTGGCGGGGATGGTAAAATCAATGGAGGTGGCTGTGGTGGTCTGGATATTGACCCAGCTGCCGCCGTTGATTTGGTACTGGTACAGGTAGCTGATGGTCCCGCCGTAGGTCGGAGCGCGTGGGCTGATGGCAGCATTCACGATGTCTCCGGGGCGAAGCTGATCGGTCGGATAGGTAATGCCGGTGGGGTCGATGGTGTCGGAGCCAAGTTTTTGGTAGTAGTAATCTCCAGAAAAATCATTATCCGGGTACTTGTTGCTCTGGGAAGAAGATAATTGTCCCAAAAGATAATCAGGAGACAAGTCTTGACCAGTAATCTTATATAATCTGTAATATTGCTGATCAGCATTGTCGGTGGAAATATCAGTTATACTTCCGTTTCTGTTTTTCCAGAGGCGTACGCTGATTTTATTATTAGGCGCTGGCTCAATGGCCCAAAAATATGTTCGATCTATTTCTTGTCCGATAATGACTCTGATCAGCCAATCATTTCCCCCTTTTGTAGGTGCCAAAGCCTGATATCCATAATAATCAGGTCGTTTATATTCGCTCACAATTGCGTTAACGGGAGTAGGGGTTGTCGAAAGTTTTAGTCCATTGCTGTATCCAGCCACCGGACCTTCTCCAAAATACCCCGCAAGCTGCCCGCTCGAATTATTTCCCGTTGGCGGATCATAGGTAAAATATTTTACATCTGATTGCTCCAATTTGAGACTTTTTTGATATTTTTTCCACACATACCTAGTACTCACGCCCCCACCGCCTTACTCATACTTGACGTAAATGGTCCCGGTAGGCAGGGACGAAGAGCCCGCCGTCAGGTCGGACGTGCCGTAGGTAATGAGGCCGCTCAGCTTATCGCCGGAAGCCTTCAGCGCATTGGCCAGCGCCGCCAGCATCTCATTAGGCGTGGCCTCCGTCCCCAGGTCCATCAGCGCCGCCGTGGCATCGGTGAGCAGATTGGCCTTGTTCAGCTCCGTGCCCTGCTGCGCCCAGCCGTCCGGGTTCTTCCCGTTCCAGTCAATGGGGAACTCCCCCTTGACCAGCAGCTCCAGAAAAGCATCATAGGTCGGGGCAAGCTGCCGGATGCCCGCAACTGTCCGCAAATTGCGGGAATTGCCGGTTTCCGCAATAACGCCGTCTTTCATGTCAAAAACCTCCTGAAGTAGTTTCGCCGGAGTATATCCAGCTCTTTTCCATCGCGTGTATCGCCCGTTCCGCTCCCAGCAGGGCCAGCTCGATATCGTTGGCCGCCTGGAAGGTCAGGTGCTGCATATCCTCCAGCGGCTCCGGGGTGCCGGGGAGCGCCGCCAGCGCGTTCCGCACCGCGCGGACCCGGGCGAGGTAGTCCGCCATATCAGCCGGGCGGGGCTTGTCCCGGATGGTGTATATCCGAGGCGGGGTGGTGGTCATGGGCAAGGCAAAACCTCCATTCTATATTGACAACGTGCGCATATAGTGTTACAATATCCATACAACTTACAAAGGAGCGGTGTATATGGGACAGACAACTCTTAACGTTCGTATGGACGAGGACCTGAAACGGCGTTTTGACAGCTTTTGCGCTGAGGTCGGTATGAATGCCTCGGTAGCTGTCAACCTGTTCGTCAAGACCGTTATACGAGAACAGAGAATACCGTTTGAGATCACGACCGCGCCCAATCAGGAGACCCGGGCGGCGATCGAGGAAACGGAAAAGGATCTGAAAAGCCGGAATCTTAAAAGCTACGATGATGTGGATGAGATGATGAAGGAGCTGCTTGCTTGATGCAATACAAAGTCATTCCATCCACGCGGTTTCAGAAGGATTTAAAGCGTGTGCAGAAGCGCGGCGGCAGCATCCAGGCTATTGCGGACGTCATTAAGACGCTGGCGGCCGGAGAAATTCTGGAGAGAAAATACAAGGACCATCCTCTCTCCGGAAATTACGCCCACTGCCGCGAGTGCCATGTCGAGCCGGACCTGCTGCTGGTGTATCGGTATGTTGAGGACGGATTGCTTCTATACCTCGTGCGAACAGGCACACACAGCGATCTGTTCTGAGCTCTCTGCGCCGCCCCCGGGAAGGGGGCGGCTTTTTGTGTGGGTCAGATGGCGGGGCCGGGGATAAAGGTCCCGGCTGTCGGTGCAATAAATTCCTCATTTGTCAAATCATAGAATCCTGCAACGCCATCTGGGTTGATACACGGGATAAACTCAAAATTATAAGTTTTGCTTGTGTTGTTGTCTTTTTCTCCTTTGAAATAGTAGAACCTAGCAATAGGGGAATAAAATTGACTTGCCAATGCTGAAGGCAGAGAGGGGGTTGCATTATAAGGACGTCCTTTTACTATGGTTTCAACGCCATTAACAGTAACAGTTTTAATCTTCGTTGCTTCGTCATAACTGTAGCTCAATATTATCTCCTCGTTTATAGAAACATTTGGATAAATAGTTTCATACGACCACACATTATTTGATTTGGTAGCCCAAACGAGGCTCTTGTCACTATATTTAAGTTGTACAAAAAAAGCATCCGAATAAATATACGCTTGGTCTCTTGATGTATGCGGCTGCGGAGCAGAAAATACGAAAGTAAAAGCACTGTTATAACGAAGATATTTGCCGGGTGAAATATAGCTTTTATAATCCACATTCTGAATATACTCCACCTCCGTATACCCCTCCGGCAGACGAGAACCCCGGGTATCCGTAAACACCGCTGTCAAGTTCCTGTCCCCGCTGACCGGAAATGTATACTCGCTGTCCTGGCTCACGGTTTCGCCATTTTCGCTCCACTGAGAAAAGATGTAAGCCTCTGCCGCCTCCGCCGTGACCGTGACGCGCATATCCCGGGAAGCCGTTCCGCCGCCGGTCACATGGCCGCCTTCCGGATCGTTGGTCTCTACGATGATGGTATGGAGTCCATCCGGAACGGTGGAGATCGCCCGTATCCGCTCCGCGAACTCCCTGGCGGGGATAGTATCGGTCGTTCCCTCCTTTTCCCGGATAGCATCTGCAATGGCCTTAAAATTGGTTTCCTGCGCGCTCATCAGTAGCTCCCCTCCCAGCTGTCCAGCACCGCAGTCTGAATGGCGGTGTTGACCTGCTCCATTGTAGCCGCCCCCACGTCTGCCGCCGTGGGCGTCCAAGTATCCGGCCGCGCCCCTACCTCTGCGGCAGTCGGCATCCAGTCAGAGGGCCGGGCCCCCACCATCGCTGCCGTGTAGTCCCCGGAGGCAGGCTGTACCGCCCCGGACCGTCCGTTGAAGCTGGACACGCCAGACGTGCCGCCGCCGCCCTCAGGCGGGTCGATCCACTGTGTGTCGTAGTCCGCCGCAGTTTTCTTCGCCAGGACCTGGCCTGCCGCGCCGCCTGGAGGAACACCTTCGCCGTCTTTTCCGGCGGGGCCCGGCGGACCGTCCGCGCCTGCAATACCCGCCGGACCCTGTGGTCCTTCCGGGCCGGGAGGCCCCTGCTCCCCGTCCTTGCCTAGCTCCCCCTGGGGACCCGGTGCTCCGTCCTTGCCGTCCTTGCCGTCCACGCCGGGAGGCCCCTGGGGCCCGACCTGCTCATTGGCAACGCCCCGCTCCAGCTTGTTCAGCCGCTCCGCCGTGATCGTGTCTCCATCATTCCATACCGTAGGCGTGTACGCCATATCAGCCTATCCCCTTTCCAACTTTCGCCCTGCCTACCACGGCAAGGCCCACTACGCCCGACTCCTCCTCCGGAGGCACATCGAACACCGCCACAAGCTCCCGGTCCCGGTCCGCCGTGAAGCGGTAGGCCTCCTCCGTGCTGACCGTCTCCCCGTTCTCCTCCCAGCGGCTGAACTCGTACCCGCCGCCGCCCACGGCCCGCGCCGCGGCGGTCTCGCCCCGGTACGCCAGCACGCTCTCCGCCCTGCCGCTGCCGGGAGGCCGCACGGTCACATGGATCAGCACCGCCGGGAAGTACGCCCCCGCCGCGCTGTACCCGTACCCCTCCAGCTTCTCCGCCAGCCAGGAGCAGGCCCGCAGGACCCGGTTCAGGTCCGCCTCGCCGTAGGTCCCCTTTTCGTTTCTGGCGTTCACGTCCGCCTGGGTCCGGTCCGTGACCAGGACGCTTCTCAATTTCTCCGTCATACCTTACACTTCCCCGCTCATCACTTCGCCGCTGGCGATCTCCTCCGACCCGCCCACGGCCCGCACGTCCACGCCCACCACCGAGCATTCCGCCGCCGCGATGCCGCTGAGGGTGATGTGCATGGAGGTGATGAAACCGTCCATCACCGTGTCCCAGGGCGTTGCCGCGGCGATATGGTCCCCGGGCTTCTCCCCGTCCATGACGATCTTCACCTTCTGGACGCTGCGCTTCATGTAATAGCTGTAGAGATGCTGGGCCACCGCCGCCGCCCTGCCGGGGTCGACCAGCGTGGCTTCCTTCACCTCCACCACGTTGGGCTTGTCAGCGGCGGTTACGTTGGGGTTGGTGATGGCAGTGACCGCCGCCGTATGGTAGTACGTCACGCCGTCCACCTCCACCGTATCGTTTCCGGTGCCGGAGGTGCTGTAGCTGTGGGACGTGACCTGTACCGCCGTGACGATGGCGGAGGTGTCCACGGCCCCGTTGATATAGGTCCGCTGCAGGGGTATCTTTCCGGGCTGTTCCTCCCGGTCCTTGTAGACCCGCACCGCGTCCGTGCCGCTGGTGTCCACCATCGCGCACAGGGCGAAAGCGATCTGCTGCAGCGCCTGCCGCCGGGACCCGCCGGGAAGATACCCGGTGAGGGGAGCCGCCGCCAGGGCCCCGTCCAGCTCCAGCCGGAAGTGTCCGCCCAGGACGTCCTCCAGCAGCTCCCGGGCCGGTTCGCTGGACAGCATCCGCGCCGGGTACGGGTCGTCGTCCAGCACTCCGATGGCGTCCTTGCAGGAGATGCTCCACAGCCCCTTCCCCCGGTGGTCGTGGCCGTCGATGTAGAACACGCCCACCAGGCGGTCCCCGTCATAGGCGGATACCGGCTGCTTCATCTGGAACATGTAGTCGATGTCCGCCTTGCTGTCCAGGGTGAAGTCCAGGGTATTTACCGCCACCTGGTCGGAGATGATGCTGACCTCCTGGGTCGCCCGGACGCCGCGCAGCTCGTTCCGGAGGAAGGTCCGGTCCACGCCGAAGAGGATCTTCTGGAGCTTCGCGTACCGGTACGGCCTGCCGGTGGCCCGGAGCCGCAGGACGATCCCGTCCCACGCTTCCACCGTCTGGGCGCAGAACGCCTCCGGCCCGGCGGGATAGAAGTCCTTCTTTTTCAGGAGGTTCGCCCCCCGGTACCACTCCACCGTCACATGGGAGCAGTAATCCCCTGTGGCGGGGTCGAAGGTCAGGAGCAGGCCCGGGGAGGTGTACCGGCTGTCAAAGCGGATGGATATCTCCGGAGGCGTCTCGAACCGCCCGTCCGGGCCGCTCATGGCTTCGGACCAGTAGGCCAGCGGCTGACCGTCCAGAAGCTCCCGGGAGCCGTCCAGCAGCCAGGAGAAGGGCTCCAGGGTGGCGATGGCCGCCCCGCTGCCGCCGAAGGGCAGCAGTGCCGGGTCCGTGTGATCCGCCGCGCCTGGGGCGGTGACCAGCGCGTCCTCGTCCGCCCCGGCGGCGATGTCCCGGTAGACGATCTTCACGCTCATGACGCGGGCCTCCGCTGGGGCTCCATCGCTACGAAGTTGACGGTGAGGTTGTCCCACTTTTTCGATTCGTCTCGGTAGATACGGGACAGATCGTCCTCTCCGTTGGCGACATAGGCCTCAAATGTCAGGGAGCCTTGTCCGTATGGCACGGAAATGATGTGGCTGTCCACCGGCGCGGACAACGCTTCAAACAAGGCGTCATATTCTTCGGGGTCGCTCAGGCTGGCGTCAAATTCCAGGCGGTAGGTATAATAGGTGCCGATGATGTCCCGCTGCATCCTTCCGTCCATCGTCCGGCCGGCGTTTTCGCCGTCCAGGACGTTGAAGGACCGGTGAATAGGTGACTTCACGAATACGCCGGGATATTCCACGCCGTCTACGGAAAATACGCTCTTGCTCATGTCCCTACCTCCACCAGCCGAACGCCTACGCGCTGGCTCTCCGCCGTGCCGTACTTATAGGAAGCGCGTCCAAACTCTCTGCCGTCAATTTCCATGATGACCGTCATATTGCCGCCGCGCCCGAATCCGCCGCCCTGCGCCATAGCCGCCTGCATCCCCTCCGCTACCATCTGCCGGATCAGTCCGGCGGGGGCCTCCAGATTCTTGCCGCTGCGCTGGTCCCCCAAGATGGCTGCAAACTGCTGGTTGGGCGGGATGACCGCGCCGTTGGCAAGGCGGGGGAGACTGACCTCTTTTATTGTGGAAAGATTAAAACCTAACGTTTTACCGCCGCCAAGCCAGTCTGGCACCCAATCAGGAACATCAAAACTAACTGAATTTATCTTATCGATCAACCAGTTCAGTCCGCCGATCGCCCCATTTATCAGACCTTCAATAAATCCGATGATCCCATTGAAAACGCCTTTGACAAAACTTCCGACAGCCTGAAAAGCATCGCCGATCGGCTTCGTCACGTTGGTCTCAAACCAACTTGCCGCCTGATTCCAGACATTTACGATCTTCTCCCACAGATCGCCAGCGCCTTTTTGAATGCCGTCCCACAAGCCGCCGAAAAATTCGGATACAGGCTTGATGATATTGTCGTTGAACCACCCGGAAACAGCCTGCCAGATCGAAACGATACCATCCCAGGCATCAGAAGCCCACTGCTGAATGTTCTCCCACATTTCAGAGAAAAACTGCCTGACCGGTTCAATGATGTTTTCGTTAAACCA
This sequence comes from uncultured Oscillibacter sp., assembly GCA_951800675.1. The sequence continues at coordinate 9,625 of CATOKC010000009.1, forward strand.
TCCGGAAACGATGTTCCAAATATTTTGGATATTGTTCCATGCGTTTGAGGCGGATTCCGTGACGCTCTCCCAGAGGTTGGAAAAGAACTCTGCAACTGGCTGTATGACATGTTCGCTGAACCATTCGCCTGCTGCGTTCCATGCTTCCTGTATTGCATTCCACGCATCAATAAACGCCTGTTTGATCTCTTCCCAGTGTTCTTTGACCAAAACAGCCAGTGTTGCTACCACCGCAACAATTCCAGCAACCACCGCAGTTACTAATGCTGGCGCTCCCAGCAGAACGGCCCCTACCCCGGCTATTGCGATCCCCAGCAGCATAAGCGCCTCATTGGCCCAGCTGAAGCCGTTACTGAGCATATCAAGGAAATTGCTGACCGCGAGAAGCGCCCCGCCAGCAACAGCGGAGATTTTCCCAATGAGCGGCGCGGCCTTCGCGATCGCGGAGGCAAGAGGCGAAAGCGCCTTTCCTATCGAAGACAAAATGGAGCCGATATTGCCTTTTGTTATGGCTTCAGCGATTTGCTTGATCAGATCAGAGCCGATCTGCGTTGCTATTGGCGATATAACTTTAGAAAACAAAACGCCCAAAAGTTTCGAGCCAAAGAACAATGCGGCGGCGATCAGCGTGCCGGTGTCTGCGTTTTGGATAAATCCGCCGATCAGCTCCAGCGCCGCCGGGATCATTGCTCCGATCGCAGAGGCAATGGAAGATATTACGCCAGCCCAGTCGATATTGTTTAAAAATTCCGCGATCTGCCGCCCGATAGCCGCCCAGTCGATGGTTTCGATGGTCTCCTGCATGGAGTTGAAGAAGCCAATGATGATATCGCTTGCCGCCTGGGCCAGCGCGGGCATATCCAGCCCAATGATGAACCCGGCGAAGGTCTCCAGGGCAAGCTTGAACTTCGCCCACAGCAGCCGCCCGAAATCGTACCAGTCCACCTCGTAGACAAGGCCGTTGATAAACTCCGCCAGCTTATTGCCAAGATTGATCCAGTCAAAGGTATAAAGGAACTCCGTCAGAAACTGCAAGCCCAGATTCAGGCCCGCGCCCAGCGTCCGGCCCCAAAGCTCCCAGTCGATCGCGTTGACCAGATCATTGAATGCTTCCGCCAGTTCTCGCCCCAGCTCTTCGACCCGCTCCTTCACACCCGGAAACGTGAAGGCATCATACAGCTTTTGGTTAAATTTGTTGAAATCGTCCGCAAAGTTCAGAAGGGTATCCCGGAAGGATGGGATAGCGGCAAGCATTTTGTCCAGCGTGTCAACAAACAGCTCGCCAAGCGTTTCAAATTCCTTCTCGAACTCTTCAAAATTTCCCGCATCCGCCTCAAATTCCGGTATCTCAAAATCTCCGGCGCCGCCCAGGTCCATCCCGCCCGCAGCGTCCTCCATACTGGAAGCCGCCTTACCGGCCAGGATGTTCAGCTCATCAAATCCGGCCTGTGCGCCCTTCATGTCCTCTGCCGCTTTTTTGGACGCTTCGCCCATGCCTTCGGTGGACTCCGCCAGCTTGTCCGTTGCGTCAGCGGCGGCTCCGGCGGAGGATTCCACGCCAGTCGTTGCTTTGACCTGGGTGGATTTTCCGAACAGGAGGGCGGTCACTTTTGCGAACACGTGGGCCAGCTTGGTCAGCGCCGATATAATGGCGTTGATGCCGGGGAGAACAGCTTGTGCAATAGGCATCAGGGCGTTGCCAACGGCGATCTTCAGCTGGTCAAAATTCAAGCTCAAAATACGCAGCTGATTGGCCAGACTGTTGGATGTACGGGCAAAATCCCCCTGCGCGTCCGCCGTCACGCTCACCAGGTAGTTGTAGCGCAGCATGACCTGTTCCGCCTGGGACATGGCGTTGTAGCTCTTTGTGATCCCCTGTGTCAGCGCGTACGCCTCCAGGTTGGCCACGCTCATGTTGATGCCCAATTGTTTAAGCGGCTCTGTCTCCCCGCTGATGCCGGAACGGATTTTTTCAAATGCCGTGTCGGTGTCCAGGTTGTAGAAGGAGGCCAGATCGCCCGTCAGGCCGGTCAGCGCGATAGACATTTCCTGCGCCGCGCCGACAGCAAGCCCGGAAGATTTGAGCATAGCGCCCATGGTCCCGGTATATTGCTTTGCTGACAGCTCAGACAGGCCATATGCTTCCGCTGCCGATTTTGCAAATTCCTCAATCTGCTTCGCCCCGCGGCCAAAGGTCACGTCAATGACGTTCTGGACTTCCTCGATATCGGAGGCCAGCATAAGGCTTTCCTTGCCGAAATTGACGAGCGCCGCCGTGCCGAAGGCTAGCCCAACAGTGCCTGCCAGCTTTTTCAGCGTGGAACCGAATTTGTCCACTTGATGCTGCATAGCGGACAGGCCCCGGTCAAAATTGTTGTGGTTCAGGTCCGCCACGAACCGGACAGAGCCGTCAAATCCAAATGCCGTGTGGATCACCGCCTTTCAATGGAAGGTTGTGGAAATGGATAGGATGTGGTATGGTTTGAGGGGGAAGGGAGGTGAGAAGATGGATGTGGAACTGACAAAAGAATCACGAAAAGTTTTAAAAGAAATTTATGATGTATACCTTGAAAGGAGGAAACTGGGGCAGTCCAAAAAATCGGCGATATACTTTCCCGGCTCTGTAAAACTCAATATTGAAGGCATTGAAGATGCAAAAAAAGAACTTTCCAACGCAAAAATGATAGTCTGTGATATTGTTGATGGATTTGAGCTGAAAGATAAAGCCATTATTTTTATGGAAAACTTTACAAAAGATTCTGTTTTGAAATGGCTTGACTTTGGATCAAAATTTGTTCCATAATTTTCAGACCGCGCTTGTTGACCTCAGGCGCGGTTTTTTAGCCCTTGTCATTTACCCATTTCATAAACGGACTTAAGTCGGTAGATAACTTTGCCCTTCCAACATTCAGGTCAAGGATACGAAGTGTTCCTTCCTTGTCTCCGTTTTTGTTTTCCGTTGAAAAGTCAAGCCTCTCAATTCCTTGCCCGATCAAAATTCCATCAATCACAGCGGCGGTACGATCTCCATCGCTGGCAATGATAAGTTTCGGTACGCTCATTTGATACTTCCTCCTTTTTGAATAGCAAGTGGATGGCCCCCCGGTTTTCCAGAGGATCAATTGGCCTCCTCCATAACGCCTGCAATATAAACGCCCGGGAACTCCCTCTTTGTGTGGTCGTCAGCCCCCATGATTGCCATCATGTGCGGGTTGGCGGCCACGATCTCTTTGAAGTCATGCTCGTTGTTGAAAATAATGATCTGATTGAAACCGTCTGGTCTGAACCCGTATGATCGACCCATCTTTTTACCTCTTTCTTAAATAAGGACCTCCGCCACCTCAGCCTCTTTCTTGCGGATAATTCCCTCTCATGGTAAAATGCTGTCGAAAGGGGGTGAGAAAATGAAAGAACTTTCTGTAATAGATTTCGATATATTAAAATTTGTTTTTGAAAACGAGAAAGCCAGTATTAAGGAATTACGTTCCGCGTTCCCAGAAATACAATCCATTGAGCATAGGATAAGAACTCTGTCTTTATCTTCGTCTTCTTTGCCGTATTTAGCAGAAGATATCGAAATAGTCATATTGGATAACGGCTTCAAGAACACAAATGGTCTTGGAATTTTCAGATTAACAGATACCGGAAGAATTGCATTGCAGGACTATGAATCGAAAAAACGTATTTCTAATCGTGATCTTTGGCTGAAAAACGCCTGGATTCCTATACTGGTATCCCTTGTTACAAACCTTGCAATAACCGGAACAAAATGGTTGATACCGCTGATACAAGAATTACTGCACCGTACTCCTTGAAAAAAGCCGTTATTCTCTTCATAGCAAAATCTCCAATTGAAAACATAAAATTCCCGCCATCTCAACCTCATAGAGATAGCGGGAATTTTGATGTATTCAGTTGTTACGTATACTCAATAAACAGCACAATCAGCGTCACGACCATGATCGCCACAACGCCCCAGCCGCCGCACAACGCGGCCACGGCAGCCACAAGGCCAACGTACAGACCTCCGGCAGCCAGCAGGCACAGAGCCTTGAACCGGTGTTCCGGCATCGGGGGACGCTCATACTCAAACACGGTGCCGCTCCGCTCCAGTCGTATCCTCATTGCACCGCCTCCAGTCCGGGCCTGCCGAACAAGTCGAGCTGGCCCTGTATCTGTTTGCTCAGCGCGGGAGGTACGGGGAAGCTGATGGCTTCACAGGTCTGCTTAATCATCATGCCCACATCGAACGGGCTGGCTCCCATGTCCAGCATCACCCGGCGCGTCAGCCGCATGAAGCCTACCGCGCTGCTGAAGGTCACGCCGTCAGGGAGGGCGGGGGACCGGGGCGCGGTCAGGGAGTAGGTGCCAGTCTGATGAATAGAGGGAAGGACTTCTTCCACCACCCAGTCGGTGAACTTCTCTGCTGTGGGAAGTGTTGAGCCAAACGCAAGGCGGTAAAGGTCAGATTCCGGAATGAATAACATTTCTTGAATACCGCTAGGAGTGGGGGTGCCCCGTTTTAGGGCACCCTTGCACCGCTTAGAAATTGCGTTCTGTGGCTTGGCATATCCAAGGATCGTGGCAACATCCCTTCCACAAAACAATGTTTTGCCATCCTCTACAATGGTTCGGATTGTTCCGAACTCAGGGTTATTAAACACTCTCAGCTCGTTCATACCGCCGCCCTCCTTAAATCCATGCAGGGATAGATGCACAGGCGGTTGGCGGTGTTCACCATAGCATGGTCAACCAGCACGTTGCCCAGAGCCTCCATGAGAGCCTTGTCCTCTTTGCCGATGACTACTTCCTGATCCGCGCCGATGAGAATGGTATAGGTTGTGTCCTCCGACATAATGGCTGCAAGGTCTTTGATGGTCATGCCTGCGCCCTCCTCTCCGCCTTCGCGGCCCGGTAGCCTTTGGCCTTGCCATAGTTGAATGCAAGGCTAATCATCTCAATGGGAAGATCGCCGCAGCCATGCGCCTGTTTCGACAGCTCAAAGGCTTCTCTCATGTTCATGGCGTATTGGAGCGGATTCTTTATGTCCATCTTCGTCCGCTCGATGTACCTCTTCATTTTCTCGATTTCGCTCATAAAAACCTCCTTTTTCTTCTTGCGCGGAGGCCCCCAGCGTGGTATACTGAGGTATCCAGTGGGGTGACCTCCTGGGGTTGTAAGACAATCGGGATTGCTTTCCACGGCCCCCGGTTGTCTTATTTTTTGTTCAGCTCCGCCTCAAGCAAATCAATCCCATGCATGATTGCGTCTGTCCTGGTCGTGTCCATCCTGTCAGCGCAATCTTGAATTTTCTGCGCTTCTTTTTTGGAGACCCGAATATTGATTTTCTCAGTACGGGATTCTTCGCCCTTTGGCGGTCGCCCTGTTCTTGGAGACACCATCATCACCTCACTTCCGGGCGTACATATATAATAATTTATGTACGCCCGTATGTCAAGAGGTTTTTTAAAAAAATTTCCGATTACCATGTACAACTCTGCCGAATTATGGTATTGTGTCTGTGGAGGGGGGTGAAATAGAATGAAAGCTATTGGTGTTTTACTTATTCTTCTTGGCGTTATCGGAATTTTAATGGGATTGATGATGTTTGGTGATATTGGAATAGCATGTATTGTCGGGGCATTAGCGGCCCTGCTGTCCGGAATCGGGTTTCTGTCTGCATCCAAGAAACTCAAAGGATAAACAAACCCCTCCGCCAATTGCAGCGGAGGGGTTTTCCCCTATCTTCTTCCGGTTAAAAAAACTTTATAGCTATCAAATTCATCATAACAATCCATCTCTTTATTTATCGTTTTACCAGGTTTAAGTTCGCTGTCATCATCGGTTGTGTAGTTCTGTGAAAACCCAACAACTTCATCACCTTTGAAGAAAAGAACAGATGCTTCAACAAATTCAGCAGCACTTTCGCCATTGTTGGTTACAGACAAAATAATTTTATTCTTTGCCTCGGTTGCCTCATATGTTAAATCAGACTGTACACATTCGTACCAAGTTTCTTCTTTCGCTGTAAGCTCGTATTCAACCGAACTATAGTCTTCATCCGGCATAAAATAAAGCAATACACTATGACCGCTTTCTATTGCCTCCTGGCTCCCACTTTTTGCCCCTACCAACTTCCCATCACTGTCATAAAAGTTAACTTCAACAGAAATATCCGCATTTAGTGAAGAATTGTTTTTAATAGCCATAAAAAAGTAATTGAACCAATCACTTTTATAACTATACTTCTCTACTTCAAGCTGTTCCACAATAGGTATAGAATCCTCTTTTGGGGGTTCTTCCTTTTTCTCCGTCTCTTTGTTTGTCTGTGGCTCATAATCGGACGTAACAGAAGATTTTGCGCTTTCCACTGAACAAGCGCAAAACGAAAGAACCATCACAAATGCCAAAATCAAGCAAAAAAACTTCTTCATTTCCAATACCTCCAAAATTCGGAGTATAATCTCCGTATTCTGGATGATACCACACGATGCGATGGAATTCAACAATTTACCACTAATTTGTTGATAAAGTTACTGCAACATTGCAGTGGTCATGACCAACAACTACTTCACCGATGGAGGCAAGGAAGCCGCCCAGGCCCTGGGCGTGGAGCTGTGGGACCGGGACGTGCTGGGTGCTATGCTGAAAGCTTCGGCGCGGCGGGAAGGTACGCAAATCTCATGATCTGCTCCCCGTTGGCCTTGCAGATTTGATATATCTCCTTGTAGTGGGTGCCCTTCTGCATTTCTTCATCGACCGTGTGTAGGATCATATCCTCCAGGAAGGCAATAACGGAGATCGTCTTGAACGGCGCCGTCTCGCGCTCCCCGCTCTGGATGCCGACAAGGCTGTTGACGAGCTGAGAGTAAATTGTATAAACTCTCTTCCGCATGTTCCGGCTTCCCTGAGCCTCGGCGTAATCCACCAGATTTGCCAGGGTGTCGGTTTCCATCCGGCGGATCAGCTTGCCCTGCTTGCGGGTCACCAGCCATTCGGAGGATCTGCGCTCCTGGATGAACGCTTCCATCTGGTTGAAAGCGTTGATGTATTTCAGCTTCCACTCCAGGGCCTCCTTGCCGGTGAAGCCCATGACCAAGAGTGAGAAGCCATCGCGAGTGCAGAGGTACTCCGGGTATGTTTGTCCATTCTGCTCCTCGGTATACCAGGACTTGATAAAGTACTTTCTGGGGGTCTGCTTATTTTCAAGCAGACCCTTTGTAATGACATGGATGGACGAAAGCAAGTTGTTGTGCCGCTTGTTAAAGCGTTCAGCAATCACTCGACTGCTGACAACGGCCTGGTCTTTGCGCTCGAAAATCATAAGGTCGTTTTTCATGATGTAGCTCCTTTGTATAATGTGTTGCGGCTGTGGAGAATGAGCCGCATTTATGGGACCGGGACGTGCTGCGGAGGATGCTGGTGTATGCGGAGCATAGGGAGGGGAGGAATGCGGCGGAATGACCGCAACTACATATGAAGGATAAAAATAAAAAATATCAACGCGCATTTATTCCAACGAATCCACAGGACCAGCATCGGTCCCAGATCGAACTTATGAACTGGAAAGCGGAGTTGGAAGCAGAAAAGAAACAGAACTTTCGCAACGCAATTCTTGGATGGGTGACAGCGATCAGCGCGGTAGTTGCTGCTCTGGCTGCGGTGGCTGGCGTTGTAATTCAACTTGTTTTAAGGTAATAAGCGTGTCCAGTTTTCCGGACACTTCTTTCAATCCAAGAAGAATATCGCTCAACGTGCATTTTTCTTCGATCACATCCATGACCAGCCTGTTTAGGTAAATTTCATATTCTTTCAAGATATCACCTCTTTTATCGTGCGCTCAGCCCGCCCCCCCGATGGGGGCGGCTTTCTTATGCTGTCAAAGCAAAACCGCCATCCAGGGCCAACGCCGCCACCTGCAGGACCTTTACCTTCACGTTCTGAAACGCCTGGTGGTACTCTGTATGATCGCCGATCTCATGAACGATCGCTCTGCTGATCACGCGCTCTACCGTTCGCAGATCCAGGAGTTGTCCGGCGGTACTGGAATCTCTGCCGCCAGAGGTAATACCAACCGCAGTATGAGCAAGCTTCGTAAATGCGGTATAGTACCAATCAGGCTGCTTGCTTCCGCTGGCGGCGGCATATTCAACAAAAAGCTTGATCTCATTTGTCTCCAGCCGCCGGGCCTTCTTGCCCTCAATACGCGCCGTCTTCCAGGCTTCGGTCTGCCGCTCAAATTGCTGCTGCCAAAGGATCTTCCGCATGGCGTAGAACTGGCGGACCAGCTCCTTCTTGAAAGAGCGAACGCACTCCGTGTTTTTCAGGTAGGTCATCAGGAGCGTGGCCTGTTCCTCGGTCAGGTGGTAGATCGTCTCCGGTCTGCCTCGTCCGCCGATTTTTCGCATTTCAAATGCGATAATTCCAAACTCCTCAAAATCTTTTCTATAGGTAGAAATCAACTGCTGTACTGCGTGATGTTGAACTTCTGCATGCTTCGCGATAATTTCAGAAGTTGTATAGACCTCATCCTTTTGGCCCAGAAAAACCAGGGACATTTCGTTTTTGGAATTTTTCATAAGATTACTACCTTTCTAATCATACGCCTTATATGTTGAGCCGGGGCAGGGGGCAAGGCCATCCCCTTTTCGGTCCGCGAAACCTAGCCCCGGCGGTCAACCAGTGAAACTCAAAATTTCCGCTATGCCGACTTTTCGGGGAGAAACGCTGCCGGGTTGTCCAGAATGGCTTTCACTCCCTGGTAGTCCTGCCCCAGGTGGATCAGGCCTTGAATAATGCTTTCGTACCGAATGACTTCCCGCAGCTGCTGGGGTGTCAAAAGCTCCCGCACATTGAAGTCTTTGGGTTTATCGTACATCTCTCTAAGCTGCTTGGCGTTATAGCCGGTCACATGCTTGTAAACAAGGTCGGTAAACTGCTTGTATCTCCAGCTTTTTTGTGGGCTTTCTGGCAGCACCTCTTTGAGGATGTCGGTAAACAGGCGGCGCTCCGCTTTAGAGCGGGCGCGGATAATTTTCAGCTCACGATAACGCTTTTCCGCTTCGATGAAGTACCGGCGAACCATTTTCCCCATGTCGTTTCGCTCCAGCATCGCCATCTCTTTTGCGGTGTCCAGCGTAAGGATGTAGTCAATTCTGTTAGAACCTCCCCGGCCTGTTTGCTCGCCGGATTTGACGAGCAAACAATAGTCCAAGTTCTCTACAGCTCCGATAGCTTCCAGACGTTCTTTTACCCAATGGGAAAAGTCTCGTCCTACTTTTAGCGCTGCCCACAGTTCACGGGCATCAACGATCTGCTCGTGAAAGTTGCTCCCGTCGATGCAGTTCTTTTCGTAAATGGGCACGATACTCTTCTCAATGACTTTCATTTCTTCAAATTTCATGGTAGATATTCCTTTCTTATACATTAAGGTTTGAAATTATCAAAATTTCCGCTATCTCTATGAAGTTGTCAAGGTGCGCGACGGTCGGGCCCGCCGGGGGCGCGGCGCTAGTTCAGCCGCGCCATAAACGCATCGATCTCCGCCTGTTCCTCGGCAGTAAACTGTCTGGACTGGCTGGACAGCGCGAACCGTTTCTTCATTCGGATAAACTCCGCCCGCTTTTTCCTGTCCACTTCCGAGGCGTCCGTACTGCGGATATCAATAACGCTGGTAAACGCGGTGTCCTTCAGATCGCCCAGCATGGAGATAAACTCGAACCAATGGAGCTTTTCCCGGCTGATGTCGATGCCAAAGGTCTTTCGAAACCCGGAAACGATTCGTCCCGCGTCTTTCTCGAAGGAGTACAGCGGAGCCTCGCTGCCGCCGTCATCCTGCGGGGAGGACGGATCCCCGCAGGACAGGAACCAGGAAAGCCCGTCCAGCGCCGTTTTGAGGTCCGGTATGCCGTTCCCGTAAAGCAGGCTCAGCGCCGTCCAGGTCTTCTCGCTGTCATTCAGCTCCGGGTCGGAGATGCAGAGCTGTATCTGCACCCCGATCCGGTAGTCTGTGCGGATCAGCCAGCCGTTGTAATCCTCCGGCAGCCGGTCCAGCATAGCGTTATACATTGCCGGTCCTGGCGGCGCTGTATTTATTCATGCGCCGTGCCTTTTCCTTTGCAAACTCCTGCAGATAGGGCGTAAGCTGCTCAAAAAACTCAATGAACAGCTCAAAGCTGGGCGTGATATCGCCAAAAACCTTCCGGCATGTGCCTTCTCCGAACAGCTTGTCCACCTCTTCTGTCAAGGCCGCGCCAGCTGTCGAATACAGTGCAAAGGTTTCCTGCAGCAGTCCGCTCTGTTCGGTGCTGTCCTTGTACCGATCCCGGATATCCGCCTCTTTTCTGGTGGATTCGTCCGCCATTTTTTGCAGATTTTCATAGAGGGAAAAGAACTTTTCCAGAAAGGCGTTGTCGTGCAGGCTCAAGGTGATGAAATCGCCGTCATCATTGACTTCGATACGCTTGACACCTGTATTGACGCGAATACCAGCCATTATTCAGCGCTCCCTTCCGTAAAGGACTTCGTATCCGGGTCGAACGTCCCCTTGACGCCGCTGCCCCGCCAGTTGATGGTATAGCCGATGGACAGCGGGTCGGAGGCGGCGCCGCCATAGCTGTCGATCTGGATGGAAACCGGCTGTTTGGTAGCGGCGTATGCGCCGCCGGTCTGCTTGTCAAAAATGTCCACCAGCACTACGTCCGAATAGGCGTCGTTGCCCACAGGAAGGTTGTCCTTCATATCCTTGATGAAATCAAACACATCGTTCCCGGGGACAGCTTGTCCCGTAACAGGCGCATTGGGCTGATAGCCGGTCAGGTCGGTATTTGCCACATCCTCATGAATGTACTGGTTTGTGCTGGTCTGTGGGTTGTAAGAGATCGTCAGCTCCGTTACTCCGGGGCCGATGATGCCGTAGGTTGCGGACGTTTCCTTTGGCGTAGTGTTCAAAAACATTTTGAACGCGCTTCTTTTTTCTGACATGATTTCCTCGCTTTCTAAGGTTCGACCTTATAGGTCATCCTGAAAAATATCTGATGGTCCTCCCATCCGTCCTCCATGCGGGCAAACAGGGCGGCCTGTGTGGTCTGCTCGAACGTCTGGACTTCACGCCCCTCTCCGATATCGGGCGTCTGCCCGTTGGCCCACTGACCCAGGCTGTCCAGAAGCTCATCGGCGTTCAGACGGGCGTCCGGACTGCCGGGTTTTGTTCGATATATGATCTTAAATGGATAGTCCGCGTCATAGGAGCCGTCTATATACCGCTCCACGATGTACGCCCCCTGCACCAGAGACAGCGCCATGCTTGGCTTATCAGCTGGCATAAACTCATAATCGATCATCTGGATGGAGATCGGAACGTCCGAATCCTTGTTCAGCCATCCGTTCAGCCAAACGATGACCGCTCTTGATATGCTGCCCTCTTCCTGCGCGGGAACAAACTCTACCGGTCTATTTTCTGAACTCACGCTGCATTTCCCTCCCTGCCACGCGCCGCCACTTGTCCAGGTTCTGGGCTTTGGATGCTTCGAACCAGTGGGATTGGGCCTTTCCGTGGACCGCCTGGCTGATATTCAGGTCCGTGCCTGTGACCTCTTTCGTTGCCCCTTTTGTGGCGAACGGGCTGCCTGTTTTGGGATCGATCATCAGTTTGCCGTAGTACAGAAAGCGGGCATATGGACCGGGGTAGATAATGGTGTCTTCCGACACAATCACTCTATTTGCAAGCGATCTCGTTCTGGCCGGTACATACGGGTCTGTATCCTTTGCCATTTGGACTGCAAGGGTATGCTCCGCGCCCTCTCCAGCAAACCGCATCCTTTTGTCGATCTTCTCCAGATCCCTTGCGAACGCCTTCGCGTCCACTTTGAATTGAAATCCAGCCATCTCACACCCCTCCCACTTCCCAGTGCTGCATGTCCGGGCTGCCGAAATCCTTCTCATCGACCTTTGTGATGTTGTAGACGTGGTCGTACATGCTTTCCACGACATCCACCACCATTTCCGGCCGCACAGGCTTCCCCTGGGGCGTCGTTTCCGGCGGCAGCGCAACGCCCTTGATAAAAAAGGTGTAGCCGTTCAAATTGGAGCCCTTCGCGCTGATCGCCAGCGTCCAGAAGCCGGATTTGTCCTCCGTGCGCCAGAACTCTACCGGCGGAAGGTACTTTTTTGCTTTACCGGTCGAACCATCCACAGCCTCCACACCAAAAGGGATGTAGAGATTTACGGCATCCGCGCTCTCGAGGCCGCTCTCCCGCACGTTGACGGCTTTTGACGCTTCAAGGAATACGCCCCGCAGGATGGTGATATGGTTGATGACGGTGGATTTGATCGTACCCGGATCGGTCTCGACCTCAACGTTATACAGAGTCACCGTATGAGGGAACATGCTCCCGGACCTTCCAGCCGCGCCCATCCTCCTGGGCGGCGGTCCCATCCTCCGGGGCACGTGCATCCTGCGCGGGATACTCATATTCTGCCTCCTGACGCCCTGTGCGGGCAGGGATAACTCCTCACCCTGAACAGCGGCGCGAAGGCCGGAAGATTCCCCAGGTACAACAGCAGCGCGTCCCGTTTCCGGTCATTGTTGTACGCCGCCTCGGCGGCGGAGAAGGACGCTCCCCGGAAGCTCCGGGACCATCCCCCCACCGCCTCGCTGGAGACGGCCTGCTCTCCGGAGTAGACGGCGGCGGTCATGACGCTCTCATCCAGCAGCACCTCCGCAATGGCGCAGGAAGCCTTTTTCACGGCCTCCAGCTGCGATCCGTCCACGGTATCGGAGAGCCCCCTCGTTGCCGCCCTGATGTAGTCGGAGGCCCACTCAGACAGCCTCGGGAAGTCCTCTGCGGCGATGGCATCGCCGTAGTAGGCGTTCAGATAGAAATCATAGTCGGCGTACATCCGGCGGGCCTCCTCTCTTACTTAGCTGCTGCGCGGGTCTTCTGGACAGGCTCCTCCGCGGCCAGGGCGGCGGCGCTCTCCCCCGCGACCTTGATAACGGCCACCTCGTCCATCCGCTCGTAGGAGGGCAGGACGATCTCGGAGGCGAAGATATTGGTGTTGACGGGATGCTCCTCGATGATCCTGGTGATGGCCACGCCGGTATTGACCAGCTCCACCTCCGCCGTGGGGGACGCGATCAGGTCCGCCTCTTCCGGCGTGGTACCGTACCACGTGCCGCCCAGGTCCCCAGCGGGGATCATCGCCACGTAGCCGTCCGGCACGAAGGCATGGGCGATGCCGCTCTCGTCCTTGTACTGCTTGTCATAGATGGCGATCTGGACGCGGGACGTGCCGCTGACCACGTTCTTGACCTCGTCGTCCGTCAGGTAGCCCAGAGTCAGGCCGCTGGTGGTCAGATATCTCTTTTTTACCGCCTCGGTTTTTGCCATCATGTTGAAGGTGGCCGTGTTCATCACGGCGATGGTCAGCTCGGTGCCGGTGCCGCTGCGGATCGTATCTTTCGCCGTCTTGAACACCGCGAAGGGGTCCGCCGTGGCGGACGCGCTCCACAGGTCCGCGCCGGACAGCTCGATGTAGTTGCGGGCCTTCCACGTCCCCTGGGGGTCGTAGTTGTAGACATATTCCACGCCGTTGGCCCTGATGGCGATCCCGGCGTTGCCGTCCTGGGGGAACAGCAGCTGCATGATCATCCGCTCCGGCACCACGTTCGCGCCATCGATCAGGTTGTTGGCGTCGTCAAACACCCGCTCGATGACGGCCCGGGCGTAGGGATCGTTGGAATCCGCCACACGCAGCAGCTCCTGCCGGTCTTTTTCCTTGATCTTGAAGCCCTCACGGAAAAAGGGCATTTCGGTCTCGATCTTGCTGAAGCCGATGCGGTCCCGGAAGGTAGCTTTCGCGTCAAATGCGGAGGGCATCAGGGACACGGGCAGGCCCTTGGAGCCCTTCAGCCAGCTCAGATCAAGGCCGGCCTTTTTCTTTGTGGGAAACAGCCCAGCGCCCAGGTAGGGAACGCGGTTGGAAGCCGTCTCGTTCCACTGCGCCGCGATGGCGGCGGGGGTAAAAAACGCTCTCAGGTCCATATGATCCTCCTTACTCCGTGTCGGCGGCGTTGACGCCGGTGTTGTCGCGGAGTACGATCCCGGGGACCGCCGTCTTCAGCGCGGCGGCGTCATAGGTCACGCCGGAATGTTTCTCTGCCTTCTTCTGGTCGATGATGCCCCGGACCACCAGGGCGGCGTTGGGGTTCTCCAACGGATCCACGTCATACAGCAAAATGCCGTTGGCCGTGGCGGAAGCCGTCTTCTTGCCCTGGATGGTCATGGGGGTGCCCGCCTTTACGGCATCGGTCTCGGTCACAGTGAACGGGATCGCGTCAAAGTCGTCCGCCGCGAGGATTTCAACGGTCCCGCCCACTTCTGTCGTTTTGAACTTCATTGGTACTCTCCTTTACAGATAATTTTTCAACACATCGTCGGTCGCGCCTGCGCTGGCCGCTCTGGCCGCGCCCATTTCCTTTGCGATCCGGACGTTCTCCGGCACATGCTCCGGCGGCTCGCCGTGTCCTCCGCCGCTGCCCGCGCCGGTGGCGAACCGGGGCGGGGCCTTGTCCGGCGCGAAGGCCTCCGGGTCTGCCTCCTTCTGAGCCTTGATGAAGTCGTCCAGGCCGGTGAGTTCGCCGTCCTTCAGCTCCAGCTTCTGCTCCTTCAGCGCGGCGGTAAACGCCCGCTCCGCGCTCTTGGAGCTGAATTTGAGCCCCTTGCCGGTGATGGCCTTGCCGATGGCGTCCGCGTAGTCCCGGTCCGCCAGCTGGGTGTGAAGATCGCCGGTGTCCTGGTCGTACTTGGCCTGGAGCTCGGCGAGCTGCTGCTGAACGGCGGCGACATCGCCCCCGGCCTTTTTCAGCGTCTCCAGCTCCTGTACCGCCCCAGGGAGTTTCTCAGCGTCAGACCGATACTTTTCCACATCCATCCGCAGAGCGTTCACAGATTCCAGGTGCCCACTGATGATCTTTGCCGCCGCGTCTTTCATGTGTTCTTCATCCACACCGGCTGAGGTCAGAATCTCGCGTACCTGCTCATTTGTCAGTGCCATAAAAATTAACTCCTTTTTTCCGGCGGCGTTCTATGCCGTTCGTTAATTATAAAAACCGCGTTCTGTGCGGGTTTTACTCATAAACCAAATTGCCACATGTCGGGCATTTGCACTTAAATGAAGAGTTGTAATCCAGCCACTCCATTTGGCTTACACCCGAATATTCCGTTTTTCTGGCGATAAAAACGCAACCGCATTTCTCGCAAGAAAATTTCTTTTTGTCGCACAGTTTTTCCAAGTCACCTTTTCGTAAAATCTCCATAAATCCTCCAAAAAATAAACAGGGGCCAACTACCGAGTAAACCTCGATAGCTGACCCCTATTGGTCCTTCCCAGCGCTCCATTGCGCCGTGGGTACGCTATGTAATTTTCAGTTCTTTCTGGGACACGACCTGTATCTTGATGGTACCGTCCCGCAGCTGCTTGAGCTGTACGCGGTGCCCTGCCGCCAGCGCCGCCAGAATAGCTTTGATGGTTTTTTCGTCCATTCATCCGCCTCTCAAAAGAGAAAAGAGGGCCGCGTTTTGCGGCCCTCTTTGTAGGCTGGTCCTTTGGCAGGCGTCCCTTTCTCCTGCATCTCTCGGGTTTCCCCTGTCGTTACCATCGGCGTGTGGTCGGGACGAAATCTACCACCTCAAAGAACCAGTTTATCCTATGTTTATTATAGCCGCTTTATTCAGATTTGTAAAGTATATTTTTGTTCCGCAGCAACCGATCCCATTCTTTCTCTCTTATTTTCATAAAGGTGATAATGGAATTCATGTAATCAGGGTTGTCTGCTGTGGCAACAAGTCTGAGCGCCAAACGGAAACGTTCTCCTTGCTCCTCGATCTTTTTTAAAACCAACGCCGTGTTTGGCCTTTCGTCAGCAATGATATAATCTGGCTTTTCAACGATTTCCTTGAGATGACCGGAAAATCTTTCAAAATCATTTGGGTGCCGCTCTTGAATATGCCTGATGCGTTCGTCTGTGATAATAACCTCGCTGGTGCGGATGTCCGGCGTAACACATCGGTACTTCTTTATGTCCAAATCACAGACTTTTCTCACATCCGGTATCTCCTTCGGCATCTTTGTCTCTATTATACCAGATTCCGACTGCTTTGCAAGCACTTTCGCCGCCTTTTCTGGTGCTGCTCCATCCTGATACAGCACCTTCATCCTCTCCCGCTGCTCCGGCAGTCCCGCCGCCTTGCTGAACTCGCTGTATTCCTTACTCAGCCGCCGCAAGCGGATGTTGGTTGCCTGGGCGTCCTCCTTCAGCCCCGCCGCCTCGAAAGCGGTCTTGCGGCGTTTCAGCTTGCGGACGGTGCGCTCGATCTGTCTCTGCTTTTGGGTAGCCTGATAATCATCGTACTTTCGTCCCTCAAACTCGATCTTAGGCCGGTTTTCTGGTTTCATGGCCTCCAGCTCTACATCGGTATAGGTGCGCTCGGAGACGCCCTCTATGTACGGCCAGAAGGAGTGCCTACCTACAGTTAGCACCGCCTATGCCAGTAACGGAACCGTAACCGCATTTTTTAGCAAAATCGGGATAACTGTTCATAATATCACCCCCCCAAAGTAGCGAATGAAATACATAAGTTATTGACATTTGTATGTGTTTGTGTTATACTGTTGCTGAGGTGATAAACTTGCCAAATAAACTGAAAGATTTGACCGGAATGCGTTTTGGAAAATTAGTCGTTCTACATCGAGACGAAAACAACGACAATCAGGGGAAACCAAAATGGATTTGCGTTTGCGATTGTGGCGGTCAAAAATCTGTTCGTTCTTCCGTCCTTTTGCGTGGTGAATGCAAATCCTGCAATCAATGCAAGCAAAATGAAAAGCCACTGTTTGTGAGGACGCATAAGAACAGATTGTATCATGCTTGGTCTGAAATGCGCCGTCGTTGTAATGGTCGATGTACAAATCATCAATACTATGGAGACAAGGGAATTTCTTACTGCACCGTGTGGGATGACTTCGACGTTTTTGCAGCATGGGCAATTGAAAATGGATATAAGCTGGGGTTGGAGATAGACCGTATAGACAGCGACATGAACTATACCCCTAATAACTGTCGTTGGGTTTCCCACAAGAAAAACTCCAGAAACAGAAAAGCAAGAAGCAACAATACAACTGGGTATCCAGGCGTTCAAGAACGGAAACTAAAAAGCGGAGGCGTTTCATATCGGGTTACTATTCAAACTGACAGCGGGCGGGTCAATCTTGGCTCATATTCAACAGTAGAAGAAGCTATCTCCGTCCGGCGTAAAGCAGAACTGGAATATTGGGGCTTTAACATCGGAGAATAACCTCCGATGTTAATTTTTCTTCCATCGGTACACGCCGCCCTGCCACTTGGCATGGTTCTCCCATCCGTTGGGACCGTCAATGTTCCGCGCCCCCAAGTGGGCCGTGGTCTCAATAAGGTCCGTCTCCAGGTAGTCCATGGATTGCTCCCGGTACTTCTGGTTGAGCTGGTTCACGCCGGTCATCACCGCGCGGCGCACGGCAACGTCCAGCTGGTCTATGTGGCCGCTCTCATAGGCAACGCGGTTTTTCAGAGGCTTCCCGTCCTTGTCGAACGCAACACACAGCCCCCGGTCCGCCAGCGTCTTTACCTGTTCATAGATCGCCTGATTATAGCTGATGGCTCCGGACTGTATTTGCATGAGCGCGTTGTCCAGACACCGCTCATAGGCCTTTGCCGGTTCGCTTATCACCAGACGCCCGCCCTGTACCGTCAGGAAGCCCATAGACCCGGTAATGTTCTTGTATGCCCCCCAGGTCTGCCGCCGGATGGCGGCTATGTCCGCTTCATTTACCAGCCGCTCCGGAACCGTCACACCGGCAAGATCGACCATCTCGGTATAGTATCGCTGATTGCGGGCCACTACATCGTCCAGCAACTTGTCCAGCTTTTTCTCGCCGATGCTGGTTGCCTTCCGAATGGCCTTCTTGATGTCCTCCAGATCGACGCCGTGAGCGCGGAGAGCGCGGATGTCCTGCACCGTGACCTCGTTGAGCTGGTCCGCGATTTTGAGACGGGAGCACATCTCCTCCAGCATCAGCTCCAGGCCCCGGAACAGTTCGGGCAGTTCTTCGGGGAGGGCGTCCAATATCTCTGGGCTGAATGGGTATTTCACGGCAACAAACGCTTAATGAAGCCAGAGAGAGCAATGCCCAAAATAACGGCCCAGGGGACATAGGTAATCAAAGATAAAATCAATACTGCCAATTCGCCCCAATCATCCAAAGGGGGCTTTCGTCTTTTCATTCGATTTCCTCCTCTTCCTCGTCCGTCATATCCTCCATATCCGGCAGCATCTTTTTGGCGGTTTTCTCATCCTCGCCGAAGTAGCGCATCCGGTATTCTACCGGGCCGATGATGGAAGCATTCAGCAGAGAAAGCCCCATCGCCATATCCTGCCGCTTTGTCTCCGGGTCGTCCAGCACGCCGTCACCCCAGTTATAATCCACGCTGTATGTACCCGCAGGAGCCAGCCTTGCCAGATCGCACCATGCGTCCATAGCGTAGATCAGATCGTCAAGCGTTGACTGGAACGCCGCCTGTATCGCCTTTTCCGTGACGAACTGGCGCTGCTTGGCCGCAAGTATCTCCGTAGCGGTCTTCTCCACGCTCTGCGGGTCGGAAATGGTCCCAAACGCAAGCCCTACGTTGAACTCGATCCGCTGAAGGATCCTCTGGAACCCGTTATAAAGCGGATCGTCCCTGATCTCCGGATTGATGAATTGGAAAAAGTCCTTGCTGCTGAATACCCCGTATTCGTATATCTCATCATCCGCCTGCGAAGCGTCCATCACGCCTTTGTCAATGATCATCCGGCGTTTTCCGGTCTTATACTCCCTCCGGAGCTGCTGCCACTGCTCGTCCGCCTGCAAGATCAGGTCCACGGTAGGCCCGGAATACACGGATACACCCAGCGCGGAAGACGGCTCAACACTGTTGGCGGACGGCGGTTTGAAGTAGGCAAACAGCGGGCCGTCCAGCCGCTCCAGCTCCTCCCGTTCAGAAAGCCCGGCCCACGCTTTTACGGAATCAAGCGAGACCTGCGCGCCGGTACCGCCGCCGCTCCCGCTGCGAAACGCCTTGTTTTCCACCACGTAGACAGTGCTGCCGTCCTCCCGCGTCTGAAGATCATGGTATTCCAGCTTGACGAACCAATCCTTGCCCTGGCGCACCGGATCGCTCTCGAACACGCCGCCAATGGCCTTGCCGGTGCCGTCAAACCTGGTGGGCGTAAACTTGGTGGTAAACGCATCCACCAACACCCTTCCATTGTCCGGGTACGGCTTAAGGCACACCCCGCCCAGACACAGGCCCAGCTCCAGATCGATCCCGAATTTCGCCGCCGCCAGCTGCATCTGCCGGTTGATGTACTCTGCCCGGGCACTGCCGGACACAGCCACGGAAAACTCCGTCAGCGCGTGCCGGGCCAGCTCCCGCCCGATAGCCCCCGGCAGGCCGAGAGGCCGCACATCGCACGATTCCCAGGGCGGGTGGTTGGTATAAAGGGCCCACCAGAGGTTGATATTGTCCTCCATCTTTCTGGAGGCGGCAGGCCGCACGCCAAATTCCTTTTCGATAGTCCCGGCGGGCGTGGTCTCTTTATTCAGTTTTCCAAAACCGAACAGGTTCCGCGCCCAGTCGATCAATCCCATATCGCTACCTCTTTTGGAAGGATCCCCGAAACCTCATATCGAGATAGCGGGGATGATGGGCTAGTGGCCCAAAAACATATTCACAAAATACTGCTGCCCCTTGCCAGTGACTTTCGGCGTCTTATTGACGCTGGTATGGTCGTCCGAATGGGTGATGACCGTCTCCTTGATCTCAAACAGCCCCATTTCCATGGACTTCTGCGTGGGCATGTTGTAATCCGATCCCTGCCGCTTGATAAGAAACCCCTTTTCCCGCAGCGTCTCAAAGAGCCGGTTCTGACCGGTATGTACGCCGTTCTGTTTGAGCAGCTTCGCCATTTCGCCTACCAGAATTGAACTCCTGGAGGCGGTGACGGAATCGGCAAAGAGGACCTTTGGGCGGTCCGCTTCGGTTTTGGCCTCCAACGCCTTGATGCGCTTATCCGCAATGCGAAGCGCCCGCGCCATGACCTTCTCCGGACTGTTCCAGTCCTTCTCCAACTGAAGAAAATACTGCCGGGCGATCTTTCCCTTCTCGTTGCGCTGGAGCATACAAATTTCCTTCGCCATGTCGATGGTGAGGATGGCGTCGTCAACCATGCGGCTGACCATCCGGTTTCCCTCCTGCTGAACCCGCTCAATTTTGAGCGGGTTGAAATCAATGCCATGAGAAAAACCGTATTCGCACATGCGGGGGAACCAGTCCTTGTAAGCGGTTCCGACTTCCAAAAACTCGTGCAGGTCCCGCGCCGACACGGCTGGGTCATCATTGTGGTAGGTGATAGGAATCAGTTCGTTCATATTGAGAGTCCTCCTTCAAAATTTAACAGGAGAGGCGGCGGGGGCATATCCCGCCATGCGTTTCCTCTCGAACGAAAGCATTTCGCCAACTAAAGATCAAAATTTCCGCTATCTCGATATGAGGTTGTCAAGGTGCAGATCAGTTTTTTCTATATGCCGACAGCCCGTACTTCCCGCTCCATGATGGTGGCGCAGAAATAGCGGAGCTGATCCTCCGAATGGTCAAATTCTTTTATCACGGCGTCCTCTTTCGCCTCGGTGTCCCACACGTACTGCCCCATTTCGCTGATAAGCCCCTTACAGCTCCTGTGTATCAGTATCCGTCCGGACTTCAGCAGGGCGGCGGTCAGGCGGATGCCGTCCAGCACGCGGTTGTCCGCGTCCCACACGGGAAAACGTCCATGCCGCTGGATCGTCTCCTTGAAGCTGGCTGCGGACGGGTCCACGATCACCCGTTCGATCCGCCGGTCCCCGGCCAGCTTTTCCAATTCCGCATAATGCTCCTCATCCGTGCGGCGGGGGTTTTTCCCGTGCCCGTTTTCATCCTCCGCGCGGCTGTCGTAGTAATATTCTCCGGTCATGTACGCCGTTCCCTTCCACAGGCACCACAGGCCCGCCGCCGTCGGGTTGACCGTGCCATAGTCCACGGAAAGGAACCATTTCCCCCGCTGAAGGGCCTGCCAGGGAATTTCATCAACGATCATGCTGTCATTGAAAAAATCGTAGACCAGGCCCTCCGCGACCACCCACAGCCCCCGGATATACCGGTCATAAAACACGCCGGAATACATGGACTGATACCGCTCCAGCGTCTTATCGCTCAGACTGGGGTTGTCGGTCATCTCGAAGTGGAGGTAGAGCGCGTTCCGCTCCTCCCGCTTGTCGATCCACTCCCGCTTGAACCAGTGGTTCGGGTTCCCCGGGTTGCAGGAGAACCATATCCGCGCTCCCTCCACGCTGCACCTGGCCAGCGCCTGGTTGACAAAGCTCTCCGGCATCAGCACTACCTCGTCCAGCAGCACGCCTGCCAGCGTCCGGCCCTGGATCAGGGCGAAGCTGCTCTCGTCCCGGCCGCCGAACACCTCGAAGTAATTCACTCTTGGACCACGGCGCACCTCCAAAATCTTCTGCGAACGCCGCCAATTGAGCGTATAGCGTTTCTTGGCGTAGCTGCGGGATATGTACGGTATGACCATGTTCTCCGTCGCGCTGCCCACGGTCTTGCCGCAGATGCCGAACCGCTGGCCGGAAAACTCCCGCATGGCCCAGTCGATGAAGGCCACGACCTCGATGGAGGTCTTGCCGGAGCGGACCGCGCCGTCGCAGATCAGAGCATCGTAGGGGCTGTAGGGGAAGGCGAGGATTTTCTTTTGCTTTGCTGAAATCATGTGGTAACTTCAAATCTTATTTTCATTTGTGCCGGATAAAGGTCTACCTCTGGCCTGCGCTTCCCGGTCCACCGCAGTCCCCCAGCCCGTCCCACGCATTTCCATCCGGCAGCACGGAGGCTCGTCCCGTTCTCGCTCTCCAGGATGTAAGTCACCAGTTTTTTGTATCCCATGGCACGGGCCACCCTCCATGCGGCGGCGTATAACATGGAACAGGCGTTGTGGGTCCCGTCTGTGCAAAGCCGATTTACCTCCAATGTCCATCCATCGTCTAAATGGCGGGAAACAGGCCGCCCCACAATGGCAACGCCAACTATTTTCTCTCCATCGGAGCAACCGATGGAAAACTTGTGTCCCACAACAGGCCCATGGTGGCGGTGGTTTTGCTCCACAAAGGCATTTGCCTCTTTCAGCTTCATGGGAACAATTTCAAGCATCGCTCTCCAACCCCTCTCCCAATTCTCTCAGGCTCCGGCTCAGATCGTCCTCGGTAGTTTCGTCCTTCGGGCCATCGTCTTTCGGCTCCCAGGTGCCAAGATGTTTGCCAAGCAGCTCAAGAGCCTTGAGCTTATCAGCCATCTTGTATTTTTTGACAAAGCCGACGTAATCCCCATCATTATCGGCTATGTCCTGCACATCCAGCCCCACCAAAGCGGCGGCTGTGTCGGCGTCCAGCTCAGATATGTTCAGAGGCTTACCGTCTTTGCCGAATATCTTTCGGATATCAAAAAAGGCCAGCTTCGCAGTTTCTCGCAAAACCATGTCCTGGGTAATTTCGGTTCGTTTCTCGCGTTCCTGTATGGCCTGATTTATTGCAGCTTCAATCTGAGGTTTTCTAAGGTTTTCATACCCAATAACCTCAGCCGTCTTTTTGCTGTATCCGGCTCTGATTGCGGCGGCGGTGGCGTTTAGGTCCAACAGATACTCTGCAACAAAACGCTTTTGCTTTGGTGTTAATGCCATGCCACCACCTCTCGGTCAAAAATCTATCCAATATAATTCCCTCAGCATCCGCCATAGTAGTACGGAGGATACTGTACGCAGCACTGCTGGAGTGTGTTTGCTATTTGCGCACTTTTCCATGATTGCATTTGTAGCGCTGTGCATTGCGCCATCAGCGCATCTATCTGCGCCCTTGTGCTTTGAGTTTGGTCTGTAAAGCTGTATCTAAACGTTCCAGATTCAAATGACATGACATACGACCTAGGCCGCTGAATAGATTGGCACGGCTGATAAAATACATTTTCAACCGGCTTTTTCTTACGGCTCACCCACTTGTATGTCCCATCTTCGCTCAGTCTTATGCCATCAAACCCCCACCAAAGAGTTATCGTTTTGTCAATAGGCTCCATAGTTTCCAAAATTTCAAGGCTTACTTTTTCCATTCGATCAAAATATTCAGAAACAGAAAACATATAAGCCTCCATAAGCATCGGTCAAAAATAATCTGGTACAAGCCCCGGCTCATGCACCAGTAGGCCTGTATATCTTGTTACCGTTAATTTCGACCCCTAAATAGCTACTCGAATCCTGCCGTATAGAACGGAAGTCTCAGATCGGCCCAGCTTTCCCCGACTTCCGGCGCGGGGCGGGTCAGGTTTTCGCCATATGTCGTCACGGGGGTCAGGGTGACTGCACATGGCAAGGGGCAGCAGATAAGCAAAGCCTTATTTATCATTGTCTGCTGCACCTCCTCTGATGTTTTGCCCATTTTCACCCGATGGGCTCGGTAGATGCTCCGTGGCCTGCGGAGACTTTTGCGGCTGATCGGACTTGAACCGACCCACACCTCTGCCGACGATGGGCATTGCCTACGGGTTTTCTCCCGCGTGCTCTCCCTACTGAGCTACAGCCGCATATACCTCCCACAGCCGGGAACGGCTCCCGCCGCCCCGGACGCAGGGAGAGAAAAAGGATGGAGCAAGAGTGTAGTCGACACCCTTACTCCATCAGTATGACACACGCATTTTTGTAGTTGTATGTTTTTGTACAACTATAAGTCAATATTTTTTGTTGATGTACTTCTCTGACTGTTTCGGCGGTACTCGCTCCTTCCGTTAAACAGGACCGCATATTTTTCATCGATTCCGCAATCTGGGAGAGGACACTTTTTGCAATCTGCACTAAACGGGCATTTAATCGCTTTTGCTCTTTTCAAAACCCGGGATACTGAAGATATGCTTCTTTTCTTCATCTTCGCAATCTCCGAAACCTTGTATCCGGATTCGTAAAGAATCATGTATTCTATCTGCTGTTTAGTCATCCTTCACCCCCGGAAGCCAATTCCTGCAATGCCTCCACTCCACAGCCGCGAACCTCTCGCGGCATGTCCTGTTCCCGCAGGTGGAGCATTTGACCGGTATCCGCTTCTTCGGCAGCGGGAACGGAGGCGGCGGTACCGGCTTCCGCTTTCCATATGGCACGATGCAGTCTTTCCAGTTAACCATTTCTGCTCTTCTCCAGATTGCCGCGCTGCAAAAGAAAACGGACATTGCTCAGGTCAGGAAATTGATCTTCCGGATACCCCTCTGCAATTGCATCGAGAATCGCCGCAGCGTCCGCCGTCGGTACCTCCGCCAGCGCTACCCACGGGATGTACTTGTGCCCGTTGTCAAGCACCACGGCGTAGCGCTCCAGGTCACCGGCATTCACGAGCCTGTCCATAACTTTTTACCTCCCATCCTTACCCTACAAATATCCCAGAATAGATCTGGTCTCCAATCATGTAGTGAAAATACCGGCTCCCCTCGTTGACCCCGCCGGAACAGGCATCGGTCCTGCTGAGCACAAAGGGCTTTCCCGCCACGAAAATGACATGCTCACCACGCGGAACGAGCCTTATCATCCACGGCTCTGGTCTCTCAATGACCGCGGCTTGTCCATCGGCGCAGCATACCGCCTTTCTGGGTTCGCACGGCCCCCACAAGCTCAACTGCTCATAGCACCGTCCCCTCGCCGTACGGCATCACCTCCACCATGATCGCTTTCTTTTCCCAGAACTCGCAGGACACTTGCTTGACCCATTTCCTGTTGTCGTCCGGCAGGATGTACCCCTTCATGGCGTCAATGATCATCTTCACCAGCGCCGCGTGATTGTCTATGTCAAGGCCGTCATTCCAGTAAAAACGGATCTCCACCGGATGATCTAGCAGCTTCCTGGGGATCTTCACCTTGCCCATGCACAGCCGGGTCAGCGTGTGGATGTCTCTGGCGTCCAGGCTTCTAGCCTTGTAGTGCTTCCCAGACCAGTATGCGTTGAGGCTGTATCGCTTGCTCCAGGCGGTCATCCCTTCGCGGGTGGATGGATAAGGCATGGTAAAGCGTATCACCCGAACACCTCCCGCGCAAACCTCATTTTGTCATCCGCGGTTTTCTTCCTGCGGGATGGTCCGTCAAAATACACCGGTACGCACATTTCCAGCACACGGTCGTAGATTCTGGAAAACCGCATGTCCTTTGGGCTTTCCAGTTCCTGCCTGGTCAGGTTGGTGGTCACTATCAGGGGCATCCCGGATTTATACCGCTCGTCCACCACCATTTGCACGATCTCCAGCGCGTACTCGCTCGACCGTTCTACGCCCAGGTCGTCGATAACCAGCAGCGGGAATTCCTTCATCTGCCCAATGATCTCAGTCTTGTCCCATCCGGAGTTGAGTATTCTGGGAAAGCTGGTCACCAGGGCGGGCACCCCGTTGTCTATCAGCGCATTGGCAATACAGGCGGCGGCAAACGTCTTTCCGGTCCCGACATTCCCCCAAAACAGAAGCCCGTTGTTATGTTCCAGCATATCCTGCCACCTCTGCACATACGTTTGGCATCGCAGGATATTCCTTGAAGGCTCCGCCCGTGAGAAGGTATAGCCGCGGACTTCATTGTCCCGTATTCCCTGCACACGTAAGCTTTGTACATGAAGGGCATGTTCCTCCCGCAGCCTGTCGCGCTTCTCCTGCTCAAACCTTTGCTCGTCGCACTGGCACATACAGCCGACTATGATCGGGATACCCTCGTACTCGATGCGGCACTGCTTCGCCACGCCGCACTCTCCGCAGTACAGAAGACCTCCTCTCCAGTAATCCTTCGGGTTCTCCCTGACCTTAGCTTTTTGTATCAGGCCAGCAAAAACGGAATCGGACCCGCTCATAAGCTTCCCTCCATATCTCCCGGATCATAAGACCAGCCCTTGTCCTGCTGCTTCCGCTGCTTGTCCTCCCGCATCTGCCAGAGGACAAACTTTTGCTGCCAATTAAACACCGGCTTCCCTTCGCCGTCCCGCCATCCAGCGGCAGCGTAGTAATCAAAAAACGGTTTTGCGCATTCAGGACATCCACGCAGCTTCGCGACCTCCATCACCTGCTCCAGGGTAGGCGGCTTCGCGCGCGCGGGCGTATCCCTCCCACCGTTAGGTGGGGGGATATTGGTTTTGGTTTTGGTTTCGGTATAGGCATTTTTGCTATCGCTTGCCATAGCTTTGCTATCGCTTGCCATCTTATGCCAGCGTTTGGCAGCTCCCTTTTTTCCTGCCTCTCTGCGCGATTCTGTCAGATCGCTATAACTTTCCTGAAAACGGCGTTCCTGCATGTATACCCTTTTCAAAAGGACCTTCTCAGCGCCCTCAAGCTGTACCTCTTCGCCCGTCATGCTGTATTTCAGCAATGCCCGGCAAAGCCGCCCAAACTCTGCGTCGCTCAATATGTCCATTTCCTCCAGATACTCATGAGGGAGAGCCGCGTAATTTCTTGCCACAGGATCAGCTCTCTTTCCTGTATTCGATATAAATCACAGTCTTGTTCCCGTCCTTCCGCCGCCGCTGGCGGACGGTGTAGCTGTTCTTAAAGAGGATCTGGGCCACCGCGTCCCGCTCGGCAGGGGTGACGATGTCAATTGGTATCCAGTCCATCAAACATCCTCCGAAAACGCCGTATATTCGGCCCACAGAATGACATCCATTTCCTGCGCTGTAAAACTATCTGAAAGCGTCCATTTTCCGTCCCTGTAATTGCACAGCCACATGGAATTTGTATCATCCTTTTTCCCGTAATACAAACCGGGAGATTTGGGCGGGTCGGTCTTGGCGTCGTGCCAAATCACGGGCTTCTCAACCGCAAGAGCACTTGCGTCCCCATCTATTACACAAAGAATATGGGCATAAGGTATTTTGTTCTTCACGCCGTTGCGAAACAGGTCGGCCCGCCCCGCCTCCTTTACCAGTTCGTAAAGCTGGCTGACCGTGATTTCGGTGCGATCCTCCTTAGAAAACGCGTCAATGATTCCCATTTAGACTTCCTCCTTGTCCATTTTGGCCCCGAGGTAAATCCTCCAGTGTTAACCCCGCATATCGAACACTGATAATGTACGGGCTTGACCTTAATCCACCGACCATGCACCACCGGGGCAACGTCGGCGGCGGGGATTTCAGCAATCATGTGTCTGATTGCGTTTCGCTCGGTAAGCTGTGCGCTGTATCTTTGGTATGCGGGGCTGGTTGTAGGCGTGTCAAGCACTCTCGCCCTTGCAAGTGCCTCCAATTCCAAAAGTTTCTTATAAAGAGCTTCCCGCTCAATGTATTCAGCCATCTTTCTTCTCCTTTTCCATGTGTTGGTGCAGAAATACATACTTGCTGTTTGGCCCAGCGTTTCGGGCCAGCCAGTCCATCGCCTGCTCCTGGCTCAGATGGTTCCGCGCGGCCCGTACCTCGTAGGCAAACTCTCCCCGGGCCAGCTTGTCCTCTATACGGGCTTCGATCTCCGCCTGGGTGTGATTCGCTTCCAGCATGTACAGCGGATAATCCTTTGCTGATATTGCGTCTAATGTGCTGCAATCCGTAGCATAAAATATAGGGCCGTCCTTGATAAAAATATGCCAGCAGCAGTTTGGCACATCATGCGGAATAGATTCAGCGAAAGAAGAACCAATTTTGGGATAATGCCATGTCTCCCCTGTCCTATGCGGAACAATCACCCTATCGTCCACCCCGGCCTCCAGCAGATGGGGGACCATCCACTCGCAGCACCCCCACCGCAGGGCGGGACGCTCCTGATGGAGCGCCCGCACCGTTGCGGGGTTAAAGTGGTCCCCGTGGGCGTGGGTGAGAAGTACCAACTTCAGGCTTTTGATGTACCCACTCTCCCGCAGCTTCTTCATGGGTACGCCGCAGTCGATCAGAATTTCGCCGTTGATAACCACGGCATTGCCGCTGGAGCCGGTGGCGAGGATGTCATAGGTCATGGCGTTCCTCCGCCTTGAGCCAGTCAATGAGCGCGTCAGCCAGTTCAGAAACCCGCTCCTCACCCCATTTCTCAAAGTCATCAAGGCTCATAGTTCCAATAGCGTGGGATTCCTTAACGCGGGTCAAGTCAAATATGCAACTGTCGCCAATATCAGCCCACCAAGAAAAGAAAGCTATAAGGTTTCCCCGCATATCGTCAGGATTAGCAAGCAGCTTCTCGGCGTTACACATCGTCCAAACTCACCTGCTCTTCCTGCTGGGCGGCGGGTTCCGGGGTGTCCTGCGGTGCTTCGGGCGAAAGTTCCACCGCAGGCATAGTGGGCGGAAGCTGTTCCGCCAGCCCTTCAATTTCGACAATGTCCATCTGCTCTTCTGCCGTCTGAAAGCCCATTAAAACCTCCGGGCACTCCGTTTTTGCAAAAAATGACGCAGCCCGATATCGCAGCATTAGTTCAGGCATGGTTCTCCATTTGCTGCCGTTTTTATTGACCCATCCCTCATCGACGGCCATTTTCCAGGTTACAACAGGACCAAAAACCTGTTCGCCGGTCCTTGTGCGGGTAGCCGCCATTTTGCAGCCCCAGGTGGGAGTCCCCTCTTTCCCAACCATAATATAGCGGCTGTTTTTAAACTTCCCACAGCCGTCAATCAGGGCTTTGCAGGCGCTTCCTCTCCATGTAAAATTCCCTTGAACAACTTGGCTGGATTGCATAACCATGATGGGAGAAATTCCCATTCGGTTCGCCATATCCATCGAGATCAAGCAATCACCGGGCTTTCCCCGATATTGCTGAGGAATAATGCTTGCTTTAGAAAGCATGTCGGCTGTTCTCCAGCTTGTGTTCATGAGGGCGGCGTCGTTCCACATTGTGCGCTCTTGCATAAAAGCTGGGGCCTGTTGCTCAAATTCTGCGATTGCGGCGGTGTTCTGGGTGTTATTCATATTTGATAACCTCCAATTTAATATTATTTTCTAAAGCAAATTTCTTTATGGCTCTTAGTTGCTCCATCGTTCCGTGAGCGCGATAATCCATATAATAAATTTTGGCAGTCTCTTGCGCTTCTACAACCGCCGGCGTATCCAGCGCCTCCACCCGGCGGACCATAACATCTTCCTGCTCACGAACCGCCTTGCGGGCCTCCATCTCTTTTTTCTGGTCCTCAATACGGCGGTGCCGCTCCTGGACAGTGCAGATCGCGTCAGCGGCGTTCAGAGTCCGCTTATACTCTGCCATGATTTCACTGGCATCCTCCAGAGCGCTGATGCGGTCCACGCTATCCGCTACTCCGACCACGAACTCCATGAGCTGTTTTCTCAGTTTGCTGGGCGTTTTGGCCTTTGCAGAAGCCATATCCACCTTGATGCCAGCGCGTTCGTATGTAAGCCAGTCCAGATGGTGGACGGCACACAACTCGGCGAAATAGTCCCGTAGGCCTTCCTCGCACTGGCGCTTTATAATGCCATCTTCAAACTCCGATATAGATACCTTCAACTTCTCGTCTGCGTCCTGCAATGGTGACAGAAGTTGTTCTTTGCAGTATTGTTCGATACTGCGGAACGGCTTCAAAATATACTCTTCTGCATCTTTTAGGCTGTATTTGATTTGACTGCATTTCTTTCTGATTTCCGACCGCTTTGCTTTGACGGACTGGATGGTTTCTCCAGTACAAACCATTGATAGCCCCTCCAAAACTAACGCATCGACATCCGCTTTCATGGATTGTAACCGCTCCTCAATGACCGGAAGCTGCGTAACAACGATCAACTCAGCGGTAACGGTATCCGCTGGAATGTTATGCTCCATATTCTCCTCCTTCTCCACGCAGTCCGCGTGGCAAATTTTTCCGTTGTGGTCTCGGGCGGCAGCTTCTTCCCGGCGGATACCGTAGCCGCAGGCCGGGCAGACCTTGTCCGAGTAGCGCTCATCGGTCATGGCGGTGAAGCTGTCGCGGCGGGGGGCGATCTTCATGGGTGTGCCTCCTCTCTCCCGTCACTGACCCTTGATCCTAACAGGCAAGACCATCTTGATATCATCTTTGTTTGTCCTCAAAATGACCGGGGTAAGTTCCCCGCGAAATTCCAGTACAACAGGCTGCTTGAACGCCCCCCCACAAGAAACCTTCGCCGCTTGCAGGGCGGAAAGAAGATATTCTCCGTTCACGCCAAAACGAAATGTTGGGTCATCCTTTGGCAGCACATTTTCCCAGTCAAGAAATTCGCCATCCATCATGCGGCATCCGTATATATGGTCGCCGCAGCGGATGATCGTTTCTCCGTTCGCAACCTCTACGGACGCCTCTGCGCTTCTGGGGAGTTTGGTGTCCGCATTTATGTACGCCACAAAATCCTCGTCGCACTCGCAAACAGCGTGTTCTACGGAAAGGCGATAGCCGTCAACTGCAACAGCGGTTACAGATGAATCCGCCGAATGGAACTCCAAGCGGATAAACTTGTACAATTTTCTGATATCATTTTTGCTGACAAATCCTTTTGTTGCCAAAATGATCCGATTGAAATCGTTGGTAAAGATTTTAGCTTTCATTGTGTCCCCTCCTCCAGCCTGCGCCGGTCAGCCATCTGCAAGCGCCTCCTCTCTGCTAATCCGCTCGAACTCGATGACCCACACCCAGGGATTTGCATCCCAGCCGTAGATGGCGCGGTCGGAGGGCTTGATGGTGCTGTTCCATAACGCTATAAAATCTTTTTGCTTACGAAATCCCTCAAAAGCAATGTCATAGGGTGGCATCTCCTGCAATCTCTCCACCCGCACGTCCGTCACCCGCAGAAAAATCCGCGCAGCTTCACGGGGCATGTGGATGGAGGGACGCCATTTGTAGTCTGTGGATTTCAGGTCAACCGCAATCCCAGTCTCGGTATCATCTGCATCCCAGTGCATCGGCATATCAGCCTTGTAGAGGACGGGCCACCCGGTTCCGCTGGGGTCGCACCACGTCTCCCGCACATACAGGATGTCGCCGGGACGGTAGGGGGCTTTAGCCGTATACGCAAAATCGATAAAACAGTTATCCGCGATCATGCCACACAGGAAATCGAAGGAATTGTCTTCCTCATCAAAGTCCAAAATATCGTGTGCATTTGGAGGCTGCGGCTTCACCACCCGCCGCGTCACCGTCTTTAGGCCCTCCAGAATGGCGCGGACCATTTCGGTGTTGCACAGGATCGGTTTCATTTATTCCCCTCCTCCGGCAGAACGCCCCAATTATCTGTTTCCGGATCGCAGTGTAAACCGAGCCATCTCTCAAACCGCGCTCTATCTGCGCTGTCCAAATAG
>CATOKC010000010.1 GCA_951800675.1 uncultured Oscillibacter sp.
CGGCGGCCTCGTCGGCGGAGACGGCCACGACCGTGGCGCCGGGGACGGTCTCGATGATGCGGCGGCAGTGGTCCTTGCCGATGGCTCCGCAGCCGATGATGCCGATTTTCAAAACGTTATTCATGGGTATCAGCCTTCCTTTTTTCATAGTCAAGTGAGGGGGGCAATCTGTGCCGGGCGGGCCTTGCCTGCCCGGCACGCCGCTCCCGTGCCATGGGACAGCTCCCGCGGCCTCGGGAGGAAGGGCGGAGACAGGCCCCGCCGGAGCGTCTCAGGGAAACCGCGTCCCCTGGACGGTTTTTTAATACTTCCGGGCCTCGTCCCGTCCGGCCTTCACGCCTTCCCAGGCCTTCCGGACGCTCTCCTTCTCGGATACGTCGGCAAGGCCCACGTTCCACCAGGATTCATACCCGTCGGTCATGGTCTTGGGAATGACCTTCAGGTCGAAGAGGCAGGCCACGGTCTGCTTCTTGGCGTCGGTCAGGGCGGCCTCCAGCTCGGCGATGGTCCGGCAGGTGTAGGACTTCAGGCCGTAGCCCTCGCCAATCTTGGCGTAGTCCACGGGAATCAGGTCCCCGCAGGGCTTCTTGCCGTCGGTGTAGCGGAACTCGGTGGCCAGGCTTCCGATGCCGTGGTTCATTTCCAGGTTGTTGATGCAGCCAAAGCCGCAGTTGTCGAAGATCAGGATATTGACCTTCTGCTTTTCCTGCTGGATGGTCATGATCTCGCTGTGGAGCATCTGGAAGCTGGAGTCGCCAACCACGCAGTAGACCTCGTTGTCCGGCTCGGCGAACTTCACACCCAGGGTGGCCGCTACCTCGTAGCCCATGCAGGAGTAGCCGTACTCGGCGTGGTAGCCGCCCCGCTTGTCGGTGGTCCACATCCGCTGCATGCAGCTGGGGAGGGAACCTCCGGCGGTGATGATGGTGGCGTCCGCGTCGATGCAGCGGCGGATAGCGGCCAGGGCGGCGGTCTGGGTGATCTTGCCGTCTGTCAGCTTTACGAACTCGGGGATGGTGCGGGGGTCACGGGCCTTGATGATGGGGTCGAAACCATCACCGGTGTACTCGATGGCCCCCAGGCGCTTCATCTCCTCGTCCCACACGGCCTTGGCCTTGGTGATCTCGTCGGTGTAGGCGGAGACGTACTTCCGGGCCCGGAGCTTCTC
This sequence comes from uncultured Oscillibacter sp., assembly GCA_951800675.1. Next base: position 1,169 of record CATOKC010000010.1, read on the forward strand.
CGCCAGGGCCTGGACCGTCACCTTCGCGTCGCCCACGGCCTTTACCGCGTCCATTTTATAGGCGTGGAAGCGGCAGTTGTTGATGGTGACGAATTTCACGCCCTCATGCTGATAGAGCCGCTTGGAGCTGGTGGTGAAGTCGGACATCCGGGAGCCGATGGCGATGACCACGTCGGCGTCCTTGGCAATGTGGTTGGAGGCGTAGGTTCCCGTAACGCCGATGCCGCCCAGGCACATGGGATGGCTGGATTTGCAGGCGCTCTTGCCCGCCTGGGTCTCGCCGAAGGGGATGCCGAACTCCTGGCAGAAGTCCTCCACCACCTCGCCAGCGCCGGAGTACCGCACGCCGCCGCCCACGATCACCAGGGGCTTTTTCGCGCCGACGATGATCGCGGCGACGTCCTCTAGCTCCTCCTCCACGGCCACGGGACGGGTGATGCGGTGGACCCGCTTTTCAAAGAAGTAGGTGGGGAAGTCATAGCTCTCGCCCTCCACGTCCTGGGGCAGGGCGATGCAGCATGCGCCGGTCTCGGCGGGGTCGGTGAGAACCCGCATGGCGTTAATCAGGGCGGTCATGACCTGCTCGGGACGGGTGATGCGGTCCCAGTACTTGCAGACGGGCTTGAAGGCGTCGTTGGTGGAGACGGCCAAGGAGCTGCTCTGCTCCAGCTGCTGGAGCACGGGGTCCGGCTGGCGGGAGGCGAAGGTGTCCGCCGGGAATACCAGGAGAGGGATGTTGTTTACCGTGGCCGTGGCGCAGGCGGTGACCATGTTGGCCGCGCCGGGGCCCACAGAGGAGGCGCAGGCAATAATCTGCTTGCGGCAGTTCTGCTTGGCAAAGGCGATGGCCGTGTGGCACATGCCCTGCTCGTTCCGGCCCTGCATCACCCGCAGGGAGCCGGGGTTCGTGTCCAGAGCCTCGCCCAGGCCCACGGCGATGCCGTGGCCGAAGATGGTGAAGAAGCCCTCTACAAACTTGGTCTCCACGCCGTCCATAGAGACGTACTGGTTATCCAGGAATTTCACGATGGCCTGGGCTGTGGTTAAGCGAATGGTATCCATTGGAATCTTCCTCCTTGCTTATCCTTGATAGATGTGGTCATTGGCGTCGGGCTTCCAGAGCCAGGCGTGCTCCTCGTCGTCGATGCGGGTCTTAAGCCAGGGGTCTCCCTCCAGGTGCCGGATGCCCCAGGCGTAGCACATGGCGTAGCCCGGCGCGGCGGTCTGGGAGTGGAAGCCGCTGGTGATGACGGCGAGACCGTTGTGTCCGGTCTGGTAGATTTCCCCGTTGGCAAAGCCCGCGCCGAAGCCGTGGGGGTAATCGAAGCGGTAGAAGTAGACCTCCGGCTGGGGGTGGTGATGAGGGGGATAGGAGGACCACTTGCCGGGGTGGTTCAGCACCTCGCCCAGGACCATGTTGGAAAAGGGCGCGTTGTCGTGGTCGAAGAAGGTCTTGATCTCCCGCTCCATGCAGCCCAGGAGCTCGCCGTTGCACCCGGCGTGCTGGGTCTGAACGGTGTCGGGGGTGTACATGACCGCCTCAAAGGGCTTGTCGTTCAGGGTCTTTTGGATGTACAGCTCGCTGTGGGCCTTGGCGGTGAGGGTGATCTTCTCCCCCCGGCCCGCCAGGAGGCAATAGGCCTCGTGGTGGAAGCAGTCGGGACGCTTGGCCTCCACCGTCTTTCCGGCCCACTGATAGGTCACCGTTCCGGCGAAGAGAAGGACGGCAATTTCCTTTTCCGCCTCCTCGAAGGTGAAGGTGTCGCCGGCCTCCATGACGAGGAGGCCCACATCCATGAGGCTGCCCATGTCGTCCACGGACATATCGATGTAGGGGTTATACCCCTGTTTGAGTTCAGCGTTCTTGTTAAAATAGGTCATTGGAATCATCTCCAAAATCCGAATTGGATGCAGCCATGAAGATGGCTGGTCCTTTGCGCCAGCTATCGCTGGTATCCATTCCGCCCCGCCCGCGAGGGCGAGTATCAGCCCGGTCTTACAGCCCGGTATGCTCCCGAATGTACTTCCGCCCCTTCATGGCGTACTCCAGCGGATTCGCCTTGGCGGGGTCCTGCTCGGCCTCCACCAGGAGCCAGCCCTGATATCCGGCGTCCGCCAGAACCTTAAACACCGGGTCAAAGTCCACGTCGCCGTCGCCGGGCACGGTGAACGCGCCGTTGCGCACGGACTGGAGGAAGCTCCAGTTGTTCTTCCGGGCCTCTTCCACAACCGGCAGCCGCATGTCCTTCAGATGCACATGGCCCACCCGGTCCACATACTTCTTCAGCATGGTCAGGGGGTCCTCCCCGGCGAAGGTGAAGTGGCCGGTGTCATAGCACAAAAACACATACCGGGGGTCGGTATTGGCCATCATCCGGTCCGTCTCCTCGCTGGTCTGGACCACGGTGCCCATGTGGTGGTGGAAGCAGAGCTTGAAGCCCCGGTCGGCGGCGATCTTGCCCAGCTTGTTCAGCCCGTCGCAGAAAAGGGCCCACTCCCCGTCGTTCATCACATGCTTGTGCCCGCCGGTGAGGACCGGGGTGTCCATCTGGCCCTGGATGGAATAGCTCTGCTCGCTGACGTTAATCCGGTTCGCCCCCACGGCGGCCAGGAAGTCCAGGTTCGCCTTAAAGTCCTTCTCCTCCTCCTCAAAGGGGCGGGTCAGGAGAAACGAGGAATACCAGCGGCTGGCAATCCGCATGCCCCTGAGGTCCAGGGCCTTTTTCAGCTCGGCGGGGTCCGCGGGGTACTTGTTGCCGATCTCACAGCCGGTAAAGCCCGCCAGGGCCATCTCGCTGACGATCTGCTGGAAGGTGTTCTCGCCGCCCAGCTCGGGCATATCATCGTTACACCAGCCAATGGGCGCGATGCCCAGGGAAACGTTTTTGGAATCAAACATGGGAAACGACCTCCTTGAAAAATTGTCGTCCTGGGGCCCGGCAGGGGCCCTCCGGGGCAGAGGGGAAAACCGGCGGAAGCGAAGCGCTGCCGCAATCGTTTTCGCTATAAAGAAATTAGCATTTTCCCGCTGAAAAATCAACGGTTTTTCTCCGTGTTTTAGAAAATTTTCCGAATTCGCCAAAGGCTCTCCGGCTTTTTTTACGCTTTGACGGAAGGCTTGACGGAATTTACGCAAACGTTCACAATCTGCACGCGGGCCTCACCAGAGGTCCGTCCAGCCCACGGCGTCCCCCTGGGCGGCGAAGGGCTCCGGGAAGGTATCCGAGGCCAGCATTTCCTCCCGGATGGCGGCGGAGAGATCCGGGACCGTTTCGGGCCCGTAGGCGGCGAAGGCGGCGCTGTCCATCAGCAGCGCCCCGGCCCGCTCCATGTCCTCCAGGTTCACCCGCTGGATCTCCTCCGTCTGGGAGGAACAGCAGTCCGTCAGCACCACGGTGTTGTACTCCAGGGCAATGGCGTCGTAGCAGGTGGCGCGGACGCAGTTGGGGGTGGTGGTGCCCGCCAGAATCACCGTCCGCACGTCCAGGCGGCGGAGGATCAGGTCCAGCTCCGTCTGGAAAAAGGCGCTCCACCGGGGCTTGATGATGGTGTAATCCCCCGGCTGGGGGCGGAGGGCCTCCGGGGCCTGGGCGCTGTTGGGCCCGGCGGAGGCGGGGCGGCAGGCGTGGCCCCCGGCCTTCCAGGCGGCGTACCGGGTCAGCTCCACGTCGCTGCCGTCGGCGCGGTAGATGCGCTTGACAAAGAAAACGGGGACGCCCTTGCTCCGGGCCAAATCGCACGCATGGGCACAGGCGGGGACGGTGGCCTGGGCCCCCTTGATGCAGTGGCCGCCCCGGCGGTCCACAAAGCCGTTTTCCATGTCGATGAGAATGAGGGCGGAACGGGTGGGATTGGGTTTCATGGCAATGCTCCTTTCACAGCTTTTCAAACACATGCGCCCGGAAGGAGATCCGCACCTCCAGCCGGTCCAAGGCCGCCAGGCGCTCCGCCCCGGCCCTGGGGGTTTTCCAAAAATAGGGGGTCATGCGGAAGAGGTTTTGAAGGTCCTCCCGCCGCTCCAGCAAAACCGTCCCGTCCACCGGGACAATCTCCCGATAGGCGAAGCCCTCGTAGGGAGTTTCCCTTTCCTCATTGGGGTAGGGCTTGTCGTAGAGAATTTCCTTCATCTCCCAGAGGTGCTCCGCCCCGGGGACCACATAGAGGAACCACCCGCCGGGCTTCAACACCCGCCGGAACTCCTCCAGCGCCAGGGGGGAAAAGCAGTTCAAAAGCACGTCCACGCCGCCGTCCGCCAGGGGCAGACGGTAGGAGGAGGCCACGGCGAACTCCGCCTCCTTCTCCCGCCTGGCCGCCGCGCGGAGGGCGAATTTTGAGATATCCGTCCCCGCTATTTGGGGCCGCCTCCCGGCGGCCCGCAGGGCCTGGGCCGCCCCGGCGGTGTACCAGCCCTCCCCGCAGCCCGCGTCCAGAAGGGCGGGCGCTTCGCCGGAAAGGGCCAAAATTTGACTACAAAGCGTATTTAATAGCGGCTGGTAATACCCTTTGGACAAAAATTCCCGCCGGGCCAGCACCATGCCCCGGTCGTCCCCAGGGAGGGCGGAGTGCTTTTGATTGGGGGGCAGCAGGTGGACGTAGCCCTCCTTGGCGATGTCAAAGCTGTGGCCCCCGGGGCAGCGGTACGCCCCCGCCGCCCGCTCCAGGGGGGCGGCGCAGAGGGGACAGCGAAAGAGGCTCATTCCGTTCCGCCTCCCGTCACGTCGTTAATCCACTTCCCGCCCCGGACCCGCCAGAGGCAGAGGGGGAATTTCACGATGCTTTCCAGCTGGATGGCGAAGGCGATGGGCCAGCATCCCAGCTTCAGAACCAGGGCCACCAGGGCCGTGGCGGGGAGGCACACCACCCACTGGGGGGCGATGTCCAGGACCGTGGACCACATCACGTCGCCCCCGGCCCGGAGGACCCCGGTGATGGCGGAGATGGCACAGGCGTGGAGGGGGATGGAGGCGAAGCCCATGACCGCCAGGGCCGTGGCGATTTCGGCGGAGAGGCCGAAGAGCTTGAACATGGGGAAAATGACGGGGACGAACAGCAGAGGCACCAGGGCGATGGAGAACACCGCCAGCGCCGTCCCCACCAGCACGGCGAACCAGAGGAGGGCCCGGCTCAGGTCCATGACCTTCTCCCGGCCCTGGCCCTCGCCGATGGCCTTGCCCACTATCACCGCCGTGGCGGCTCCCAGGCCGAAGCAGACCACCAGGAACAGCCGGTTCAAATTGCCCATGACGGCGTTGGCCGCCAGCATCTCCACGGAGTTGTCCGTGTAGCCCAGGATGACGGTCAGGAGGGAGTTTCCCAGGCCCCAGACGGTTTCGTTCAGCACCACCGGGGAGGCGTACTTGACAAAGCGGCGCGTCATGTCCAGGCCCGGGCGGAAGAACAACCCCAGGTGCAGGGGGATGAGCCTGCTCCGCAGGGCGCAGACAACGCAGATGACAAACTCGCTGACCCGGGCCAGTAAAGTGGCGATGGCGGCCCCGGCCACCCCCAGGGCGGGGAAGCCGAAATTGCCGAAAATCAGCAGGTAGTTCAGACCTGTGTTCAGGATGGTGGAAAAGCCGAAGAGCTTCATGCCGAAGGCCGGGTCCTCCACACTCCGCCGGGCGCTGACGTAGATGGAGGAGAGCATGTTGAACACATAGGCAAAGCCGATGACCTGGAGGTAGGGCGCGCCCAGCAGGGAAAGCTCGTGCTTGTTGGACAGGAGGTCCATCACGGGCACCGGAAAGGCCCAGAATGCCAGGGCCAGGGGCAGCGTGACGGCGGTTCCCAGCAGGGAGGCAACGCCCATGGCGCGGCTGACGCTCTTCTCGTCCCCCTTGCCCCAGTACTGGCTCACCAGAATGCCCAGGCCGCTCTGGAAGCCGAAGACAATGCTGGTGAGGAGGAACACCGGGACGTTGGCGGTGGTCACCGCCGCCATCTCCGCGTTTCCCAGGCGGGAGACCATGAAGGTGTCGATGAGCCCCAGGGAAAAGGTGATGAGGTTTTGCAGAATCATGGGCAGGGAGAGCTTAAAAAGCCGCTTGTAAAAGCCGGGTTCCCGGCGGAGGAAATTGAACATAAGTCACCTTTATCAAACGATTATTATAAAATTTACAGCATGGGCATCCGGGTGTCCCGGTGCCGCCGGAGGGCCTGGGCACAGGCGTCGATGTCCGCCTCGGTGGTGCCGGGGCCAAAGCTGAGGCGGATCACCCCGGCGGCCACCCGCTTGGGCAGCTTCAGGGCCGCCACGACGTGGCTGGGCTTGCCCTGGTGGCAGGCGGACCCGGCGGAGACGCAGATTCCCTGGCTTCCCAGGTCGTTGACGATGTTTCCGGCGGGCCAGCCCGCCAGGGACAGCGACAGAATGTGAGGAGCCGTCCCCGCCCCCACGCAAACCATGTCCGGTATGGCAAGCAGCTTCTCCCGGGCATAGGCGTGAAGGGCCTCCAAATGGGCCCGGTTCCGCTCCCGGCCCTCCAGGCGCAGCTCCGCCGCCCTGGCAAAGCCCGCGATCTGGGCCGTGGCCTCGGTGCCGGAGCGGAGGCCCCGTTCCTGCCCCCCGCCCGCCAGAAGGGGCCGGGGATTCCGCGCCCGGGGGCCGATGTACAGCGCGCCGACGCCCTTGGGCCCGCCGATCTTGTGGGCGGAAACCGTTACAAAATCCGCCCCCAGGGCCCTGGTGGAGAAGGTCCCCAGGCCCTGCACCGCGTCGGTGTGGAGGAGGGTCTTGGGATTTCGGGCGGCAAGGCCCCTGGCGATGTCCGCGACGGGGTACACGGTCCCCAGCTCGTTGTTCACCAGCATGACGGAGACGGCGGCGGTGTCGGGCCGGACGGCCTCTAAAACCTGCTCCGCCGTAAGACTGCCGTCTTGGTCCGGGGCGAGGTACGTGACCTCGCACCCCTCCCGCTCCAGCCATTTGCAGCACTCCAGCACGGCGCTGTGCTCCACCGCCGTGGTGACGATGTGGTTTCCAACGTGCCGGTTCTGCCACACGGCGGCCCGGAGGGCCCAGTTGTCCCCCTCGGTGCCGCAGGAGGTGAAATGCAGCCCCTCCGCCGGGCAGTCCAGCAGGGCGGCCACGGCCCTCCGCCAGTCCTCGACCCGCTTTTTCATTTCCGCGCCGAAGGGATACTGGGAGCTGGGATTTCCGTACCGCTCCGTCAGGACTTCTATCATGGCGTCCGCCACGGCCCGGGGGACGGGGGTGGTGGCGGCGTGATCCAGGTAAATCATTTGACAAAAAACTCCTTTCCAGGGGGCTTGCCCAAACCGGGGGATTCCAGTATAATAGGGCATGCCAAGCCATTATAGCGAACAATCTTACAAAGCGCAAGGAGAATCTGATCCACTATGAAAGTCGCCATCTACACCCTTGGCTGCAAGGTGAACCAGTACGAGACCCAGGCCATGGAGCAGGAGCTCCGGGCCCGGGGCCACGAGATGGTCCCCTTCGGCCAGGAGGCAGACGCCTACGTTATCAATACCTGCTCCGTTACCGCCGCCGGGGACCAGAAGTCCCGCCAGGCCGTCCACCGGGTTCGCCGGGAGCGCCCGGGGGCCGTGGTGGCCGTGTGCGGCTGCTGGTCCCAGACCCACGCCGCCGAGGCCCGGGCCCTGGGGGCCGACGTGCTGACGGGCACCGGGGACCGCATGGGCTTTTTAAGCCTTCTGGAGCAAGCCGTCCAAGAGCGGGAACGCAAGACCCCCCTGGAGGCCGTGGACCCGCCCTTTGAGCGGCGGCACTTTGAATGGCTCCCCGCCGGGGGGCTGGAGGGCCGGACCCGGGCTCTGCTGAAGGTGGAGGACGGCTGCGCCAACTTCTGCTCCTACTGCATCATCCCCTACGCCCGGGGCCCGGTGCGCTCTTTGCCCATGGGGGAGGCGGCGGTCCAGGCCATGGAGCTAAAAAACCAGGGCTATCAGGAGATCGTGCTGACGGGCATCGAGATTTCCTCCTGGGGCCGGGACCTCCACCAGGGGACCACCCTCATCGATCTGCTGGAGGCCGTCAGCGCCGCCGTGCCGGGCGTGCGCCTCCGGCTGGGAAGCCTGGAGCCCCGGACCATTACGGAGGAGTTCTGTCAGCGAGCGGCCATCCTGCCGGACCTGTGCCCCCAGTTCCACCTCTCCCTCCAAAGCGGCTGCGACGCCACCTTGCGGCGGATGCGGCGGAAATACGACACAAAGCGCTATCTCCAATCCGTGGAGCTTTTGAAAAAGACCTTCCGCCACCCCGCCGTCACCACGGACCTCATCACCGGCTTCCCCGGGGAGACGGAGGAGGAGTTCCAGGAGACCCTGGACTTTATTCAACAATGCGGCTTTGCCCGGATGCACATTTTCCCCTACTCCGAGCGTCCCGGCACCCCGGCGGCGGAGATGGAGCAGCTGCCTAAGGTCCTCCGGGCGGAGCGGGCCCATCGGGCGGCGGAGGTCGCCGCCGCCATGCGCCGGACCTATTTGGAGGAGTGCGTGGGCCGGACGGAGGAGGTGCTCTTCGAGCAGCCCGCCGGAAAGGAGGGCCTCTTCCTGGGCCACGCCCCCAACTACGCGGAGGTGCTGGTGAAGGGGGAGGACCTGCACAACCAGATCCGCCCTGTGTCCATCACCCGGACCGACGGGGAAACCCTCTTCGGGGAACTGAAGGAGTGAGGATATGAAAAGCCACTTTTTCGCCTACCTCTCCCGGATGCGGTTCATTCAGCGCTGGGCGCTGATGCGGAACACCGCGCCGGAGAACGTCCAGGAGCACAGCCACCAGGCCGCCGTCCTGGCCCACGCCCTGGCGGTGATCCGCAACGAGAAATTCGGCGGAACCGCCGACCCCGGAGCGGTGGCGGCGGCGGCGCTGTACCACGACGCCAGCGAGATTTTGACCGGGGACATGCCCACCCCCATCAAATACGACAACCCCGCCATCCAGCACGCCTATAAGGAGGTGGAGGCGGTGGCGGAGCGGAAGCTTCTGGCCATGCTGCCCCAGGAGCTGCGGGGGGCCTACGCCCCGGTGCTCACGGAGGTGAACCCGGAGGTGGAACGGCTGGTGAAGGCGGCGGACAAGCTCTCGGCGTACATCAAATGCGTGGAGGAATTGAAGGCCGGAAACGCCGAATTCCGGGACGCCGCCGCCCAGACGCGAAAGGCTCTGGAGAGCTATGGCCTGCCGGAGGTGGAATATTTTCTGGAGACCTTCATGGACAGCTTTTCTCTGACCCTGGACCAGCTGAAATAAGAATCTTCAATCACGCCGGGGCGGGAACCTTTTTCCCGCCCCCGCCGTCTAAAGGAACACAACAAGATTTGGAGGGATGACCATGAAACGCCTGCTTTCCCTGACCCTGGCCGCCGCCCTGCTGGCGGCGCTGACCCTGCCCGCCACCGCGGCGGAGGAATCCCAGGACGCTCGCCTGGCCAAGGTCACCGCCCTGGTGAAGGAGGCCCTGGCCCTGGACACGGAGGCTTATGAGACCTTCCGGGGCAGTTTGTCCGAGGAATTGGTCCCCGCCTGGGACTTGAGCTGGGAGGGGGAACGGCGCTCCCTCTCCGTCTCCGCCCTGGAGGACGGCACCGTCGTCAGCCTCTCCCGCTGGGAATCCCGGGCCTCCACCCCCGCTTCCAACGGAGGGGGCTTCCCCTCCTTCCCGGAAAACGGCGGCGCGGAGGACCGGGCGGCGGCGGAGGCCTTCCTGGCCCGGGTCCTGCGGAAGGGAGAAGCCGTGGAGTTGAGCGGCCCGGAGGGCGCGTCCTCCCTGGGGGGCTCCTCCAGCGCCTGGTCCGGGACCCTCATTTTAAACGGCCTGCCCTCTCCCCTCCACTACTCTATCCGGGTGGAGGACGGACTGGTGGAGCATTTCAGCCGGGACGTGCCGGAAACCTCCGCCATCGGCAGCGTGCCCGGGCCGGAGGCCGACGCCTCTGCCGATGAGGCGGAAGATAAGCTAGCCGAAACCCTGAAGCTCCAACTGGAGTATGTCCGGGAACCCGGCAGCGCCAAGGCCGTCCTCCGCTATGTGCCGGAGGCGGGGGCCCACACCTTCCTGGCGGACGCCAAAACCGGGGAACTGATAGACCTGACGGAGCTGGAAGAGCAGCTGCGCCTGGGCTACCGCTCCGCGGGAGGAGCCAACGCCGCCCCCTCCGCCAAGGCGGCGGACACAGCCGCCGAGGAGGCGGGCCTCACCAAGGCAGAACAGGAGGGCATAGCGCAAATGGAGGGCGTGCTGCCCAAGGAGGAGCTGGACAAGGCCCTCCGGGCGGAGAGCGCCTACGGCCTCCGGGGCTATGCCCTGACCGGCTCGTCCTATGGGGTGGAGCCCGGGAAGGAGGGCGCGGCGGGCCGGGTTCTCTGCACCCTGCGCTACGCCCGGACCGACGGCGGAGAGCGCCTGAGCCGGAACATCACGGTAGACGCCAAGACCGGCGCGGTGGAGAGCGTCCAGTCCTCCGCCCCCTGGGGCCGGGAGCGGACGCTTACAGAAGAGGCGGCCCAGAAAAAGGCGGAGGCCTTTTTGAAAGCCCTCTGCCCGGACCGGGCCCTAGCCCTCTATGAGGACGCCGCCTATGCCGTCCCCATCGCCCGGGGACAGGACCAGGCCCCCTATTACCGCTTCCGCTTCGCCCGGACGGTGAATGGCCTGCCCTTCCCGGAGAACTCCTATTGGGTTTCCATCGACGCGGCGGACGGGTCCGTCTACGGCCTCTCCGGCGACTGGGACGAGGACGCCGCCTTTGACGACGCCAACGGCCTCATTTCCATGGAAACCGCCCTCTCCGCCTGGGCGGGGACCTATGAAGCGGCGCTGGCCTACCGGAATGTCCCCCAGAAGCTCACCAAGGCCGACCCGGCCCAGGCGAAGCTGCTGGAGCAGGGCCTGGAATACTACTACGCCCTCCGCCTGACCTACGGCCTGGAGCGGGAGCCGTCTTACTCCGGCGTGGACGCCAAGACCGGCGCGCTGGTCCGGGAGGAGCGGGGAGCCCTTCGGGAACCCCTTTCCTATGACGACCTGGACAAGAGCTCCGCCAAGGCGGATATCGAGAAGCTGGCCCAGTACGGCGCGGGCTACGCCGGGGGCAAGTTCCGTCCCAGCAAGAACGTGACCCAGTGGGAGCTGGTGGCCCTGGTCTACAGTCTCCAGGGCACGGCCCTGGAGCCGGAGGCCGCGGACAAGGACAGCCGGGAGAACGCCTATTACAGCGCCTACCGCCTCGGGCTCCTCCGCCCGGCGGAGCGGGACGACAATGCCGTCCTGAGCCGGGCGGACGTGGTGCGAATGCTGCTGGACGCCGCGGGCTACGGCCCCGCCGCCCGGCTGGGGGGAATCTACACCTGCGCCTACAGCGACAAGGGAAGCATTCCCGCGGAAGAGTTGGGCTACGCCGCCCTTGCCCAGGCCCTGGGACTGGCCTCCGGGACCTACGCCGGAAGCCGGACCGCCACCCGGGGGGAGGCGGCCTCCATGCTCTGCCGGGTGTTGGAGCGGGCGGCCTGAGCATAAGAAGCGGGGACTGCCGGAAGGCAGTCCCCTTTTTGCCCTTATTTCGCTTCCAGGATGCCGGCCAGCCGGTCCAGCGCCTCCCCCGCGTCGGGGCCCTCGGCGGTCAGCGCCACCTCGCCCTGATCCCGCATCAAGGAGAGGAAGCCAAGAAGGCTCTTGGCGTTGACGCAGTGCCCGCCCCGGGCAATGGTAATCTGACTGGCGAAGCCGCTGGCCGCCTTGATAAAGCTGGTGGCGACCTGGTCCAGCTGTTCCTCCGGGATCTGTACGACTGCCGTACGATTCATGTGCCCACTCCGTTCCGTCAAATAATTGGAGCTAGTATACCATGCTTTCCGGCGGATGCCAATTTTTATTAAAGAAGTTTTCGACGGCCGGCCCATTTTCGTCGTCTCTCCAAAAACCCCGCCGGAGACCGGGCTGGAAATTGTAAGAAATTCTTAAGGGTTTTGTCAAGCCGTTCGTAAGATTTTCCTGTTACCATGAGGAAAACCCAGGCGCTGCCCCGTATATATAGGGAAACCGCGGGACGCCGCCGGGGAAAAAAGGAGACGGTTTTATGAAACGCGCGTGGATTTCCCTGACCCTGGCCCTCTGCCTGCTTTTGACCGCCTGCGCCGCCCCGGCGGAGCCGGAGGGCAAATGGGACCCGGCCCTGAAAAACGCCCTGGGGCTGACCCCGGAGCAGCGGCTGGAGGACTACGACTACTTTGTCAAAACCCTCAAGGACAGCTACCTCTGCCTGGGCGTTCACGACCGGGAGAACCCGGAGGAGCCGGCGGAGGAGGTCTTTGCGGATTACCGGAAGATGATTCTTGAAAACGACAGCGACGAGGCCTTCTACTCCGCCATTTACAGCTCCCTCTACCGTCTGGGGCCCTATGGACACCTCTGGATCATCGAGCCGGAGGACTACCAGAGGATGCTGGACTGGTGCCGGACGGAGGACACCACTGGCCGGGAGCGGTGGAAGGAGCTTATCGAGGCCTCGGAGGAATCCTACAAGACGCTGAAAGCCTATCTGGACGCTCTGGGAGACGAGGACGTCGGCTCCTGGAGCGGCGGCGAGGCGGGGGAGAACCTTCGCACTCTCCTGTTGCCGGAGGCGGGGGTCGCCTATTTGAAGGTGGACAGCTTCCTGACGGACTATGACCCGGACTATTCAAAAGAGGCCCAGGCCATCCGGGACTTCTACGACGCCGCCGGGGACTGCACGGACCTCATCATCGACCTGACGGACAACAGCGGCGGAAACGAGGGCTACTGGCAGAACCTGCTGACGGCTCCGCTGGCGGACGGGCCTCTGTCCTGCACGAACTACGCTCTGCTGGCGGACAGCGAGAACAACCGGCCTTACATCGACAATGTATTCGCCCCCTCGGACCTGCGTCCCATCGAGGAGCTGCCGGAGCTTCCCAAGCTGGAGCGGCAGGGCCTGGAGGCCGCCACCCACTTTGTGGAGAGCACCCTCCGGGTGGAACCGGCGGCAAAGCGGGCGGCGTTCCATGGCCGGGTGTGGCTTCTGGTGGGGCCCATGGTCTACTCCGCCAGCGAGTCGTTCGCCGTGTTCTGCCAGGCCACGGGCTTTGCCACCCTGGTGGGAAGCCAGACCGGCGGGGACGGCATCGGGGCCCTGGACCCGGTGATGCTGCGCCTGCCCAACAGCGGCATTTTAATCCAGTATACAATGATGTACGGCCTGAACCCGGACGGCAGCAGCAGCGAGGAGGCGGGCACCACGCCGGACGTCCTCTCCCCGGCGGGAGAGCCGGCGCTGGTGACGACCCTCCGGGCTATCCAGGCGGCCCGGGGATAGGGAAACGGGGAGGGGGCAACCGCCCCCTCCCGGGCCCTTTGGGGCCCTTCGGAGAAAATTTGAAAAAAGGCTTGACTTTGGGAAAAGCTCTGGTATAATAACTACTGTTCTTTGTTGAGAAACGCTATAACTGTATCGGTAGAAGCAATCGGCAACGATGGAGAAGTCGCCTAGTTGGTCGAGGGCGCATGATTGGAAATCATGTAGGCCCCTAAAGGGTCTCGAGGGTTCGAATCCCTCCTTCTCCGCCATCAAAAACCCTGTAACCACAAGGCTTAATAGTGACAAGTAACTATTCGCCGCAGAGGGCGGCGTGACCGAGTGTCACGCCGTCTTTCTGCGTCCATAGGTAGTTTCCGTTATAACAGGTTTGCTGATTTCCGGTACTTCTACTTCCTCCAGGAAGTTGAAAACGATTTTGACCTTCTGCGTCCGCTTGCCGCTGGACTTGTCCGGGGCGTAAACGATGATCTGCTTGACGAACTCGTTCACGATGGTCGGCGTCAGCTCCGGGATGTCCACATACTTCTCCATCAGGGCGAGGAACTGGTCAACATTGTCCTCCATTTCCTCGCGGGTCGCAACCCAATCCTCAAGGCCGGTGACCTCGTTGCTGAGCGCCGCCTGCTCCGCCTCGTAGCCCTCCAGCATCTTCTGGTAACGCTCCTGGCTCAGATCGCCGAGTACCATATCCTCATAGATACGGGTGATGAGCTTGTCGATGTCCGCCAGCCGCTTCTTCGCTTTTTCCAGCCGCCGCTTGTCCTCCCGGATGGACTTCTCCTGTTCGTCCCTCCGGCACATCAGCCAGTCCTCTTGAAAGCCCTCCACATCGGCCCGGATATAGTCCGTCACGGCCCGGATGCGTTCCAGCACCACATCCCGCAGAACATCCTCCCGGATATAGTGCGCCGAACAGGTTCCCCGTCCGCTCTTGTACTTGGCGCAGACGTAGTGATCCTGCTTGCCGTCGAAGTTCTTACAGGTGGCGAAGTGAAGTTTGCTTCCGCAGTCGGCGCAGACCACCAGACCAGAGAACAGCCCCTGCCGCTCCGCCTTGGTCATGCGGCGCTTGTGCTGGCGAAGTTCCTGCACCCTGTCCCACTGCTCCTGCGTGATAATGGCCTCCTGCGCTCCAGGCAAAATGAACATATTCTCCAAGGCGTTGGGGATGCGCTTCTTGAGCTTATAGGACTTGGAGTAGGTCTTGAAATTGCAGATGCAGCCAGTGTACTCCATCCGTTCCAGGATACCGGCAACAGACTGTTCTACCCAGTGGCAGGGACGCTCCGGCATGGGCTTGCCCTTGCGCTGGGCGTAGAGTGCCTTGGTAGTCAGCACACCATCCGCTTCCAGAATTCGGGCAATCTGGCTCGGCCCCTTTCCGGCAATCGCCAGGTCAAAGATACGCTTGACCACCGGGGCGGCATCCTCGTCCAGAATCCAGTGGTCTTTGTCCTGCGGGTCAGACCGGTAGCCATAGGGCGGCTTGCCCAGGTGCTTGCCGCTGGTGCCACGGGTTTTCATCACAGAACGAACCTTTTTGCTGGTATCTTTGGCGTAAAAATCGTTAAAAAGGTTACGAAACGGGGTGAAATCGTCAGTTCCCCTGGCACTGTCCACACCATCATTGACGGCAATGAACCGCACATCGAAGCTGGGAAAAACGATTTCCGTATACCGACCCACCTGCAAATAGTCGCGCCCGAAACGGCTCATGTCTTTGACGATCCAGGTGCCGACCAAGCCCTGCTCCACAAGGGAAAGACCCTCCTGGACGCCGGGACGGTTGAAGTTCGTTCCGGTATACCCGTCATCCACCAGAATGCGGGTGTTCGTGAAGCCCTGGTCAGCGGCGTATCTGGTCAGAATGGCCCTCTGATTGGCAATCGAATTGCTCTCCCCATCAAGGGTATCCTCGTTACTGAGGCGGCAGTACAAAATCGTGATTTTCTGCTGATCCACGTTGTCTTCTCCTTTCTTCTGTGGGTCAGCTGACAGTACCGTAGTGCATGGCTCCATTGTAACATGATCCAGCCGCTTTGTCGACATCAAACCGCCCCCTTATCCGAAAAAATCAGGCGGCGCATCATGCCGGGGAGCGGCTCGTCTCCGCCGCATTCCGTCTCGATGATATACCAGGTGTTACCGATTTTGCGTGTCACTTTGCAGGAGAAGGGATTCCGCAGGCCGCGCTCTTTGTACCAGTCCTCAATAAAATCAGCGGGCGCATCGAATATCGGCTCATAGCAGGCGCACAGGTCAATAGGTTCGTACACATAGTTTTCAAAATCGTTCAATAAAGTACCTCCATAATTCATAGTCTGTTGGTTCCGGGTCAGGCATCCTTCCGCCGGACCCACTGAATGTCATAGCCCAGCGCGTCGGCAAGCTGGACAGCCTCCTTGTAGCGGAGGGACTCCCGCTGGAGCTTGTTGGACAGGTTGGACACGCTGTCCGACCAGCCGTACACATCGGAGAGTACGTCCACCACCTCCTGCATGGTCACCCCCTGGCCCACGATATACGCCTTGATCTCATTTCTCATATCAGATTTCATCGTTTCTTCCTCACTTTCTGATGAATTTTGTTCTTTGTGCCGCAAAGCAGTTTCACGGTATAATAAAGATTTTGCGGGTTGCGATTTCCGCTCGGTTTTGCTATCATGAAGCCCAGGTCACAAGAGGCCATTATCCACTTCACTGTTTCGTATGACCTCCATCGGAACTGTGGATTTGTTCATCTGTCCACAAAGCGGTATCACGGTTCCGTAAATCACGAACAGGTGTAATTCATACGCTGGTGCGTGATAATTTTTACGAAAGTCACAAGGATTGAATTTCACCCGGCTTTTTCAAGGGCAGTCGAGCGTGACTGCCTATAAAAAAGAATAGGAGCGAACTCAAAACTATCCGTACATGCGTACATCGGTACAGGGGGCTGTGTACTCGTGTACGCATGTACGGATGATTTCATTTCTCTGTTCATAATGCAGTCGGCCTTATCAGGACCTCAATGCCCAGATAGCCCCGGCACCGTTTGCCGCTGCCGATATACACGTTGTTGGTGGCCTCCAGCCGGTAGGTGTCGGCGCTCTGCGCGATGAAGCCGGAGAAGCTCTTGGGCGAAAGCGGGTTCTCGGCGTTGTCCTCGCACCAGACCTTATAGGCGGCGTACAGGTCACGGGTAGCGGCCTCGCTATCCGCTTTGAACTGGACGTAACCGGAAGAGGCCAGAAAGTCCACGATGTTGTTGGCCTCCCGGACTACAACGGAGATATTCTCCTTGGCCCGGTCGCTGACGGTGAAGCGATAGTTGTTGACCAGCAGGCGGTGAAGCCCATCCAGACACCAGAGGAATATTCCCTCGCGCTCGGCAATCAGCTTTTCAGAGAGGAACGGGTCATCCATCCGACCTGGGGGCTTGTCTTTGGTAGTCAGCACGATCTGGCGTCGAAAGAAACCGTCAGACCGGTCATGGAGAGCGGTCAAGGCTCCGTTGCCGAAGCAGAGAAACCGCACATAGAGCTGGCTCTGGTAACTTTGAACGCCCTTGCGCTCCATGTCCATCTTGCATTCCGAGGTCACGATGGATTTGATATAATTGGTTTTAGGCAGGGCGCTCATGTCCATGTCATCGTCCACCATCAGAAGCTTACTTTCCAGGTCGGCGCGGCTGAACCGGTTGTTCTCCACCTTCTGGATGCTGGTGGTGTTCATGCTGTCCCCGAAGATGGAGCGCATCGCCAGCCCGATCCGGCTCTTGCCCTCGCCGCCCTTGCCGATGAGCATCAGCATCTTCTGTCCCTTGGTGGTGGGGAGCAGGCAGTAGCCCAAGTACTCCTGCAAGGTGGGAATGTCCTCCGGGTGCAGCAGCTCCGCCAGAAAGCGCAGCCACTTCTCCGGCGGCGGCGCATCGGGATGATAGCTGACGGTCAGGCGGTTGTTGCAGTAGGTCTTTTCCGGCGAGAAGCGGCCATCCACGAACAATGTGCCGTTGGCAACGTGGATACGGTCGCATTCCAGCTCGATCGGCTCGGAGTACGCTGCCATTCGCAGGGCGTTCAGAAGCTCGTCCACCTTTCGGGCGATTTTGGTTTCCAGCCATGGGCTGATTTCCTCGTAGATTTTCTTCTTCAAGCTGCTCTCGTCCGCTACCGGCCCGTCCACCGTGTAGAACCGCCCACGAATGCAGCGCATGGGATGTTCCCGAAGGAACGAGCGGCAGAACTCCGGCTCCATGAGCTTGTAATCCTCCGTGAGCCAGTCGGGAAAACCGGACTGCAATTCTTCATTTTCAATCATTTCCGCATACCTCCAATCTGTAAAAATCAGGCGTCTGCCGCGCCCTCTGCTATGGTTATGAGCAAATTTGAAAAAACCGGGCTAATGGCATGACAGTCCTGTTTCAAAAAACATGACAGAGGGAATTTCGGCAGCGGCTACCAAAATTCCCTCTGTTAGTGTAATAGCAATCACCGTTCCATGCTGTGCCTTGTTGGGGATTGTGCCGTCCTGCGCTCGGCATCCTGTCTGGCAATCTCGGCCCTGCCCTGTTCCAGTTTTGCGAGGACGGATTCCCTGGCCTTCTCCTTAATCTGCCTGGTGGCGGCAGCTTTGACCTCCGGCTTTCGTAAAACCGTCTGCACTCTGGCAAGCACCTTTTGAGCGGCTTTGTGGATCAGCTCCTGCGCCTTTCCCAGTACCTTACCGATCAGCCCCTTCTCTGCTGGGGAGTAGCGCCGCTCCGGGGCCAGACACCAGTCCTTATAATCGGAGACGATCTTCTCATCCTGCAACTGCGTTTCGGCGCGAACGGCATCGGTCACAAGCTCCACAGCCTTGTCATAGGCGATTTCCGTGACCTCATCAATCAGGGCCTCGGCGTCCTCCAGCCGAAGCGACACGGCCTCTAATGCCTGCGCCTTTTCTTCAATCGCTGTCTCCTGCTCGGTAATCAATTTCTTCTGCTTCTGGATGATATAGTCGTTCTTCTCCAGATAGCTGCGCCCACGGTTACCAGGGTCAGGTTCTTCCTCCACCGCCAGACCATGCTGCTTGCAGATTTCAAACAAAATCACCCGGCAGACCGCATCGAAAACCATCTTCCGGTTGTTGGTACGCCCCGGCTTTTTCTCAGGGTTAGGCAGTTCAAATCCAAGTGCCTCCAGCGCCTTTTCCTGTTTCGGCTCGACCTCACCGTATCGGTTCACATAGTCGAAAACGTGGCGCTCATGGATGTGGGGCGTGGCCTCGTCCAGATGGAGCGCCCAGTCAATGACGTGGATGTGTTCCCCGAAGCGGCGTTCCAGCTCCATCATAAACTCCCCGACCACTTCCAGAAGCGCCTCCGGGGAAACGGAGTCCTCCATCGTGCCAATCTGGTAGATGGTTTCCTCCGGGCAGAAGCGTTTGTCCGCCAGCAGATCATCCACGCTCCGGTCACGCTTAGAGTGGCGGCGTTTGGCGTTCCGCTCATGCTGGCCGTCTAGGTAATCGGAGTAGCGGTTCAGATAGAAGGCCCGCTCCACATCCGCAAAGGATACCTCGGCATCCTGCTGGGCTGGATAGATCGCTCCCCGAAAGCAGTCCCAATAGATGTTTTGCTGAATGCGCTCACTGTCAATGTGGCCGGCGTGTTCGGTATCGAAGGTTCTGTCATTGTGAGTTGATTTGTAGACGCCGCTTTTTCCGGCTCTCCCGTTGTGCCGGGTCAGTCTTTTTGCCATTCTGCTCTCCTTCCTGTTTCTCGTTTTTGCTGTTCTGGGAGTGTTCAGGGGCGGCGAAGCCGCCGAATCTAAGTACTTTGCGCCAGATAATAACCCAGTATAAAGTGACGCAGAGCATCACTTTCACTGGGCCAAGGGTTTCACCCTCTGGACACCTGAGCAGGCGTTGTCACCCTGCACCCGACCCAAAGGGCTTTGCCCTCTGGACACCCAACAGGCGCTGCCGCCCTGTACCCGGCCCAAAGGTTTCACCTCTGGACACTGACCAGACGCTCGCCGCTCTGGACTTGGCGCAAAGGGCCTGCCGCCCTCTGCACTCCCGCATTTTTCGGAAGTCGGAGGACTTCCGAAAAAGAGCCGTTGACTGGTACGCTCCCGCGCAGCCAGCCAACGGCTTTCTATTATGGTTATGAGCAAAATCGAGGAAAACAGGCTAACAGCATGACAGCCCCGTTTCAAAAAACATGACAAGCCATCTTTCCAATCAGGGGCGGCTATGGTATAATGGGAAATGAAAAAACATGACAGGAGGCAGAGAACTTGAATTTGATTGAACACACGCTCCTGACGCTGGATTTCTGGCAGGACAATGTGACCTATGAGGGGAAGTCTATGCCGACTGGAACGCTGGCCTGCGCCGCGCTGAATCTCTCCGATGAGGTCATCGCGAAGTTGTCCCAGCTCTGTATGCCGCTCAACCTGTATATGGGGTCGCTCCAACTTGGACAAGCGAATACAGTGCAGATGGAAGCGGCGAGGGAGAGCGCCTTTCAAATCGTGGAGCTTCTGCGGAATGTGCCGCCGTTTTCCTGCCTTGAATATGAAATTGTCCGCAGCTATGTCGACACCGTTTTTACGGAGGACTATCTGCAAAACACAATGGACTTTGCGAAGTCTGGAAATCTTGCCGGGGCGGTTTCGCCGGAGTACCAAAAGGCGCTCACTCTGCTGCGGGTATTGCCTGTCATGGCACACCTGGGGTTCTCCCTGGCAGAGTTCAAGAGGGAGTTTCTGCCGTTTGCGGAAAAACTTCATAAGAGCGACAGAACGCCGGACGGATACGCCGCCAGCTTCGGACAATACTTTTCCGTCAATCCTGATATGACGGCGGACAATCCTGGATGGATGTCCCTTGCCAACGCCTCCGTCCAGTACGCCGCCGCGACCATTCCTGGCAAAGAGAAATCCCAGCTCGTGAAGCGGATGCACTATGTTTCTTTTGTGGGGATGTTCCGCTCCGATCTATTCGAGGGCCTGTGCGTAGGTCATGCGCCCCGCAAATGCCCAATCTGCGGAACGTGGTTCCTGACCACGGACGCGAGGCCCACAAAATACTGCGGCGGTCTGGCTCCAGGGGACAAGCGCGGGCGCACCTGCCGTCAGGTCGGCAACCTCCGAGGGCGGGAGCAGAGAGAACGGGCTGACGATCACCCGCTGAAGAAAATCTATGAGCGCCGCACCAACACGATCATTCAAAAACTGCATCGGGGGACGATAGACGAAAAGACTGCCGCCGTGATGAAGCGGCTGGCGAAGAACAAGTTGGAAAGGGCCATCGCTGACCGGGAGTATGCCGTCGGGTCTTATGAAGCGGAAATGACACAGGAGGCACTGTTGGCAGAGGCGCAAGGCTATTCGAAATGATAGGAGGTGGTGAGGCCATGAAAGAGCGATTTGCAAAACATCTGTTTCAAGGAAACGCTCACGGTCTCACCATGTTTGAGGTTACCCATGTTTACCAGCTCACGCCCCCGCCGCCGGAACTGTATACGGTCAATGAGTATATCGTTGCCGCGCAGACATGGAATGACCTCCGCTTTTTCGCGTTCTTCCTGCACCACATAGAGCCACGCCTGAATAAGCGGGTCACAAACTTTCTCTTGCGGGAGGGGCTGGATAGATACGACCCGGAGCGGTTTCTGGACTATAAACAAAGCTGCGTTCTCGCCATGCTGGAATGCCTGGAAAGCTACGACCCGTACAAGAGCGCGGAGTTTCTTACATACGCCCATCACGCGATTGGAAACGCTCTGATTCAATGCCGGATGATGGAGGAAAGTGGCTCCTTTTCTTCCCTGGACGAGTACAAGCGGGTGCGCGGTATTGCGTGGCTCTACAACGAAACGGGCAAGTCCAAGGGTGAGGTTGTCAGCGAGTATGCCGCAAGAGAGGGCTGTTCTGAGGAAACGGCGGAGCAGTATTTGACCCTGGCCCGGCTCAACCGCAGTCGGATTCCTCTCTACATTACAGCGCAGGACGAGGACGGGGAGGAAATCGGCGAGGATGTAACCAGGGATGATTCCTGGGATTATGCGGCAATCCTCTGGAATGGTACTCAGGCGGCAGCGGTTCAAGCCGCCTTTGAGAAGCTGACCTATCGGGAGCAGCGGCTTTTGGAGGAACGAAATGCCATCTGCATGACCTGTGGCCGGGTCAGTCCAATATCTGAGCGCAAGTCCTTTGAGGAATTGGCGGTGATGTTCGAGGGCAGTACCGCCAGCGGAGCAGAGAGGGCATACCGGCGAGCTGTGGAAAAGATGACCGTCCTGCTGGTGGAGGCCGGTGCGTTCCATGCCATCCGGCTCAAGCGGAAGTCAGTGAAGCGAGTAAAAAAGGAAATCGCCGCCGCAGTCTACGAGTATCAGGCAGACTGCGACGGCGAGTGGGGCGAGATTCAGTTTGACTTTGTAAGCGGCACAGCGGAGATTGTTCGGTTGGCCGAATGGGATACGATGGTAAGCAAGGTGTTTGCAGAGCGGGTAATCACATTGATTCAACAAACAGGACAAACCAGTATCCCTAAAAGCACAATGGTAGTATTTTAGAGGTAACTACGGTTTTCACCAAGTTAGAAGGAGTTGGTCATTCACTTTCTCTCCATTCATATTCTTGCCAGAGTTTTGAAGTCTGTCAATCATTGAAGTCCCACAATCAATCATTAGTTTTCGCTCAAATAGTCCATTGGGTGGAGTTATAGAGATATCTTTCTTTTGAGATTCGCGTGTGCCATTGATGGATAAAATAACCTTAGCACCCCTTGACTTGCACTCCGCTATTTTTTTCCAGAGCAAATTAATGTCAAAATTTTGCGATCCATAAATTATACTCTGCGAGTGAGTGTAGGGTGGATCACAATATACAACATCACCGGCTTGCGGCCTATCCATAGAAGTGCTAAAACATTCCGAAACGAATGAGGCCTTCTGCAAAAGTTCATTCCATTGGGCTACTCTCAAAGAAAACGAATCAGGACTGATGGGTTTATGAGGGCCTCTTGGAGTACTCATATACCCATCATTTTTTCTAAAGCGGATTACACCAGAATAGCAAGTCCTAGACAACAGGCAAAAATCCAGTGCAGTATGGTTTTGATTAAACCGAGTACGTATTTTTTCGTACTGTTCGTCTGGGCTATCATAATACAATTCAATCTCTTGCTTGTAATATTGGGTTATGACATCGGGACTTTCCTTAACTATCGTGAATATCTCAATTAAAAACGGAAGAATGTCACTTCCATACGCATGTTCAAAATGCGGCATAAGCATATGTGCATCTGCGTCTAAAAGAGCAGCCATAACAGCACCACTGCCGAGGAATGGCTCATAATAATTTTGAAAGGAATTTGGCATATATCCGATGATGGTATCAGCAAAGCGCTGTTTGTTGCCGATCCATTTAAGTAGTGCTGGTATCATGATTTTCACCACCGTAACTTATAGTCTGTAGACTTATAGGCGACATATGTATTATAATCTATTTGAATGGGGGTGTCAAGGTTGCAGGAAAAAGTTCTCCTAAATTTCGGTGATACCGTCAGACGGATTAGAAAAAGCAAGGGAATATCGCAGGAGGTACTGGCTGATATGTGTGAACTGCACCGTACCTATTTGAGCGATGTTGAACTTGGAAAACGGAACATTTCGCTGGAGAATATTGACAAAATTGCTTGCGCTCTTGGCATGACCGTATCTGAATTGTTTCAAGAGGTGGATAGATATGCAAGCCTTTGATGAATATAGAAATAAGGATGCGTCCTTCTGGGCGCTTATCAAGTTTGTATCAGAGGGCTTGGGATACACTGATAGACGCCGAGGAACAGTTAAATCGTTCTCACCAAATGAGGTTGTGTCGTTCTGTTCAACTCAAGGGATTTCAATAAACGAGCAAACCGCATATCTCGCGGCACAGTATTCCATAAAACGTGCTTCACTGCTAAATGATATAGCACAGCATATGCTGATGGATGCCGCAACAGCGGAGGCGGAATTTCAAAAGTTGTTCCTATATCACAAGAGATATGGATATACTTGCAAGTTGCCTCTTAACAAGCAGAAGGGGGATATGAAGAAGATCGCCTTTTACACAGCAATAATTAATATTTTAGCTGAAAAGACAATCCGAGAATGTTTACACATTAAGCAGCAAGGTTTCGATGATGATCCTCGGGGGTTATTGTACATTATAGATGATAACAACAATCTGATTGGTTCATCTTCCAGACGGTTTGACGGTGCTTTCCCCAATATTTTGTCTCCGGTCATGGTTTGGGAAATAAAGGAATACTACTACGCCACAACTTTTGGAAGTCGGGTTGCTGATGGCGTATACGAGACTCAGCTTGATGGATATGAATTTCAAGAACTATATAACAGAACAGGAAAGAAGATATATCATGTTCTTTTTGTAGATGCGTATCGGACATGGTGGGTTCAGGGGAAGTCGTACTTATGCCGTTTGGTAGATGCTATGAATGCTGGGTTAGTTGATGAAGTAATTGTCGGCAAAGAAGCGTTTGTCCGATGGCCCGCGCTACTTAGAAGCGTAATGAACATCTAATGTTCATGGTTTATTTGCAGAAAATTTGCATTTCTGACATCAAATATCTATATTCGATGTTGACAAGTCTGGATGATAGTGGTATCCTAATCTACGGTTAGCACTCTTGCGGATTGAGTGCTAACCGTAGATTGACATATAGCAGAGGTCAAACTGCTACCCCTGCGGAAAGGATCCAGAATGAAGTTAAAAGCATTGAGCCATTATGACGCGGATATGGATACAAGGTTTGGTGATTGCATTCTTATTTATGATACCAATACCCTGGTCATTTTTGACTGTGGACACACAAGACATGCTGAAGAAGTTGAAACTTTTTTGTCGGATAATTCGTCAATTAGGAGTATACATATCGTTGTATCACATAATGACAGCGACCATACGGATGGCGTGTGTACGCTTCTGGATTGGCTCAGTATCCAAGGCCGGTATACCGTGGCGGTTTATACGCACCAGTATCTAAAATATGTGGATATTATCCTTGACAAGGTCGATGACGGGCGTAGAAACAGAGAGAGCCTAAAAAAGGCACTTTTGGAAGAATTTGACCACATTGACGAGATTATTGCATGTGCCAAAGAACATGGATTTTCAACGCTGGAGGCAGCTAAAAATGTCAGTGTCGGTCAGTGTAAAATAGTTGGTCCTACCGAAGATGAATTTACTGATGTTGCTGCTAAAGCAGTTGATAATAGAGAGGGAAATACTATTGGCACGGGAGACGGAGCCGAAACCGTTATGAATGCTGCCAGTGTCCAATTGAAGTGTCCGTTAGATGATGGACAAGATGTTCTCTTGTGCGGAGATGCATCACCAAACTATTTGAAAAATCTTGATAGCTATGATGTTATTCAATTGCCTCATCACGGCCAATTAGATGACGCTAAGGCTATATTTAATGCCTTACGTGACCCGGATAGCAAGACATTCTTAATTTCTGATAATACCGGTTCTGGAAAAACAAGCGGTGGGTCTCTAAAGTTGAAAGAGTTCATGGCGAATGAACGCTATAAAGCCGCACTTAATACACAAAATGGTGTTATTTCGCTTCCCAAGACTAGGATTTCTGTAGGGTATCCTGGCAAGTCACAAGGAGTAAAATTGGGTGAAATGGATTGTAAGTACAGGTAAGGATATCGCTGTTGATACAGAACAGCTTCTCTTTAGGCATTCCTATATCGAGGATGTAAGCTCTGCTCCAGTCTCTGCATGGAATTATATTCGTATTAACGGGACAGTGTCAAAGAATTTTCTGTGTTGTACTTCATGTGATAATGTAAATGGCGCTTTTATCACCGCACACATCGGCCAAGTGGCTCTGCTCTGCACATTGGCGGAAATATATAATGGCGATCTTGTTGTTGCAAACACGTGCATATGGGAACGATATTTGCACAAAAAAATTCTCTATAGTATGATGAGGCATAACCGCAAAATTGAACTTTGGTTTGCTAAACAAGAGGTGTCATTAGATGGGTCACGCCTTTTTCGGAAATCAACGACAATAGCGAATTTGGGAGAATTTGGATTTCAGACTTCGCTATCTGAACGGTCACTTTTCCGGCAGAGAGCCTTGGGCCTGCGAGGTGCTATAGAAGCATCCTTTGATCGCGTATCACCTATCCTATTATTGAACGATTGAGGTGATCAAATATGGGAGATATTGCTGACAAGTTAGATTCGTACCAAATTTTATCCAATTTATTACCTGGGGCTTTTTTCGTGACCATGATAAAGCTATTTTATGGTATAGACCTTACTGGGTGGAATGTCGGAGAAATTGTTATCACATACTATTTTGTTGGTTTTATTATTAGTCGTTTTGGGTCACTTGTTTTAGAACCGCTTCTGAAAAAGGTAAAATGGATTGAATTTGCTCCATATAGTGACTTTTTGGATGCAGAAAAAGCTGATAGTAAAGTAACAATTTTATCAGAAACCAATAATTATATCCGATCTCTTTTATCTGCAACTGTATTACTTCCGGCTTTCTGGCTATTACTCACACTTAAAGAGCAAAGTGCTTGGTTTACATTGCATTGGAAAGAAATTTTTTGGATTGGAGCAATATTGCTCTTTGCTTTCTCAT
Source organism: uncultured Oscillibacter sp. (assembly GCA_951800675.1). The sequence goes on from CATOKC010000010.1 coordinate 27,148, forward strand.
ATCGAAAACAGACAAGTTTTGTCAGAAGTCGTGTTCAAGCCTATAAGACAAGTTGTGCTACAACATCCTCATCTGACAATCCTAATGGCTCAAATCGCAATTGAATTTCTTAAGGGGGACATGCACCTATTGGTGTATGTCCCCCCTTTGATGCACTATAAACTGTCAGCTTATTTTTCAATAGTTCCTTATCACTATCAAGCCAATGGTTACAGGGTTTTTGCTTTGCTTTTTTCCTTTTTGCATAGCGCCGTCTGCCGCGCTCACTCCGCCTCCTCAGCGAATTCACCAGCCAAAAGGAAATTGTGCGCCATGGGTCCCCGGCCGTGCCCCAGGTCCAGCATAGCTCCCAACGCGCCGGAGAGATAGTCCTTCGACCGCTGGATCGACACGGGAAGGTCGAAGCCCTTGGCCAGGTTGGCGGCAATGGCGCTGGACAGGGTACAGCCGGTGCCGTGGGTATTGGGATTGTCCACCCAGGTCCCCCGGAACCACCGCCCCTCCCCCTGAGCGTACAGGAAGTCGTTGGCGTCGCTGACGCTGTGTCCCCCCTTGAGCAGAACGGCGCAGCCGCAGTCCCGGCTGATCTGCCGGGCGGCGGCCTCCATATCCTCCGGGCCGCGGATGGTCCTGCCGGAGAGCAGCTCCGCCTCCGGGATGTTGGGGGTCGCCACGTCCGCCAGGGGTAGCAGACGGGTTTTCAAGGTCTCCACCGCCTCCGGGGAGAGCAGCCGTCCGCCGCTGGTGGCCACCATCACCGGGTCCACCACCACATTCCCGGCCCGGTAAAACCGCAGCCGCTCCGCGATCATCTCAATCAGGTCCCTGGTGGCCGCCATGCCCACCTTCACCGCGTCCGGCGGAATGTCCGCAAACACTGCGTCGATCTGCCGCCCCAAAAACCGGGGCTCCACCTCCGCGATTTCCCACACGCCGGTGGTGTTCTGGGCCACCAGCGCCGTGATGGCGCTCATGGCAAATACGCCGTTCATGGTCATGGTTTTCAAATCCGCCTGGATTCCGGCGCCCCCGCTGGGGTCTGTTCCGGCAATGGACAACGCGGTTTTCATCTGGCTTTCTCCTTTCCGCTTCTTTCGCTCTTCCCTCCGTGAAGAGGCCCCGCCAGCCGCTCCGACAGCGCCAGCAGCTCCCGGCAGGTCCCCTCGATATCCTCCGCCGAGAAAATGGCGGACACCAGCGCCACGCCATCCACCCCGCTTTCGGAGAGGAGGGGGATGCTCTCCCGGTTCAGTCCGCCGATGGCTACCACCGGCACGTTCACCGCGGCGCAAATGTCCCGCAGTATCTGCCGGGGCACCCGCTCCGCGTCCGCCTTGGTTCCGGTGGGGAACATCGCCCCCACCCCTAAGTAGTCCGCGCCCTTCCGGACGGCCTCCCGAGCCTCCGCCACCGTGTGGACGGACACGCCTAAGAGCATGTCCTTCCCCGCCCGGAGACGGACCTGGGCCGGGTCCATGTCCTCCTGGCCCACGTGAACCCCATCCGCCCCGGAGGCCAGGGCAATGTCCACGTTGTCGTTGACCAGGAAGGGAACCCCGTAACGGCGGCACAGGGCGCTAAGCTCCCGGGCCTCCCGCAAAAACGCCGCCTCCCCCAGCTCCTTCTCCCGCAGCTGCACACAGGTCACGCCGCCCTTCAGCGCCGCCTCCACCTGTTCACAGAGCGTCCGGGACCCCAGCCAGGCCCGGTCCGTCACGGCGTAAAGCCGCATATGCCGCCTATCGCACCTCATACCGCGCCCCCCGCTCCAGGTCCGCCGGGGTCAGGCGGTACATGGCGTCGATTAGATAGGTCCGGCAGGAGGCGTTCCCCTCCTCCTTTGTCAGCCGTCCGGCGGCGATTTCTCCACACAGCCCCATGGCGCACACGGCGGCGGCCGTCGCCTCCAGAAGCTGGTCCGGGTTGGCGGCGGCAAAGGCCGCCGTCAGGGCGGAGAGCTGACAGCCGGTGCCGGTGATGGCGGACAGGATGGGGTGTCCATTGCGGATGCAGAAGGCCCGCTCCCCGTCCGCCACAAGGTCGACGGCCCCGGTGACGGCAATCACTGCCCCGGTTCGCCGGGCAAAGTCCTTGACAAAGGCCACCGCCTCACGCAGGCGGTCCTCCGTCACCTGGTCCGCGGCGTCCGCATCCACGCCCCGGGCCGCGCTCTCGCCGGAGGCCAGGGCCTTGATCTCCGAGATGTTGCCCCGGAGAACGGCTGGCCGCACCTCCCGCAAAAGGCCGGAGGCCGTCTCCGTCCGCAGGTGAGTGGCTCCGGCTCCCACCGGGTCCAGCACCACGGGACGGCCCAACTCCCGGGCCCGCTTTCCGGCGGCGAACATGGCCGGAATGGTCCGCTGGTTCAGCGTGCCGATGTTGAGGTGCAGTCCGCCGCAGGCGGCGGCCAGCTCCACGGCGTCCTCTGGCTCGTCCGTCATAACCGGCGAGGCGCCGCAGGCCAATAGCAGGTTGGCACAGTCGTTAGCGGTGACATAATTGGTGACGCTGAGAACCAGCGGGGATTTTCGCCGGACGCTTTCAAAAATGGCTTCAAACATGGTGTACGCTCCTTTTCGCACGGGGGAAAACGCCCCTGGCGGCGCGCCTTCCCTGGTGGGGGGGATTTTTCCGGCGGCCCTCCTCCTTTCCCGCGGCCGGACAGCAAAAAACAGGGGACGTCCTGATGGGACGCCCCCTGAAACAGTGCAAAGACTACTTCCTCCGGCGGCATTATCCGCATCAGGTTCTAGGGTCGAAGGTTTACCTTCCTCTCAGCCTGTCTCACAAGCTCCCCTGTTTATGAAATTGGATTTATGATACCACAGGATACGTTGTTTTGCAAGAGGGCCCTTGCGAAGGGGCCTGACCCCCAGGTTAGGCCATTCCTCCGGGACGTTGCCATCAGACCTCCGTCAGCTCCTCATAGCTCTGGATATAATACTCCGCCAGGCGGCGCATTTCCTCCTGCTCCGGCTCCGACGCGTCGTACACCGCCGCCGTCCGAAAGCCTGCCGCCTTGGCGGTTCGCAGGGCGTAAAGGGCGTCCTCAAACACCACAGTATCCTTCTTCGTGGACCGAAGGCGGCGGAGGGCCCGCTCGTAAACCTCCGGCCCCTCCCGCTTCTCCTGGCCCGCCTCCCGGCTGGTGATGATTCCCCGGAAGAAGCCCTCCAGCCCTGCGGTTTTCAGGGCGGCCTCCGCCAGGGGGCGGTCTGTGGCGGTGGCCACGTACATCCAGACCCCCTCCATTTTTAAAACGGAGAGGAAGCGCACCAGCCCTGGCTTGGGCCGGACGTCCCGGTGGTAAAAAGCCGCAATCTGCTCCCAGACCTCCGCCGCCAGCTCCTCCGGCGTGCCAGGGAGGCCGCACAGCTCCTTGCACAGGGCGCAGCCCTCCCATACGGAGAGGGCGTTGACCCGTTTGTCCAAGTCCGGCGGAGGAACCAGGCCGTGGCTTTGCACCAAAGCGGAGGCCCGGCTCCGCCACATGGGCATGGAGTCCACCAGCGTTCCGTCCATATCGAAAATGGCGCTTTGCAGTCTCATGATACCATCCTCCTCACTCCGGCAGCCTTGCCAGTCCCGCCTCCGTCAGCTTCTGGAGGCTCATCAGGATGCCCAGCTTCGCGTGCTGCCAGGTGAGCCCTCCTTGGAAATACACGGCGTAGGGCGGGCGGATGGGCCCGTCGGCGGAGAGCTCGATGGAGCTGCCCTGGACGAAGGCCCCGGCGGCCATGACCACCTCGCTGTCATAGCCCGGCATGGCCCAGGGCTCCGGAGTGACGTAGCTGTCCACCGGCGCGGCGGCCTGAATCCCCCGGCAGAAGGCCAGCATGGCCTCCCGGCTTCCCAGGGTGACGGCCTGGATGATGTCGTGGCGCTCCTCCGAGGCGTTGGGCACGCAGGAAAAGCCCAGGCCCTCGTAGAGATTGGCGGCAAAGACGGCCCCCTTCAGCGCCCCCGCCGTCACCGTGGGGGCCAGGAAGAGGCCCTGGTAAAAGGCGGGCATCAGCCCCAGGTTGGCCCCCACCTCCTGCCCCAGGCCCGGGGCGGAGAGACGGTAGGCGCAGCGCTCCACGCACTCGTTTGTGCCGCAGATGTACCCGCCGATGGGGGCCAGGCCTCCGCCGGGGTTTTTGATGAGGCTTCCCACCACCATGTCGGCTCCCAGGTCCGAGGGCTCCCGGGTCTCCACAAACTCGCCGTAGCAGTTGTCCACCATGACCTTCACGTCCGGCTTGACGGATTTGCAAAAGGCGATGAGCTCCCCGATCTCGGCCACGGAGAAGCTGGGCCGGGTGGCGTAGCCCTTGGAGCGCTGGATGGTGATGAGCTTGGTCCGATCGTTGATGCGGGAGCGGATGGCTTCATAGTCAAAGCCGCCGCATGGCAGCAGGTCCGCCTGGGCATAGGTGACGCCGTATTCCCGCAAGGAGCACTTGGAGGGCCGGATGCCGATGACCTCCTCCAGCGTGTCATAGGGGGCCCCCACGGGGGAGAGGAGCTCGTCCCCCGGCAGGAGGTTGGCGGACAGGGCCACGGTGAGGGCGTGGGTGCCGCAGGTAATTTGAGGCCGGACCAGGGCGGCCTCCGTGTGAAAGACGGCGGCGTAGACCCGTTCCAGGTTGTCCCGGCCCTCGTCGTCGTAGCCGTAGCCGGTGGTGGCGGCGAAGTGGGTGGCGTTGACCCGGTTTTGCTGCATGGCGTGGAGGACCTTGGCCTGGTTGTACTCGGCGGTGCGGTCGATGTCCGCGAAGCGGTCCCGGAGGCGCTCCAGCGCCGCCTCCCCATAGCGGTACACGGCGGGGCTGACGCCCAGGGTCTGGTAAATGGCTTGCAGTTCCATGAAAGGGCTCCTTCTCATTTGTTTTCAACAGAGCCTATCATAGGCGATGGGGCCGGGACTGTCAAGGGGTTGCTTTTCCAGATGGGAACGTGTAAAATAAAACGGAAAAAACCTTCCCGGAAAGGAGGCGCTCCCATGCCCAGCGTCCTCGTCCACGCCCCCGACGACCCCGTCACCCTCTCCCCCCAGGCGGTGAAGCGCCTCCTGGACCGGGGGGACGGGGACGCCGCCCTGCTGTACCTGGCCCTGCTCCGCCGCCGGGGTGACGCGCCGCCCCGGTCCCTGGCCGGGGAGCTCCGCTGGGACAAGGGCCGCATCGAGGCGGCGGAGGCCGCCCTCCGAGACCTGGGGCTCATCGCCCCCCAGCCCCCCCCTGCCGAGCCCGCCGACGAGCCCCCCTCCTACCAGCAAAGCGAGGTTGCCGGGAAGCTGGAGGAGAGCGCGGACTTCCGCCGCCTCACCGCCGAGGTGGAGCGGAAGCTGGGCAAGCGCCTCACCACGGCGGACCTCTCCGCCCTGCTGGGGCTGTACGACTATCTGGGCCTTCCCTCCGACGTGATTTACCTCCTGGTGTGCCACTGCGCGGAGCGCACCGCCGGCCGCTTCGGCCCGGGCCGGAGGCCCACCCTCCGCCAGATCGAGCGGGAGGGCTACGCCTGGGCCCGGCGGGGCATCGACACCCAGGCCGCCGCCGTCGAATACCTCCGGGACTACGGCCGGAAGCGGGAGGCCGTCCCGGCCTACATGCGGGCCCTGCGGCTGGGGGACCGGCTCCCGGTGCGGGAGGAGGAGAAATTCCTCCTCCAGTGGCTGGAGTGGGGCTTCCCCCCGGAGGCCGCCGCCCTAGCCTACGAGAAAACCGTCCTCAAGTGCCACGAGTTTAAGTGGAGCTACTGTAACGGCATCCTTCGCCGCTGGCACGAGGCGGGGCTCCACACCGTGGACGAAATCGAGGCAAGGGACAAGCGTCCCCAGCAGCCTCCAGTGGCGCTCAACATCCGGACGTCCGACGGCAAGGGCGCAGGCAACGCCTGGATGCGCAAGTACATTCAACAGCGGAGAAAGGAAGGGTGAGCCATGGGCTATGACGGGAAAATCGTCCGCCGGGCCCTCCAGCGCTTTGAGGAGGACAAGCGGGACCGGGAGGACCGGGCCCGGGACCGGCGGGAGGGCGTGTTTCGCCGCCAGCCCCGTCTGCGGGAGATCGACGCGGAGCTGCGGGCCACCATGAGCCGCATCCTCTCCACCGCCCTGCGCCGGGGCACGGACCCCCGGGCGGCGGTGGAGGCTTTAAAAAAGCAGAACCTGGGCCTCCAAGAGGAGCGGAGGCTGCTTTTGGACGGCCTGGGCCTCCCGGCAGACTGCCTGGAGGAAAAGCCCGCCTGCCCCCTCTGCCAGGACACCGGCTGGCGGGAGGGGCGGATGTGCCGCTGCCTTCGGGCCTACTGCGCCCGGGAGCAGCAAAAGGAGCTCTCCCGGATGCTGGACCTGGGAACCCAGAGCTTTGAGACCTTTTCCCTAGAGTGGTACGACCAGGCGGAGGACCCGGCCCTGGGGGTCTCCCCCCGGGAGAATATGGACTGGATTTACCGGACCTGCAAGCGCTACGCCGCCGCCTTCGGTCCGGGGAGCGGGAACCTGCTCCTCACCGGGGACCCGGGGCTGGGGAAAACCTTCCTCTCCGCCGCCATCGCCCGGGAGGTCAGCGCCGAGGGCTTCTCCGTGGTTTACGACACCGCCGCCCGCATCTTCGACCGCTTCGAGGCCCGGAAATTCGGCCGGGAGCTGGGGGAGGCCGTGGAGGCCGACGTGGACCGGGTGTCGGACTGCGACCTGCTGATTCTGGACGACCTGGGGACGGAGCTCACCACCCCCTTTGTGCAAAGCGCCCTCTACGGCATTGTCAACGGCCGCATCACAGACCGCCGGGCCACGATTCTCAGCACGAACCTGAAGCTGGACGAGCTGGCCCGACGCTACACGCCCCAGATCGCCTCCCGGATTGAAGGGGAGTATCAGGTCCTGCCCTTCTTTGGGGAGGATATCCGGCGGCTGAAAAAGGAGCGGAGCTAAGCCGCCGCCCACTTCCGGCCCCACAGCGCCAGCGCCGCCCCCGTCAGGGCCCAGCCAAAAACGCAGGAGGCCCAAAACCGCAGTCCCCCCAAATCCCACAGCGCCGCCCCCAGCACTGTGGCAGACAGCACCCGGGGAAAGCTCCCCAGCAGTCCCCCGGCGAAGTAGGCCCCATACCCCGTCCCCGCCGCCCCCAGCCAGAGGCTCACCAGCTCCACCGGCAGCACCCCCGCCAGGCGCAGCAAAAACACCTCCCGCCCGGCGGCGGGCTCCGCGTTCAGCCGCCTCAGCCGGGGATACCGGGCGGCCAGCTCCTCCAGGGCTCCCTGCCGCCGCCGCCCCAGGAGATAGGGCCCCGCCTGGGCCGCTGCCGCGCCGCAGAGATTCGTCCCCAGAGCCAGGGGAAAGGGGAGAAGCAGCCCCGCCGCCCCGGCCAGGGCCGTCATGGGCAAAGCCGCCGTCAAGCCCTTGAGGGCGTACAGCGCCAGCAGGAGCAAGGCCGCCAGCCAGGACTGCTCCGGCGTCCAGGCGGCCACCCGCTCCGGCCGCAGGGCGGACCGGCAAAGCCAGGCCCCCAGACCCAGGAGGGCCCAGAGAACCAGGGGAATCAGGCGTTTTTTCAAGGGGACCCTCCCTTTCGTAGTTGTCGAAACAGCCTCTAGTAGGCCCAAAACCAGCCGCCCGCGTGATGCGGGCGGCTCTTTTTGTCTCTTGGCGCGTTCCCCTCATTCCTCAGAAGGCGGAATTACCACGATGGCGGGAGGCTCCGCCGGTTCCACCGGGGGCTCCGGTTCAGCGGGAAGCTCCGCCGGGCCCGTGGCGGGGACGCCGGGCTCCTGCGCGCTGGCGGGAGGCGAGGGCTCCTGCTCCGCCGGGGTGCCGGGAACCACGGGGGCGGAGGTCTCCGGGGTCTCCTCCTTGGGGGGACCCACCAGCACCAGACGGTCCCGGTGCTTATAGTCGCTGATGGCCTCCACGTCGCTGGAAATCAGCGCTCCGCTGCCATCGAAGATGTTCCGGTAGGTCTTTACCCGGTAGCCCGTGTAGGGGGTCACCTTCACCTGCCGCTGGCCGGGCGCCAGGGTGGGGTCCAGCTGCTCCACCTCCTCAAAGGGGGTGGTGGACAGGGTGTCATAGGTCATCTTCACCGACGTGTCGTCGGTTTTGGTGCCCCAGAGCTGGACGGTGAGATAGCCCTTGTCGTATTTTGCCGTAATCTTGATGGGATACGGGGTGTTGTTGGTGAACTTGTAGTCCGGCCCGCCCCAAGAGACCGTGGCGTCCATGCCCCGGGTGATGTAGGCGGGAATATACCGGTGGGCATAGCGCTCGGTGATTTCCATATTGGAAAGGAGGCAGGCGTAATACAGCGTGGAGGAGGGCTGGCACACGCCGCCGCCGATCTCGTCCACGGTCTCCCCCTGAACATAGGCGGGAGCGGGCTTATAGCCCTTGGCCACCGTCCGCTGGCCCACGGTCTCGTTATAGGAGAACAGCTCCCCGCTGTTGAGCACCGTCCCGTCAAAGGCGGCGGAGGCCAGCTTTACGTTGCTGACCCGGGCGGCGGTGCCCCCCACGTGGGTGGTGCACTCCCCCAAAAGGTCCCGGAAGAGGACGGCCTTCAGCTCCTCCGCCGTGATCTCCGGCTCCCGGATGTCGGCGGGAACGGAGACGGTCTCCCCAGGGGCGGCGGCGGTCAAAAGCCGCTGGGCGGACCCGGTTTCAAAGGACGCCCCCCGCTTCTCCGGCAAGATGCCGCCGGTTTCCTTGTTATAGCGGGCGTTTTCCATCTCGCCGGACACGGCCTCGTGAACGGTTTGAATGGACAGGGGCTGGGCGGGGCGGGTGGTCATGTCCACCTGGACCTCCGTTTCCCCGCTGGCAGCGGCGTGTTCCAGCACCAGGGCCAGCCCCTCCTCGCCTACGGAGCGGCCGTTGGCCTCCTTGGTCAGCAGAATCTCGTCGTCCAGCACCGTAAAGCTGCCGTCCACCGGCTCCATGGCCAGCTCCTCCGCCAGCCGGGCCACGCCCTCTCGAAAGACCTCTTCGTCCCGGTCCTGGGCCGTCAGGCCATTCCCCTCGCTGTCGGTGAGGAGGGAGAGCACCCGGGCCCCCCGGCTGAGAAAGGGGGCGGCGGCCTGGTCGTCAAAATGCCGCTGGGCGATGCCGGGGCACTGCTCCGCCGTGTAGCCCAGCTCCCCCAGGGTGATGGAGGCCCCGGCCGCCTCGGGAAGCCAGCCCTCCGCCTCCGCCGTTTGGACGGGGGAGACGGTCAGGGTCCGCCCCGGCAGGGAGCCCGCCAGGACCTGCCCCGCCTGTTCCACGGTGAGTCCCCCTACGTTTACGCCGCTGATGGTTTCCTTCGGGTAAAAGGTCGTCCGGGAGCCCGCCCAGGAGCAAAGCCCGGCGTAGGCCCCCGCCATAATGGCGGCGGTCAGAACCAAAGCAATTGCCACCGGCGCGGCGGGATTCCGCTTCACCCGCGCGCCTCCGGCGGCCTCATTTGTCATCTGTCCCATGAAGCCCTCCTAATTCGGCCCCGCGAAGAGCCGTTTCTCTCTCAGGGTATTCTAACACAGATTCCGGGAAAAAGTGATTACAATATAGTAACAAGAAACGGGCCTCACGAGCCTGGCCGCCCGGCACCAGGCCGCCGGGGAATCCGAATTGTCATGACAATTTCCTCCTCCGTGTCCTCCCGGAGGCACCGGGCCTCCACCCCCGCCTCCCGGACGATGCGCAGTCCCCGGTCCACGCTGTTCAAAAACAGCCGCACGTCCTTCAAGATGTACGTCCGCCGCCCCGCCGGGGCAGCCGTCTGGAGCTCCTGAAGCCGCCGCTCCACATACTGCTCCGTCTGGGCCACGTTCCAGCTCCGCTCCGCTGCCCGGCGGGCCGCCGCCAGCCGCTCCTCGTCGTCCTCCAGCCGGAGGAGAGCCCGTGCGTGGCGCTCCGTCAGTCCCTTTTCCAGCAAAAACGCCTGGCAGGCCGGGGAGAGGCGGAGAAGCCGCAGCTTGTTGGCCACCGCCGAGGGCGACCGCCCCAGCTGGGCCGCCGCCTCCTCCTGGGTGTCTCCGCTGCTGCGGAGATAGTCGGCGATGGCGGCGGCCTCCTCGAAGTAGTGGAGGTCCTGGCGCTGCAAATTCTCCACCAGGGCCAGCAGGGCGGACTCCCGCTCGTCCACCTCCGCCTCCACGCAGGGCACCGCCGTCAGACCCGCCAGCCGCGCCGCCCGGAGCCGCCGCTCTCCCGCCACTAATTCCCAGCCCTCGCCCCGCCGCCGGACCACCAGGGGCTGCACCACCCCGTGGCGGCGGATGGACGCCGCCAGCTCCCGCAGGGCCCCCTCGTCAAACAGCCGCCGGGGCTGGCGGGGATTGGGGCGAATGGTCTCCACCCCCAGCCGCAGCACCCGCTTTTCCTCACCCATGGAAACGCCTCCTTCCAATTTGTCCCATTCTACCGGACGGGGCATGAAAAACCATGGGGATTCTGTCGGCGGCGGGAAATACCGCTTGCGCCGGGGCGGAAAAGCCGGTATAATAGCTGCGAGGAGGTGCTGTTTATGCCGACGGAGAAGGACTATAAGATGATTGAGAAAGCCACGCTTTACGACCTGCGTCTGATCTTTTCCACTGGGGAAAAAGACACCTACACGAGAGAGGAAATTGTGGAGCTGCTGGATAAAATCGCCCTGGCCAAAGACCAGGAATAAACAACGGAAGGGCCCGGGGGGTTTAGCCCGCGGGGCCCTTCTCTTCTTTTCATCCGGGACAAAAGGCTTCGCACCCGGCGGAGACCGGCACTCCGCTCATGGGTTCGCTCAGACCTTCTGATTCTTCTTGGGATGGGCGATGGTCACGCAGCCCTCGATAGCCAGGATGACCGCCAGGACCACCAGCAACACGCCCAGGATAGCCTGGACATAGGGGCCCCAGTCCGCGCCGCCGGCGGAGATTACGCCAATCTGGTTCTTGGTGTTGACCAGCAGGGAGCAGATGGTGACGATCAGCATGAAGCCCATGGGGATGAGGAACATCTTGTTGTTTTTGCCGATGTTGCCCAGCCAGGTGGCCACGGCCAGCAGGCCCAGGGCCGCCAGCAGCTGGTTGGCGGAGCCGAACAGCGCCCAAATCTTCTCATAGCCGTTCAGGCCCAGCAGCACGCCCAGCAACACGGTGATGCCGGTGGATACGTACATATTGGAGAGAACCTTCTTGTAGCCGGTGACATTCTCCGGGGTCTCGCCCTTGCTGGAATCCAGCCAGAACTCCTGGAACATGAACCGGGCCAGACGGGTGGCGGTATCCAGGGAGGTCAGGCAGAAGGCGGAGTAGGTCAGCACCAGCAGGGTGTACAGGATGCTGTAGGTGCCCGGGATGGAGTCGTCAATCATGTGGGCCAGGCCGCCGCCAAAGATGGCGGTGGCGCCCTTCAGGGCGGAGTCGGGGTTGGCCGCGTTCCAGCTGTAGGCATAGGCCACGGCGCACAGGGTCAGGATGGCCAGGACGCACTCCAGCAGCATGCCGCCGTAGGCGATGGGCTTCGCGTCGGTTTCCTTATCCAGCTGCTTGGAGGTGGTGCCGGAGGAGACCAGGGAGTGGAAGCCGGAAATGGCGCCGCAGGCGATGGTGGTGAAGAGCACGGGGAAGATGGGGTTGCCGGCGCCGGTGTCGGGGTTGGTCACCACGAAGGTGTTGACGGCGGGCAGGCTGTCCATGGAGGGATGGGCCAGGAACACGGCCACCACCGCCAGGGCCAGCATGGCGTACAGCAGGAAGGAGCTCAGGTAATCGCGGGGCTGGAGCAGAATCCACACGGGGGTGACGGAGGCAATGGCGATGTAAATGCCGCAAATCCACATCCAGCTGGAGGAGGACAGGTAGATGGGGTGGAAGTTCATGCCAATGGCGATGATGGCCACGATGGCGATGACGCCGATGACGCTGGCCACGGACATGGGGGCGTTCCGGCGGTACACCAGGAAGCCGAACACAATGGCGATGGCGATGAACAGCAGGGAGACCATGGCCACACGGGCGTTGGCCTCGGAGGCGGCGTAATCCACCACGCCATCCGTGATGGTGGCGCCGAAGGTGCCGGCCACGATGGAGGCGAAGGCCGCCACCACCAGGATCAGGGTCAGGTAGGCGAAGATCAAAAACAGCATCTTGGCCCGCTTGCTCATGTTGGTGGAAATGATTTCGCCGATGGATTTGCCGTCGTGGCGGACGGAGGCGAACAGGGCGCCGAAGTCATGGACGCCGCCGAAGAAGATGCCGCCGACGAGAATCCACAGCGTGCAGGCAAGCCAGCCGAAGCCAGCCGCGCCGATGGGGCCGGTGATGGGGCCCGCGCCGGCGATGGACGAGAAGTGGTGGCCCATCAGAATGGGAGCCTTGGCGGGGACGTAGTCGATGCCGTCCTCCAGGGCGTGGGCGGGGGTGGGCTTGTCAAGCTCGCCGACGCCCCACTGCTTGCACAGCCAGCGGCCATAGAAAAGATAGCCGCAGACCAGCACGGCGACACTGATGATGAGAAGTACTAATCCGTTCATGAAAACACTCTCCCTCTTTCATGATTCTTGATGGCGGGGGCGAAGGCCCCCAGGGTCATTTGGAGCCGAAATTGGCCTCCAGGGTTTTGCGGGCTCCCCTCCCGGCTGGATTGGAGAGGAACGTCCGGGTAGAACATTCCATCGCGGCGACGTGATACTCCATCCAGCCATGGAGTGCCAGCCTGTAGTTCTTGTGGAAGCGGATCTTTTTCAAGACCTTCTTCGCCTCCGGGTCGATGGTCTCCGCCAAGACCACCAGGGTGACGAAGGAGCTCATGTGCTCCTTGTGGGGGTGAATGGCGGCCAGACCCGCCTTGAGCGTCCGCTCCGTCAGGGCCTTGGCCCCGACCGCGTCCAGGTGCTCCGCCACGTGGAAATAGGTGTAGTCGTGCTGCTCCGTGGCGTAAAACTGCTTATCCCGGCGGACCAGGTAATGCTCATCCCGGAGGAAGTAGTGGGCCATGGCGGGAAAACGGCCGCCCTCCTCCGTCTCCACGTCCTTCGTGAGGTCGTAGTTGTGGGAATAAGCGTTCAGCAGCTTCTCAAAGCACTCCTGGGGGGTTCTCTCCATACCATCCTCCGCTTCATCCGTTGGGCCCGCCGTTTCCAAGAGGAAACGGCGGGGGCGGGGGGGCCCCCCTCCCCCGGGGGCGGGAA
>CATOKC010000011.1 GCA_951800675.1 uncultured Oscillibacter sp.
GGGCTGGCGTGTGGCAGGGATTTTCCAGGATGATGGGTACACCGGACTGAACATGGACCGCCCCGACTTTCAGAAGATGCTGGGAGCCATTGAGCGCGGGATGTTCGATGTGATCTTGACAAAGGACCTCTCCCGCCTGGGACGGAACTACTTGCAGACCGGACAACTGATTGAAGAATTTTTCCCCAAGAACAGGGTGCGCTATATCGCACTCAATGACGCAGTAGATACCAATATTGAGAACGATATAACCCCTTTTCGCAACATTCTGAACGAGATGTATAGCCGGGATGTAAGCAAGAAAGTCCATTCGTCCTACCTGACGAAAGCCAAATCCGGCAAATTTACCGGATGCCTCGCCCCCTTCGGCTACAAGAAAGACCCGCTGGACAAGAACCGCCTTGTCATTGACGAGGACACCGCATGGATTGTCCGCAAGATTTACGACTATGCCCGCAACGGCAGTGGCCCCAACCGTATCCGGCGCAGGCTGGAAGATGAAGAAATCCCCTGCCCCGCATGGTGGAACCGTCAGAAGGGCTTGCGCGATCACATCACCAAGTTTGAGCGTGAGAACCCGGAGCGCGGGCGGTTCGTGTGGGACTTCACCACCATCAAGGAGATTTTGTCCAACCCTGTTTACATCGGCGCTATCGCATCCCAAAAGGTCAACTATCGTTTCAAGATCGGCTGGATGGGGGACAAGCGGCGCGAGGACTGGATCATTGTTGAGGGGATGCACGAGGCCATCATTGACCGGGACACCTACGACATTGTGCAGGAGAAGGTCAAGAGCCGCAAGAGGGCCGATGCCTGGGGAAATTTCAGTCTGTTCGCCGGGCTGGTGAAATGCGGACAGTGCGGCAGCACCATGAACATCCGCCGCGCCAATCAGAAGGGCAACGACAGGATTTACACCTGTTCCCGGTACAACAAGTACGGCAAGGCCCACTGTACCCAGCATCGCATCAAGTACGACACACTCTATGCCATCGTGCTGGAACAGATTAGAAGCTGTGCGGAAAAGGCCCTGGCTGATGAACAGGAGGCCGCCGCCCAGCTTCGGGAGAACTGCCAAGCGGACGAACAGGCCGAGCGGCTTCTGATCGAGCAGAGCATAGCTGAGGACAGCGAACGGATTGACGCGCTGGAACGCATCATCAGCCGTGTGTATGAGGATATGGTTGCGGGCCGCATCACCGAGGACAACTTCAACCGCATCCTGGAGCGCAGCCAGATGGAGCAGACCACGCTGAAGAACCGTGTCATGCTCAACCGCCAGCGGCTGACCCAACAGGACCAGGAGCAGGAGGACAACACCCGCTGGCTGGAGATCATCAAGGATTATGCGGACATTCAGGAGTTAGACGTTGTGACGCTGAACCGGCTTGTGCAGAAGATCGTCATTCATGAGGACATAGATAGTGATACCACCCGGCAAACTGTGGAGATTCATTTCAACTTCAACAATCAGGCGGACAAACGCCGGATTGTGCGTGAAAAGTAACTGAATACCGCCTTTTTCACCTGGACAACAGGGGAATCAAGGGTAAACCGTAAGGGTCATGCCGCCGCCAGCCGTGGGCTGTTTCATTAACTTTGAGATGAAACAGCTCATGGCGGGCGGCGGCATGGCCCTTGTCGGCTCCGTGCTGGTTCCCCTGCTTTCGGGGCTGTTCGGCTGAACCAACGCGGCTGAGGCCGCGAAAATAATTTTAATGGAGGCTCACTATGGAAAAGCAACCGTTTCCCTCAATGGAGGAAGCGTGCGAGATTATGGCAAGCATCGTGGCTGGTATTGCCGCGAATACCGGTATTTATGGAATCCAGCTCATGCTGGAAGGGTATAAAAACGATGACTCCGCGCTGAAAAGCAAAGGAATGAGTCTGGCGCTTCTCGGCGGACGGCAGATGGCCCTCGGTTCCCTTATTCAAAGCGGGCATTTATCGGCGAACCAGCTCATGGACTACCTGGACGCAATGTGAGCCTCCCCCATTTTCCCGGCCCCGCCCCACACGGGCGGGGCCACGAAAGGAGGCCAGACCTTTATGGATGCTATTTGGAGCGCCATCACGGATTGGCTGAAGGAAATCCTGATTAGCGGCATTCTCGGCAATCTGTCCGGAATGTTCGACGGCGTGAACGGACAGGTGGGCAACATCGCCGCCCAGGTGGGAACAACGCCCCAGGCATGGAACGGCGGTATTTTCGATATGGTACAGAACCTTTCCAACACGGTGGTTCTGCCTATCGCTGGCGTGGTGCTCACCTTCGTCATGACGCTGGAGCTGATTCAAATGGTGACTGACCGGAACAGTATGCACGATATCGACACCTGGATGTTCTTCAAGTGGATATTCAAAACGGCCTGCGCGGTGCTGATCGTGTCCAACACTTGGAATATCGTCATGGGCGTATTTGATGTGGCGCAGAGCGTGGTAAACAGCGCCGCCGGAGTGATTGTCTCCGACGCCTCCATCGACATATCCAGCGCCGTGACAGACCTGGAGGTACAACTGGAGGCAATGGAGCTGGGACCGCTGCTGGGCCTGTGGCTGCAATCCATGTTTGTAGGGCTTACCATGTGGGCGCTGTCCATCTGCATCTTCATCGTGATTTACGGCAGGATGATCGAGATTTATCTTGTCACCAGCGTGGCCCCCATCCCCATGGCGGCGATGCTGGGGAAGGAGTTCGGCGGCATGGGCCAGAATTACCTCCGGTCCCTGTTCGCCCTGGGCTTTCAGGCGTTCCTCATCATGGTGTGCGTGGGTATCTACGCCGTCCTGGTGCGGAATATCGCTTTCAGCGGCGATGTAGTCGCGTCGATCTGGAGCTGTGTGGGCTATACGGTCCTGCTGTGCTTCACACTTTTCAAAAGCGGAAGTCTCGCAAAAGGGGTCTTTTCGGCCCACTAAAATACTTATGGAGGAATTTCTATGAGCGAAACCAAAGCGCGGGAAACTGCCAATGTCCCGCCTCTGAATGTGGAGGCAAAGGTTTACCCGTCCAAAAAGGAAGGGAATCTGCTGGCCTATGCCAGCGTCACCTTGGGCGGGTGCTTCGCGATCAACAACATCCGGATCATGGACAGTCAGAAGGGGATGTTCCTTGCCATGCCGGACCGGCAGGACGCAAAGGGGGAGTACCGGGATGTTTGCTTTCCCACTACAGCGGAAATGCGTCAGGCTTTGACTGGCGCGGTCATGGGTGAGTATCAGCGTGTGATGGAGCTGTTGTCGGAGCGAGGGGCCAAGGCCAAGACCTCTGTGCGTGACGCACTCCAGGCCGCGCCGCAGAAAACGGCAAAAGAAGCGAAACAGCCTGACAAGCAGAAGAAAGCGACGAGGGGGGACCGGTGAATACGCTGGTTCCGGTTTCTCTGAAAGCCGCCAATGCCTTTGTGGCGGAGCACCACCGCCACCATAAACCCGTCACGGGGCACAAGTTTTCTCTCGGATGCGTCCAAAACGGACGGCTGGTGGGCGTCGCAATCGTAGGACGGCCTGTCAGCCGCTATCTGGACGACGGCATGACGCTGGAAGTCAACCGGCTTTGCGCCACTGGAGAAAAGAACGTATGCAGTTTCCTCTACGGGGCGGCGGCACGGGCGGCGCGGGCCTTGGGCTACGGCAGGATCATCACCTATACACTGGACACGGAACCGGGCACCAGCCTCCGGGCCGCTGGCTGGCTCTGCGCCGGAACGGCTGGCGGCAAACGCTGGACGGGCCCGCGCCGCCCAGACGCCGATCTCTATCCGCCGCAGATGAAGCTGCGGTATGAAAAGAAACTGTAAGAAAGGGAATTAAGATGGACGCTGAAAAAATGAATCAGGTTCCGTATGAGAAAACCCGCGCCATTCCGCTCTATCCGGAAAATGCCCGGTACGCAAAAACCCATAGCGAAATTGACCTGTTCCGGGCTTCGCAAAAGGCAAATATTGCCTGCCGGGATGCAATCGACGCGGCAATTTGGACGGGTTTTGATGGGATGCACCTTCCCGAAACCGTCGCAAAGAATGTTCTGGCGGAGTTTGGCCCGGAGCGCGTGTCCCATGTGCTGGCGGCAACCCTGCTGGATAAGCTGGCGGACGAACGTATTTCCGACCATAATCTCGTCTGGGCCAAGTCGGTTCCCATGTTCGATACTGGAACCCGGCATTATGATTACGCAATCCAAAGTCACCCGGTCAAACTGGATGAGTTTGTCACGCTGGTTCGGAAGGAACTTGCGGCGGAGAAGGAGCGGCAGTCGCAGAAGCCCTCCATCAAGGGACGGCTGGCGAAAAACCCCGCCCCTGGCGGCAGGCCCAAGGATAAGGCCCATGACGCCGGGGCCAGATGAGGGGCGGCGGACGATGGATTTGTTTGATATGCCGGAAAGCTCCCCCTGGGGGCCTGTGCAGAATTGCAAAGTGCTGTGCCCCGGCGCGTTTCAGGTTGACACCGCCAGTCATGGAGGCGTCATGATTAACTGTGAGATCATAGACCTGACGCTTTCCAAAGCGGCGCAGAAATGCGGATTCCACGAGGGCGGCTATCTTTGCTTCGAGGAAGATTGCGCCGCCACGGTCGCTTTGCGGGAGCTGATGGACAAGAAGCTGTTCACGGCCCCGGTGAACGACTATTTCAAGCCTGGGGAATACAGTAAGATCATTGACCAGAGTGTCCAGCGATATTATCCCGAATATTGGGCCGCTCGTGAGCGGGGCCAGGGAAAATCCTCGATCAAGAGCCGCTTGGCGGAAAGGGCGGCTCCTGCCGGAAAACGCGCCCCCAAGCGAAAAGCGGAAGAGGTACGCTGACAAATGGAAAAAACGCTTACATTAGGTTCCTTATTTGACGGCATAGGGGGTTTCCCCTATGCCGCTTCGTTTTATGGAATCCGCTCTCTGTGGGCCAGCGAGATTATGCCGGAGTGCATATCCGTCACACGGCGGCATTTTCCGGATATGGTCCATGTGGGGGACATCACCCAGCTTCACGGCGGAAAGCTGCCGCCCGTGGACATTATCACATTTGGCTCACCCTGCCAGGGGCTCTCCGTCTCCGGCCTTCGCCGGGGTCTGGCGGATGAGCGGAGCGGCCTTTTCTTGGAGGCCGTTCGCATTATCTATGAAATGAGGGAAACGACACATGGCGAATACCCCAAATTCGCGCTCTGGGAAAACGTGCCCGGTTCGACGAGTTCCTCGTCTGGGCTTGACTATCAGGCCGTGCTCTCGGCGCTCACAAAGGCCGAAGTTCCAATGCCTCGATCTGGACGGTGGGCCAACGCCGGAATGGCACGAGGCGGAGGCGTTGATCTCGCTTGGTGCGTATACGATGCCTGTCACTTTGGGACAGCCCAGCGGCGGAGGCGCGTGTTTCTTATCTGCGATTTTAGAGGAAACAGCGCCGGAGAAATACTCTTTGTCCCCAAAAGCCTGCGCGGGTATTTTGAGGCGGGCGGAACGCCGCGGCAGGGACTTGCCGCCTTTGCTGAAAGCGGCGCTGACCCTGCGGGCGGGGCCGCTGTGGAAATCCTGAACGATCAGGGCGGCAGCGTTATGTCTGTGGAGCGGAGCGGCCTTTCTCCGACTCTCCGGTGCCAAACCCACGGGAATCTCCCCATAGTCGCTATGGCCACCGGACAGGCAAAAGCGGAAATTCTGGCGGATTTGTCCCCGGCCCTGACCGCCGAGCACGAACGCCCGCTCCTGCTTCACCCTCAGATCGCGGGAACGCTGTGCGCCTCCGGCGCTGGCCTGAACCGGCCCGCAGGAATGAAAAGCGAAACCGACTTCTGCATCCTCAGCGCCGGATTCTGCTACAAAGCCGGGAGTAAGGCTGGCAGCGTCGGCTACCAGGAGGAAACCGCCCCCACCTTGATCGCCTCGCAGCCCAGGGGGATATTGAGCGCCCATGCCGTGGACTGCCGTAACCTGCGGGAGCTGCCGGAGGTCAGCGGGACCTTGCAAGCAAAAAGCAGCTCCGGGGGCTATTCTCTGAACTATCAGAATCCGGTCCGTATTGGTTTTCAACTGCGCCGCCTCATGCCCGTCGAGGCAGAACGCTTGATGGGGTTCCCGGATTTTTGGACGGAGTACGGCCAGGACGGCAAACCCATCAGCGATTCAAAACGTTATTCCATGCTGGGCAACAGCATCGCCGTGCCCTGCGCCGCCTACATCATGCAGGGCATCCGGCAAATTTTATAAAGGAGGGGTTCCACCCATGGCCTATGTGCCAGTCCCGAAGGACCTGACAAAAGTAAAAACCAAGGTGATGTTCAATCTCACCAGGAGGCAGTTAATCTGCTTCGGCGGCGGGGCGCTGATTGGCGTTCCGCTTTTCTTCATTCTGCAAAAGCCCCTGGGCAACAGCTCCGCGTCCCTCAGCATGATTCTGGTCATGCTCCCCTTCTTCCTGCTGGCTATGTACGAAAAAAACGGACAGCCCTTGGAGAAGGTGCTTGGGAATATCCTGCGGGTCTGTTTCCTACGGCCCAAGCAAAGGCCCTACCGGACCAATAACTTTTATGCCGCCCTGGAGCGGCAGGACAGACTGGATAAGGAGGTTTATCGGATTGTTCACGACAGTGAAAGCGCTCATTCGCCGCCTGTTCGGAAGGAGCGGCGGCGAAGTGGAAAAGCCCGCCCCGGTCAAGCGCGGCGGGCAAAAACTCACCAAAGACGATAAACGGCAGATTGAGGCCGCAATCGCCAGGGCCAGACGGACGGACGAAAAGGAGCAGTCCGCCCAAGACAGCATTCCATATCAGCGGATGTTCCCCGACGGCATTTGCCGCGTCACGGACGCCCACTACACTAAGACCATTCAATTTCAGGATATCAACTACCAGCTCAGCCAGAACGAGGACAAGACCGCCATTTTTGAGGGCTGGTGCGATTTCCTGAACTACTTCGACAGCTCCGTCCGTTTTCAGCTTTCTTTCCTGAACCTCTCCGCCGCCCAGGACAGCCGGAGTATTGCGATCCCGCGCAAGGGGGACGGCTTCGACGATGTGCGGGGGGAGTATTCCGCCATGCTGGAAAATCAGCTTGCCAAGGGCAACAACGGCCTGACCAAGACAAAATACCTCACCTTCGGCGTGGAGGCCAACAGTCTGCGGGAGGCCAAGCCCCGGCTGGAGCGGGTGGAAATCGACATTCTGAACAATTTCAAGCGCCTGGGCGTTTCCGCCGCTCCCATGGATGGAAAGGAGCGGCTTCGGCTGGTGTACTCCATCTTCCATATGGACACCGCCCAGCCCTTCCGCTTCGACTGGAAGTGGTTAGCGCCCTCCGGCCTCTCCACCAAGGACTTCATCGCGCCCAGCTCCTTCGAGTTCAGCACCGGGCGGGCCTTCCGCATGGGGCGGCGCTTCGGCGCGGTCAGCTTTGTGCAGATCATGGCCCCGGAGCTGAACGACCGGATGCTGGCGGATTTCCTCGATATGGAATCCAGTCTCGTGGTGAATCTCCACATCCAGTCTGTGGACCAAACCAGCGCCATCAAGACGGTAAAGCGGAAGATCACGGAGCTGGACCGTTCCAAGATCGAGGAACAGAAAAAGGCGGTCCGAGCGGGCTACGACATGGATATTCTGCCCAGCGACCTCACCACTTACGGCAACGAGGCCAAGAAGCTCCTGCAAGACCTCCAGAGCCGGAATGAGCGGATGTTTTTGGTGACGTTCCTGATCGTAAACACGGCGGACAGCCAGCGGCAGCTGGACAACAACATCTTTCAGGCGTCCAGCATTGCCCAGAAGCACAACTGCCAGCTCGTCCGGCTGGATTTCCAGCAGGAGGAAGGGCTGATGTCCTCTCTCCCTCTGGGCCGGAATCTGATCGAGATTCAGCGGAGCCTTACCACGTCCAGCACCGCCATTTTTATCCCGTTCACGACGGAAGAGCTGTTTCAGGCTGACGGCGAACCGCTGTATTACGGCCTGAACGCCCTTTCCAACAACATTATCATGGTGGACAGAAAGGCTCTTAAAAATCCCAATGGGTTAATTCTCGGAACCCCCGGCAGCGGCAAATCCTTCTCCGCCAAGCGGGAGATTTCCAACGTGTTTCTCGCCACGGACGACGACATTCTGATTGCGGACCCGGAGGCAGAGTATTACCCCCTGGTTCAGCGGCTGGGCGGGCAGGTTATCAAAATCTCCCCTACCAGCAAACAGCATGTCAATCCCATGGACTTGAACCTGGACTACTCCGATGATGAAAACCCGCTGTCGCTGAAAGTGGATTTTCTGTTGTCCTTCTGCGATATCGTGGTCGGCAGCAAGGACGGCCTCCAGCCTGTGGAGAAAACCTTGATTGACCGCTGCGTGCGGCTGGTGTACCGGGACTACCTGGAAAATCCCCGGCCCGAGAATATGCCCACCCTAGGGGACCTCTACGACACGCTCCGGGCGCAGGATGAGAAAGAGGCGCAGTTTATCGCCACCGCTCTGGAAATCTATGTCACCGGCTCTTTGAACGTGTTCAACCACCGGACCAACGTGGATATCAATAACCGGGTCGTCTGCTACGACATTAAGGAGCTGGGCAAGCAGTTAAAGCAGCTCGGGATGCTGGTGATTCAGGATCAGGTATGGAACCGCGTGACCGTCAATCGGGCGGCTGGCAGGACCACCCGCTACTACGTCGATGAGTTCCATCTGCTCTTGAAGGGCGAACTGGCCTCCTGGAGCGTGGAAATCTGGAAACGGTTCAGAAAATGGGGCGGGATTCCCACGGGCATCACGCAAAACAGCAAGGACCTGCTGGCAAGCCCGGAGATCGCCAACATCCTGGAGAACAGCGATTTTATCTATATGCTGAACCAGGCGGCGGGAGACCGGCAGATTCTCGCCAAGCAGCTCAACATTTCCCCGCATCAGCTTTCCTACGTCACCCACTCCGGCGAGGGCGAGGGCCTGCTGTTCTATGGGAATGTTATTCTGCCTTTCATTGACCGCTTTCCAAAGGATACGGAGCTGTACCGGCTGCTT
This sequence comes from uncultured Oscillibacter sp., assembly GCA_951800675.1. The sequence goes on from CATOKC010000011.1 coordinate 8,993, forward strand.
ACGACCAAGCCCCAGGAAGTCGCGCCGGAGGGATAAATGGAGAATTTCAGCAATCAGATTAGCAGTACGGCGGCTGCGGCAATCTTTGCGGGGCGGCGATATCTGGGCGCTGAAATTGACAGGACCTATTTTGAACTGGCGCAAAAGAGAATTGCAGAAACAGGAGGTCAGACATAATATGAACCCTTTGAAAGATCACGAGGCAGTCAAGGAAATGCTGCGCTTGATGGAAGAAAATGACCGGCAGGAACAGGCGGCGGAGTTTGCACGCCTGATTGACGCCGTGGACAACATGAGCCAGCAGTATGCCAAACTGACAAACGAGCTGACGGAGGTCAAGGAGCGCCTTTCGGAGGCTTCGCGGCTGCGTCACCCGCTCCACGACATGCTCTCCAAAACCGTGCGGGCGGTGGAAACCAAGGCGGACGACGCCTTTGTCCGGCTTTGCTCCGTTCGGAACCGCATCATCTCCTGCGCCGAAACTGCGGTTGCCGATTTCAAGCGCATGGGCGTTTCCGCTCTGGATCAGGCGGTTGCCACCCTGCGGGTCGGCGATTTGCTGACCGCTGTGGGGGAGAAGATTTCCGCCGCCCTGGACAGCACCGAAACGTCCATTCAAAAGCTGGAAACCATGGGGCGGGAACTGCGGAGCGCTGGCGCGCATATGAAAAACGCCGGAAGGGCGGCGGGCGGCAAAGAGGTCCAGCCCGTGGACGGCGGTGAAGCGGGACGGATTCAGTCGGCGGTCCTGGCCCCTCTGCGGGGCGTTCATTCCGTACTTACGCAGTTCAGCCGTACCAACGGCAAGGCCCTGACCGCTGTGGAGCGGCTGGAAGACGCGGCGGACCGGAACCGTGGAAAGCGGGAAAAATCCTCTGTTCGGCACCGGCTGGAAAAGAAGCCTCCGGCTCTCCCGGCCCCGGCGAAAAAATTCCGTGAGGCGGAGCGGTGAACCGGAAAAATCCCCGCCTCCAGTTTACCGACGCGGAGCTGAATCCCCGTCTGAAGGAGCATAACCGCCGCGCAGAGAAGGCGGCGGACAAGGCGGAGGCGGCGCGAAAAAAGATTCCGAAGGACCGCAAAAAAATCAAGCGGCGCATGGTGGACCAGCTTAGCGGCAAGCCCCGTCTCCGCTTTGAGGAAGTGGACCGCCCCGCCCCGTCCTCCAGCTTATCCCGCGCGGTTCATGAAGCTCCCGGCCTTGCCCTTTCCTCCAAGGCTCACGAAAAGCTCCGGGATGCCGGACAGGACAATGTTGGTGTGGAAAGCGCCGACACACTGCTGCAGTCTGCCGAAAGCGGCGGGCATATCCTCGAAAGCGCCTGTCATTCCCATAAATTGAAGCCTTACCGGGCGGCGGCGCGGGCCGAGCAGCGGTTGGAAAAGGCAAATGTGAACCTGCTTTATCAAAAGCAGATTCAGGATCATCCTCAGTCCGCCAGCAATCCGTTTTCCCGCTGGCGGCAGAAGCGGGCCATTCAGAAGCGGTACGCCGCCTCGGTCCGCTCTGGGGAGAGCGCCGCTGCTACCGTGGAAAACGCCGCCAGGGCCGCGAGGAACGCCGCCCAGCGGTCCCGAAAAACCGCCGCTTTTTTCCGCAGGCATGGGAAGGGCTTTCTGACAGCAGCCGCGCTCTTCCTGACCGTGGCGTTTCTGATTTCCTGCGTATCCTCCTGCATGGTCCTGGTTCAGGGCGGGCTGTCCGTCCTGACCAGCACCACCTACCCCGCCAGCGACACGGATATGCTGGGAGCCGAAGCCGCATACGCCGGAATGGAGGCCGGTTTGCAATTTGAGCTGGACAACTACGAAACCCTTCATGGCGGCTATGACGAGTATGTCTATGTCCTGGACAGCATCGGGCACGACCCTTATGTGCTGACCTCCATCCTCTCCGCCCTTCATCCGGGCGGCTGGACGCTGGAAATGGTGGAGGACACGCTGGAAATGATTTTCCGCCAGCAATACTCGCTGACGGAATCCATGGAAACGGAAACACGCTATGACAGTGACCGGAATCCTTATGATTACACGATCTGCACCGTGACACTGAAAAATTTTGACCTTTCCCGCCTGACCCCCTATCTTCTGACGGAGGATCAGTTGGCGCTTTACGCCAACTACATGAAGAACCTGGGCAACCGTCCGGACCTGTTCCCCCAAAGCGCGTATCCCAACGCCTCCAAGAAAGAGGACTACCTTGACTATGACGTACCCTCGGAGGCCCTGGAGGATGAGACGTTCGCGTCAATGCTGGCAGAAGCCGAGAAATATCTTGGCTATCCCTATGTCTGGGGCGGCAGCTCACCGGCAACCTCCTTTGACTGCTCCGGCTATGTAAGCTGGGTTATCAATCATTCCGGCTGGAACGTGGGGCGGCTGGGGGCGAAAGCCCTCTGCAACCTCTGCACGCCCGTTTCTTCCGCCAACGCCCGCCCCGGCGATCTGGTCTTCTTCATCAACACCTACGACGCCCCGGACCCGGACGCGCCGACCCACTGTGGGATTTATGTGGGAAATTCCATGATGATTCACTGTGGAAATCCAATTTCCTATGCCAATTTGAACAGCAATTATTGGCAAAATCACTTTTACACATTCGCCAGACTTCCAAATCCATAATTGAAAGGAGTTATGCAACATGAATCCGAAGATCAAGAAAATCAACCGGGAATACAAGAAAAACGAGGAAAAGATCATGGAGCTGCAAGCACGGCAGGCCGAACTGGAGAAGCAGCGGACGGAGCTGGAAAACCTGGATATCATCGGGCTGGTTCGCGGCGTGGGCCTGTCCCCGGACCAGCTTGCCGCCCTGATCCGTTCCGCCAGCGGCGTCAGCGCCGCCAATGCCAGCCAGTCCCCGGAGCCGGAGGAATCTGCCCATGAGGAAATGTAAGAGCCTTTTCTGCCTCCTGATTCTTCTGCTGTGCTGCGCTGCCTTGCCCATGCCCGCTTCGGCAAAGGCGGAAACGGACAGCGGCAAAGCGTCCGGCGGAAAGGCGGAGGGCTACGAGAACGTCACGCAGACCTGGACGGAGAACCCTGGCGGCGCTTTGTCCAGCAAGAGTGATTTTTATACCCGCGACCTGCTCTATGACAAGGCCACCAACAAGCAGTTCATCACGGTCCAGGGCCGGGACGGCAACGTCTTTTACATCGTGATCGACTACGACGCCCAGGTGGACGATGACGAGGAAAAGTACATGGTGTATTTTCTGAATCAGGTGGACGAGGCCGACCTGTCGGCGCTGGTTGAGGCGGAGGCCAAGCCGCCCGCCGTCTGTTCCTGCGTGAAAAAGTGCGAGGCTGGGTCGGTTAATACCTCCTGCGAGATCTGTTCGGTCAATTTGAGTGAGTGCGTGGGAAAGGAGCCGGAGCCCGAACCCGTGCCGGAGCCGGAAACGCCGGAACCCGAAGGGCCGGAGAAAAAGAACGTGGCTGGCCCGGTCGTGGTTTTTGCTGGTGATGGTTCTGGCTGGCGGCGGCGCGGCCTGTTATCTGAAATTCTTCAAGAAAAAGCCGGACGTATCCGGCAGCGCCGATCTGGATGATTACGATTACGGCGGCGAGGACGATCAGGATGCGGAATCCTGGGAGGACGGCGATCCGGAGGATGGCGGCGAATGAAATATTTCACGGACAATCCGCTGGAACGGATGATGATGCAGGTTCCCCGCTCCCGGAGCGTCGGGCGTTCCGATCTGCCGGAAAATCATCCCTGTCACGGATGCAAGCGCTATGACGAGCGCTGTGTCCTGCCCTGCTATCGGGGCGTGACGAAGAAACCCTGAATACAAAAGCATCGGAGCGGCCCGCAAGGGCCGCTCACTATTTTAAAAGAGGAAGTGTAGTTTTATGTATCGTCTTGTGATTGCGGAAAAGCCGTCTGTAGCCCAGAGTATCGCCAAGGTGCTGGGGGCCATGGCCCGGAAGGAGGGCTACATGGAGGGTTCGGGCTGGCTGGTAAGCTGGTGCGTCGGGCATCTGGCGGGGCTGGCGGAACCCGGCGTTTACAATCCCGCCTACGACAAGTGGCGGAAGGAGGACCTGCCCATCGTGCCGGAAAACTGGCACTTCACGATTGGAAAGGACAAGCGGAAACAGTTTGATGCGCTGCGGACCCTGATGCGCCGGGAGGACGTTTGCGAGGTGGTGAACGCCTGTGACGCGGGCCGTGAGGGGGAACTGATCTTCCGCACGGTTTACCATCTGGCGGGCTGTGACAAGCCTGTGAAGCGGCTGTGGATTTCCAGCATGGAGGACAGCGCCGTTCGGGAAGGTTTTGAAAACCTCCGCCCCGGCAGCGAATACGACGGCCTGCATCAAGCCGCCCTGTGCCGCTTGAAAGCGGACTGGGTGGTAGGTATCAACGCCACCCGCCTGTTTTCCGTCCTGTATGGACGGACGCTGAATGTCGGGCGGGTCATGTCTCCCACGCTGGCCATGATCGTCCAGCGGGAAGCGGAGATCGCCGCTTTTGAACCGCAGCCTTTTTACACGGTGGAGCTTTCCTGCGGCGGCATGGTCCTTTCCGGGGAGCGGTTTCTTGGAAAGCAGTATACGCTGGCCGTCGCTGATTTCTGTGCGGATAAGTCGGTCACAATCCAGACGGTGGAGCGCCGGGAGAAGTCCGAAAAGGCTCCGGCCCTCTACGACCTGACCACCCTCCAGCGGGAGGCCAACCGGGTCCTGGGCTACACCGCCCAGCAGACCCTGGACTACCTCCAGAACCTCTATGAAAAGAAGCTGTGTACCTATCCCCGGACGGACAGCCGGTATCTGACGGATGATATGGAGAAGGTTGTTCCCGATTTGGTGCGCATTGCCTCCACGATCTGCGGCGTTAAGGCAGCGGGGACCGTATCAGCGGCCCAGGTATGCAGCAGTAAAAAAGTTTCCGACCACTATGCCATCGTACCCGCGTTGAGCGCCGCCGGTGCCAGTCTGGACGCGCTGCCCAAGGGAGAACATGAAATTCTGTGTCTGGTGTCGCTGTCGCTGCTCCGGGCGGTCTGTCCCCCCTGCCGGTATGCCGAAACCACCGTGACGGCGGAGTGCGGCGGGCATCCCTTTACCGCCAAGGGAAAAATGGTGCTGGATATGGGCTGGCGGTCTTGCGCCGATCGTCCCCAAAATGCCGCCCTGCCGGACGGCCTGACGGAGGGTCAGACGCTTGCCGTGGATGATATTCAGATAAAAACCGGCACAACGACGCCGCCCAAACACTACACGGAGGATTCCATTCTTGCCAGTATGGAGAGCGCCGGGGCGCGGGATATGCCCGAGGATATGGAACGGCGGGGCATCGGCACTCCGGCTACCCGCGCCGGGATTTTGGAGAAGCTGATTGCCTCCGGCCTTGTTGAGCGGAAGAAAGCGAAAAAGATTACCAGCCTTATCTCCACTCAGGCCGGAGCTTCCCTCGTCACCGTTCTGCCGGAGGTCCTGCAATCCCCCCTGCTCACCGCTGATTGGGAGCGGCGGCTGGGCGAAGTGGAGCGGGGGGAGCTGTCCCCGGAGGACTTCATGGCTGGCATTGCCGATCTGGTTCGGAATCTGGTGGACACGTATCAGCCTGTTCCCGGCGCGGAGGTCCTCTTTCCCACGGACAAGGAGGCCGTCGGCCTCTGCCCCCGCTGCGGCGGCGCTGTCACGGAGAATGGGAAGGGCTTCTTCTGTGAAAATCGGGATTGCGGCTTTGCGCTGTGGAAGAACAGCCGGTTTTTCGCCGCCAAGAAAAAGAAGCTCACAAGGGAAATCGCCGCCGCCCTGCTGAATGGCGGGCGGGTGAAGCTCACCGGCTGCGCCTCAGAAAAAACCGGCAAAACCTATGACGCTGTTGTGACCCTGGAGGATGACGGTGTGAAGACAGCTTACCGGCTGGAGTTCGGAAGGAGGGTCTGAATATGAGCGGGGAACCAAGAGCCATGATCCGGTTTGACGCAAGGGGCAATCCCGTCAGGCCCTCTCGCGGTAAAAGCGGAAGGCCCAGGGGGGCGGAACATTGAAGAATCGGCGCATGTCCGGAGGACAGGTCCGCCGCGTGAAAAAGCTCATACGCCGCCTGTGCGCAAACTATGACGGAGGAAACTGCCTCCTGCTGGACGACGGGGAGAGCTGCGTCTGTCCGCAGTCCATCACCAATACTCTGATCTGTCGCTATTTCAAAGCCGCCGTTCTCCCCTCCGACCGGGAACTGTGCGCCGAACTGACCGGCGGCATTCATAACTGGAAACGGTGCGTTCTCTGCGGCAGACGGTTCATCGCCCGAAGCAACCGGGCCCTGTATTGCGGAACCTGCGGCAAACAGGAGCGCCAGCGGCAGGGACAGGAGCGCGTGCGCCGCCACAGAGGGAGGATGTAACGCTTTAGGCCCCTTGAAAGCCCTTGATTTTCGGGCGTTTCCGGCTTCTGGTTGGAAACGCCCGTATCTTTTCACATCAAGGGCCTGAAAAGATGGTTTGAAACCGTTACAGACCGCCAGGAAGGAGGATTTTTTATGGCGGAACCGAAAACAAGCAATCGCGAAAAAGTAAAGGAAATTGTCGCGGGCATTGAGAGCGGCATCAAAGAGTTATTTCAAAGTGACCGCTACGCGGACTACCTGCGCACAATGTCCCGTTTTCACAACTATTCTTACCGCAATACCCTCTTGATTCATATGCAGAGGCCGGACGCTACCTTGGTTGCTGGTTTCAACAAATGGAAGAATCAATTTCAGCGCCATGTGAAAAAGGGCGAAAAGGGCATGACCATTCTGGCCCCCACGCCCTTCAAAAAGAAGATCGAGCAGCAGAAGCTGGACCCGGATACCAAGGCCCCGCTGCTGGATGAGGACGGAAATATCCTTACGGAAGAAAAAACCGTGGAAATCCCCATGTTCCGGCCCGTAAAAGTGTTCGACGTAAAGCAGACGGACGGAAAGCCCCTGCCCAGCCTCGCCGTGGATTTAACGGGCGACGTGCGGCATTACGAGGCGTTTCTGGAGGCCCTGCGCCGGACCTCGCCGGTTCCGATTGACTTCAAGCCCATCAGCGGGAATATGAACGGTTATTTCAGCCCCGCCCGCCAGCGAATCGCGATTCAGGAGGGGATGAGTGAGGTCCAGACGGTATGCACGGGCATACACGAGATCACTCATGCCATTCTCCATAATCAGGAAGAACAGCAGCAAGCCGCCGCTGCCGGAACAGACGCCATGGAATCGGTGAATCCGAAGGACGAACAGACGCGGGAGGTGGAGGCCGAGAGCGTTTCCTATTCCGTGTGCCAGTATTATAACATCGAAACCAGCGCCAACAGCCTTGGCTATATTGCGCATTGGAGCAGCGGGAAGGAACTGCCGGAGCTGAAAGCCAGCCTGGAAACCATCAGCAAGACCGCCAACTATCTCATCACCGAAATCGACCGCCATTTCGCGGAGGTTTGCAAGGAGCGGGGGATTGTTCTGGAACAGGCGGAGAGTTCTGATATGGCGGTTCCCTCTGAGGAATCATCCGCTGGAAACGCCTCTGCCGCAGAAGAAGCCGCTCCGTCCAAAGCGGAGACGGAGGTTTCATACTTATACTGCTCCGAGTACAATCCCCAGCACGTCGGGAAAAGCGATTTCCGCCTGATTCGGGCGCGGACGCTGGACGATGAAGGGCCGTCGCCGGACCAGGTGCTGTTTGTTGGCAGCGCTGAACTGTGCGATAAGCTGCTTGACCAGCTTACGCTTGGGAGACTGCGCCATGATGATTTCTTTCACGTAAACACGGCAAGAGTAAGCCACTACCGCACGAAGGACGGCGCGGAGCTGGACGCGTTTGTTGCCCCGGATGATAAGGTATACCTAGGCAGACGGGACCACTATGACAATCGGGGGCATTATCTGAACCACGACAAGTCCCTGCTTCATGTATCGGACAATCCCCAGATGTTCCGTTTCATCTCCGGCACCGGCTATACCGAGACACAGGCCGAGCTGCTGGAGGAAGGATATTTTACTCCGGAGGACTATGCGGAGTATGCCGCCCTGCAAACGGATGTCCTGTCGCAATTTAAAGAAGCGGAGCCGCTGCTGTTTGGCGGGGAGCCGTTCTGCTTCATCCCGCTGGACCCCTCGGAGGTAAATCTGGACGCGCCTGTTTTGCTGCGGGAAGATACGGCTCTGGACGAATACCCCATGCCGGACCCGGCTTATTCCAAAGAAGACGTGGACCGGGATTTTGCCTGCCTGGAGGGATATTTACTTCCTCTGTCCAAAGAGCGGGCGGAGGAATTGATGGAGCGGGATTTCTCCATTTACGCCATTGTGAACGAATATGCCCGGATGGTCTTTGATCTGGATGAACTAAATGAACTCCCACCGGATACCGTGTGCGCCATGCCCACCGATGAATGGGAGGGCAGTGCGGACTTCCGTCAGGCCGCTGCCAGCCGGATGGAGCGTCAGGAGGAACGGGAGCAAGCCTTTCTCCGCCACGCCGGGGACTGCTTTGCGATCTATCAGTTGCGGCAGGATGACAGTACACGCTATTTGCGCTATGAACCGCTGGAACGGATACAACAGGCCGGAGAAAGCCCCCGGAGGGAGAATTACGAGTTGGCTTATACCGGGGAACTGGCCTTCGGGCTGGGGTCGAGCGCCCTGGAGCGGCTGTGGGACAAATTTAACAACGCCCATCCGGCGGATTATCTTCGGCCCTCCATGTCGGTCAGCGACATCATTGCGGTCAAGCAGGACGGCGTGGTATCCTGCCATTACTGCGACAGTATGGGATTCGCAAAGGTGCCGGATTTCATCAAGCCGGAAAATTATCTGAAAGCGGCGGAGCTGTCCACGGAGGACGACTGCAACATGATTGACGGCATCATCAACAACGGCCCCAAGGAACCGACCGTCGCGGAGCTGGAGGCCCAGGTAAAAGCCGGACAGCGGATTTCCCTCATGGATTTGGCGGGTGCCGTCCATCGGGAGCAGGAGATGAAGAAAAAATCTGTCGTGTCCCAGCTCAAAGGAAAGCCGCCGCAAAAGCGGCAGAGGGCAAAGCGTCAGAAAAGTTCAGAGAAAGGAAGGTAACGTATGGACCAGGGACGGTACAGTATGACGCTGGATGATATACCGCCTTGGATTTCACGGGTTGTCCGGAAAGGCGTTCCCTATGGATATGCCAGCCGGACCGTGAAGCCAGGATATCTGTTGACGGATGGAACGGCGCTGCTGGAAAGCGAACGGGATGAAAACGGCTTTTACACCGGCGGAGCGGGAATGGATGGGATGTATCTGCGAACGGGTGCGCTTTATGAGCCCGTCCTGGACGAAAAGGGCGCGGTCAAGGCGTTTCGTAAAATGGACCGCTTTCTCAGCCTGTTTACCGGCGAAGAGCAGAAGCTGATTTTTCAATATGCCCTGAACACACCGGAGCATTTGATCGAGGACCTGACCGCCGCCCTTCCAGCTTTGGGGCGGGACCCCCGGACCCATGCTCTTTTTTCAGAAACGATCAAAAAATTTAATCAGGTCCCGCCTGGAAACTGTGTCCGGCTGATGGCCGATATCCATGCCGCGTACAAAGGGCGGGCGGAGCAGACTATCCGGGAACGGCAGAACAGCGCCCATAAAGCTACGAAAAGAAAAAGGGGGATGGAACGATGAACGCGTTTACATTTGAGGAAACCAATTTACTGTGCATTTATAACGGCAGCGGCGGCGGCACCCGCCTGGGCCTGATCGCCGTCCTGGAGGAAATGCGGGGCTATCTGGAGCAGGACGAGGATGAACTGCGGAACCTGACCGACAGCTCCCTTTCCAAGCTCCGCGCTATGAGCGACAGCGAATTTGACGCTCTGGACTTGTACCCGGACTTTGACATGGAGGAAACTGCCTATGCCGAGTAAGCTCCAAATGTACACCGAGCTTTCCGAGACAGTAGTCACTCGTCTGACCGGCAGCTATCAGGAGTGGACGGCGTTCCTCTGCACCGCTGGACGCCTCTACAAATATCCGTTCCCAGACCAAATGATGATCTACGCCCAGCGGCCCAACGCCACCGCCTGCGCCGAATATGATTTCTGGAACGAAAAAATGCGCCGGTATGTCATGCGGGGTTCCAGCGGGATTGCCCTGATTGACACCAGCGGGGACAAGGCCCGTCTGCGGTATGTGTTCGATGTTGCGGATACGGCGGAGCTGGAAAAGGCCCGCCGCCCCCGGCTCTGGCAGTACCGTCCGGAACACCAGCGGAGTGTGTCGGCGGCATTGGAGGCCCGTTTCGGCGTTTCCGGCCAGCAGGGATTCGCCACACAGATTGAAGCGGTTTCGTCCCTGCTTGCGGCGGCGTATTGGGACGATAACCAGGAGGACCTTCTCCGTATCGTTGACGGCAGCGTGCTGGAGGAATACGATAAGGATGATATCGCGGAGCAGTTCCAAAACGCCGCCTTTGTGAGCATCGCCTATACCATCATGTCCCGCTGCGGCCTGGAACCGGAGAGTTATTTCAGCCACGAGGATTTCATGAACATCTTCGATTTCAGCACCATTCCAACCGCGACGGCCCTGGGCATGGCGGTGAGCCAGAGCAGCGAACAAGTTCTGCGGCAGATTGAAGCCGCTATCAAGGCGTATGAGCGCGAGAAGCGCAAGGAAAGGAGCGTAAGCCATGGAGAACAAGCTGACGTACACCCGGAACGGGGACTACCTCATCCCGAACCTGACGCTGGAGGACCAGCCGTCCCAGTCCCTGGGCAAATACGGGAGGATGCGGCGGAAGTACCTGATGGAGCACCGCCCCCTCCTGTGGGCGGAACTGACGGTGAGCGGCAGGCTGTTCCCGCACCTGCTGGAGATCGACCGGACAGCCAGCGAGAGGCTGGAACGGATGCTGCCGGAGCTGGCGAAATCGGCGGGAGCGACGGAGGAACTGAAGGCCCGCGACCAGTTGAAATGGGTGGGTCTGATGAACACCTGCAAGGCCCAGGCGGAGGAAGTGATTCTGGCGGAGCTGGTGTTCAGCTAAATTCCAATCAGGAGGGGCAAATCAGCCTGTTTCCCTCAGAACAACAGCAGATTGAAGCAATCCAGGTGGCGGAGAGCGCGGAAACGCTCTCCGCTCCTTCTATTTCGGAAAAAGATGTCGACGACGTTCTGCGGCGGGGAACCAGTGTCCAAGGCGGGAAATTACGCATTTACGAGCAGTATCAAAAAGGAATTTCCCATAATGACGCCGTAAAGTTGCTGAAAAAGGAATACGGTGACGGAGCACGCAGCTACACCTTCTCGGACGGCACAACCGGCTTTGTGGACTTCCGCCTTGCCAAAGGATTTGTGTTCTGGCGGAACGCCTCGGGAGAGGAAACTCCGGTCACCTGGACGAAAGTAGAAAAGCGTCTGCGACTGCTTTTCCAGGAAGGGACGTATCTCACGCCGGAGGAATTGGAGAAAGCCGCGCCCGCCGCCAGTCAGAGGCCGGAATCCCCGGCTCCCCTTACAGTTGTCCCGCCCGCCGCAATTACCCAGGCAGACATTGACGCCGCCCTTCAGGAGTGGAACGGGGATATTGCCAGCAAGCGCCGGGTCCAGCAGTACATGATGGACCATGCCCGTGAGAAGGAGACGGCGGCGTGGCTTCGGGGCGAGTATGGGGACAATTTCCCCGCTTATCCGGTTCATACGGCTGGCAGCGGCACGGATTTGCCCTGGTCTAAGGTTCAGCGGCATCTTGCCCGTCTGGTGAGGGAGGACCGCTTTTTTACGGAGGCGGAGCTGGAGAACTTTGCCGACGTTGACGCCGCCGCTGTCCGGGAACAGTTGGAACAGGGCCAGCCCTCCGCATTTGTGAAGCAGGTTATTGAGGATGTGGAGCGATTGGCGGGGAACGATGGTCCTACCGTGCGGGAGATCTACGAGCATTACAAGCCCCTTGTAAAAGAGAAGGTGCTTGCGGATCAGGCGTATCGGAACGCCTGCGCAAACTCCGACCATGATACCGCCATTTTAGAGGGCCGCGCCGCGGTTGAGCGGGCGGCGCGGTCTTTTATGGAATCAGAGGACATGGGCTTTATTCGACTGTACTCTGATATGGCGGAATTTCACTCCCGGCTGCATCGGGAGATTATCGGAGAGACTTACCCCGTTCTTTCCCAGGTACAGCTGGAACAGGCGGAGGCCCCCGATCTGTCCAATCAGCCCGTCACGCTGGAGGGGGATAGCATCACCATTAGGAGCGGGGACGCCGCCCATGAGGCTGACATTACCATCTCCGGCGAGGAATGGGAAAAGGTAGTCGGGGCGGCGGACCTGCCGCCACGCGACCCCATGGCCCCGGCTTACAAAGTGGGCGATACGGTTTATCTGGAGAAAAAACCTTACATCATTGCGGACGTTTATCCCTCCAACGTCAACCTGCAAGACCCCTCGCAAACCTACCCAATTTTGCGCTCTGAAAGCAAAAGCCGATTTGAGGCGTCCTTGCTTCTGGATTCCAGGAATGGCCCGATCACGGAGTTCCTGCCTATGAATCTGGAAACCTGCAACGAGGATATGAGGGAAGTTCTGGCCTCTCATCTCTTCACCAGCAGAGATAAATATTATATTTCGGGCTGGTTTCGTGCCAGCGAGGGCAACAGCTCGGTTGCCCACCGCCTTTCGGAACTCTTTGCGGGCCGTGCGGAAACGGTGGAGCTCGACACCGGAGAAAAGGCGGATTATTTTACCTCAACGGTCAGCATAGAGATTAACATTCTGGATAACGACGATAACAAAAAAGCCGTTGCCACCGCTCAGTGGAGCGAGGCCGCCGCGCTGCTTCGCGGCCTCTGGCTGCAAGAGCTGGACGGTTTCGCCCACGACCCACCGCCGCTGAAACCGACACATCTGGAGGGACAGCCCTCCTACGCCGTTGGAGATCATGTTGTATTTCCCTACCATGACCATGACGTTTCCGGCACGATTGAATATATCGGGGAAATCGACGTTCGCATCGACACCGGGCCGTATGCCTGGAGCCACGTAACCGTAGACCGGGATTTCTTTGTGGACGCTCTGCGCCAGGATGAGCGCAACACGGGCCTGTTTGTGCGGGATGCTCCTATTCAAGAGGCCCCTGTGGAAGTGCCCTCGGAATCGCCCGCCCTGGAAACTGCCGCTCAACCATCCGCCGCCCACGAATTGCCTGACCGGGAGGAAGAACCGGCTCAGGGGATTCCCGCCGCCGGAAACTTCCGCATCACCAACGACAACCTTGGCGTAGGCGGGCCGAGGGCAAAGTACCGGATGAATGTTGAGGCGATCCGCACCCTGAAGCAGATTGAGAGGGAGGGCCGTTCCGCCACGGCTGCGGAGCAGGAAATTCTTTCCCGTTATGTGGGCTGGGGCGGCGTTCCGGACGCCTTTGACAAAAACAAAACTGCTTGGCTCAACGAATACGATGAGTTGAAGGGGCTGCTGACCCCGGAGGAATATAAACTCGCAAAAGCCTCCACCCTCAACGCCCACTATACCAGTCCTGTGGTCATCAAGGCAATGTATGAAGCTGTGGAGAGTATGGGCTTTAAAACCGGAAAAATCCTGGAGCCGTCCTGCGGTGTGGGCAATTTCTTCGGGCTGTTGCCGGAGAGTATGTCGGAAAGCAAGTTGTTCGGTGTGGAGCTGGACAGCATCACCGGGCGTATTGCCCAGCAGCTCTACCCAGAGGCCAATATCGCTATCAGTGGGTTTGAGAGGGCAAATTTCCCGGATGGTTTCTTTGATCTCGCCATCGGTAATGTTCCTTTTGGAAACTATAAGGTGGTGGATCAGAGGTATGACCGTCAACGCTTCTTGATTCATGATTACTTTTTCGCAAAAACTATAGATAAGGTCCGCCCTGGCGGCGTGATTGCCTTTATTACCTCCAATGGCATCAGCGGAGGCACCATGGATAAAAAGGATGACCGGGCACGGTGCTACATAGCGCGGCGCTGTGACCTGCTGGGCGCTGTTCGGCTGCCAGACGGTGCCTTTCAAGCAAACGCCGGAACAGATACTTCCATGTCTATGGTGTTCCTTCAAAAACGAGAGGCACCCTTGCGGGAGAATGACCCTCTGCCGGATTGGGTAACAGCCAGTGTAATCGAGCAGCATATGTATACCGGAAAAGACGGTGAGGAACACCCCGGTTTTGTAAGCGTAAACCGATATTTCCAGGAACATCCGGAAATGGTGTTAGGTGATTTGCAAGTCGTTTCCGGTCCCTTTGGCCCACAGCTTGAGTGCAGACCCAGAGAAGGAGCGGACCTTGCCCAGCAGCTTCATGAAGCCATTTCCCATATCCACGGCGAGTTCTTCCAAGCGACTGCTCAGGAGTTGGATGTAGAGGCGGTGGTAGAAAGCCCGATTATGGCGGACCCGGATGTGAAGGAATATTCCTATGCCATTATCGACGGCGAAGTGTACTACCGGGAAGATTTCGCGATGGTCAAGCCCGAGTTGAGCGCCGCCGCCAGGAGGCGCATCGTGGGGATGGTGGAATTGCGGGACTGCGTTTACCGTCTGATTGATGATCAAATGCGGGATGATGAAGCCGCCATTGCAGAGGAGCAGGAAACCCTCAATACGCTTTACGATGCCTTTACCGCAAAATTTGGTCTGATTAACAGCCGGGAAAACTCCAATGTGTTCTCCCAGGATAATTCCTATTATCTGCTCTGCTCCCTGGAGGTTGTGGACGAGGATGGCAAGCTGAAACGTAAGGCAGATATGTTCACCAAGCGGACGATCAAGCCCCACCAGGCCGTCACCCATGTGGACACGGCGGCGGAGGCCCTGGCGGTTTCCATTGGTGAACACGCCTGTGTGGACCTGACCTATATGGCCCGGCTTACCGGAAAAGTGGAGGATGTGCTGGAGAGGGAATTATCTGGCGTGATCTTCCGGGATATTCAATGCGAGGAACAGGCGGACTGGATTCCCGCCGCGCATACGGATTTGAAAAAATTTCGTCTGGTATCGGCGGACGAGTACCTGTCTGGCAACGTCCGGCGAAAGCTGCGCATGGCAAAGGCGATGTATGAGGCCCTGCCGGACGGCGAGAAGCATAAAATCCGCGCGAACGTGGAGGCCCTGGAGGCGGCACAGCCCAAGGATTTGGAGGCTTCGGAGATCAACCTTCGCCTGGGAGCGGCATGGCTGGACAAGCGCTACGTCCAGCAATTTATGTACGAGTTGCTTCAAACGACCAATCAGGAGCAGCAGTATATTCATGTGCAGTTCTCGGACTTCACCGGAGAGTGGCGCATTGCCGGAAAAAATAAGGCCAGCGTTTACAACATTGCCGCCAACACCACCTACGGCACCGGGCGGATGAACGCCTATGACATCCTGGAGGACACCTTGAACCTCCGGGATGTTCGTGTTTATGATACCGTTCGGGAGGGCGATAAGGACCGCCGTGTGCTGAATCAGAAGGAAACCACTCTGGCCTCGCAGAAGCAGCAGATGATTAAGGACGCCTTCCGGGACTGGATTTGGAAGGACCCTGCCCGCCGTCAGGACCTTGTGCGGCAGTACAATGAGATGTTCAATTCCATCCGCCCCCGGGAGTACGACGGGCGGCACATCGTATTCGGCGGCATCAACCCGGAAATCACCCTGCGGGAGCATCAATTGAACGCCATTGCCCATACCCTCTATGGCGGCAATACCCTCCTGGCCCATGAAGTGGGCGCGGGCAAAACCTTTGAAATGGTCGCTTCGGCAATGGAGAGCAAACGGCTGGGGCTGTGCCATAAATCGCTGTTTGTCGTCCCGAATCATTTGATTGAACAGTGGGCCAGCGAGTTTCTGCGGCTGTATCCCTCCGCCAATATCCTCGTCACGCGGAAAAAGGATTTTGAGAAAGAAAATCGGAAAAAATTCTGCGCCCGCATTGCAACCGGAAATTATGACGCCATTATTATGGGGCATTCTCAATTTACGCTTTTGCCCGTATCTTACAAACGGCGTGAGGCGCTGTTTCAGGAACAGATCATGGAGCTGGAGCAGGGTATTGCCGAGCTGGAGGCCAGCGGCGCGGAGCGGTTCAGCGTCAAGCAGTTGGAACGCACGAAAAAGAGCCTGGAAAGCGATCTGGAAAGTCTGATCTCCGACAAGCACAAGGATGATGTTGTTACCTTTGAGCAGTTAGGCGTGGACCGCCTGTTCGTGGACGAGGCGCACGCTTTTAAAAATTTGTTCCTCTATACAAAAATGCGCAACGTCGCGGGCCTTTCCACAACCAGCGCCAAGAAGTCCAGCGATATGCTTTTGAAGTGCCGCTATCTGGACGAGATCACCGGCGGGCGCGGCGTGGTGTTTGCCACCGGCACCCCGGTCAGCAACTCCATGACGGAGCTTTTTACCATGCAGCGCTATTTGCAGCAGAATCTTCTGGAAAAGGGCTTCACCGACAGCCGGGGGCGGCATTTCAGCCTGACCCACTTCGATAGCTGGGCCTCCATCTTCGGCGAAACGGTGACGACTGTGGAGTTGGCCCCGGAGGGCAAGTACCGGCCCCGGACGCGCTTCGCCCGGTTCTTCAATCTTCCGGAGCTGATGGCGATGTTCCAGGAAACTGCCGATATCAAGACTGCCGATCAACTTCATCTTCCCGTGCCGGAGGCGAAGTATCACACCGTTAAGGCCCTCCCCTCGGAGCAGCAGAAAGCGCTGGTCAAAGACCTTGCCGACCGCGCCGCCGCCGTTCACTCAGGGCAGGTGGACCCCAGAATTGACAATATGCTTGCCATTACCAACGACGGGCGCAAGCTGGGTCTGGACCAGCGGCTTATCAATCCTCTTTTCCCCGATAACCCGGAGAGCAAGGTCAATCTGTGCGTAAATAATGTATTTCACATCTGGCAGGAAGGACAGGCGGAAAAGCTGACCCAGCTTTTGTTCTGTGACCTCTCCACGCCGAAAGCCGCCGCTGCCGCCACGAAGAGAAAAACGGCCATGGCGGCGGGGAGTAAAACCGCGATTGGAACGGAACTCCACGCCCTGGGCAGTCTCCTGGAGGATACGAAGCCCGAACCGCCGTTTTCCGTCTATGAGGATATCCGGAGCAAGCTCATTGCCCTGGGTATCCCGGAACGGGAAATCGCCTTTATTCACGACGCGAACACCGACGCCAAGAAAAAGGCCCTCTTTTCCAAGGTCCGTTCCGGGCAGGTCCGTGTTCTCATGGGCAGCACCTTTAAGATGGGCGCTGGTATGAATGTGCAGGACCGCTTGATCGCCCTGCATGATCTCGACTGCCCCTGGAGGCCGGGGGACCTGGAACAGCGCAAGGGCCGCATCGTCCGCCAGGGCAACAGCAATCCAAAAGTACACGTTTACCGTTATGTTACAGAGGGGACCTTTGACAGCTATTTGTGGCAGACTGTAGAGAACAAGCAGAAGTTCATCTCCCAGATCATGACCTCCAAATCCCCGGTCCGCTCCTGCGAGGACGTGGACGAAACCGCCCTCTCCTATGCGGAGATCAAGGCCCTGTGCGCCGGGAATCCGCTGATACGGGAAAAGATGGATTTGGACATTGACGTTGCCCGCCTCCGGCTCCTGAAAGCCGATCATGAAAGCCAGCGCTACCGGATGGAGGATAATCTTCTCCGGAATTATCCTCAGCAAATCCAGAAAAACAAGGGCTTTATCTCTGGTTTGGAAGCGGATATGAGAACCCTTGCGGAGCATCCTCACCCGACCATCATAGAGGAAAAGCCCGCCAAGGCTGACGGTGAGCCGCCCGCCGAACCGGCAGCGCCGGACGGGGAACCGCCTGTGAACGGCGCCACTTCGGTTTCAAAGGGGTTTGCGGGAATGGAGTTCCATGGCGAACTGGTCACGGACAAAGCGGAGGCGGGGAAACTGCTGATCGCTGAAATGCGCCGTACCGCGCAAATTCGAGAGGAACAGCATCTTGTAGACCCTGTGGAGGTTGGGAAGTATCGCGGCTTTTCCGCCGCTATGTCTGTAGAGAACTTTGGAAGTACCTTCGTACTGACCCTCCAGGGTCAGATGACCCACCGGGTGGAGCTGGGCATGGATGTTGTGGGCAACTTCCTTCGCATCGACCATGCCCTGGATAAGATGCCGGAGCGAATCGCGGCTTTGCAGACACAGATCAACAGCATCCAGAGCCAGATGGAGGTTCTTCGGAATGAGGTAAACAGGCCCTTCGCCCAGGAATCGGAGCTTCAGCAGAAAAGCGCACGGCTGGCGGAGCTGAACGCCAAGCTGGGGATTGACGATGGAACCGCGCCTGCCGCTGGGGAACCGGCCCCAGAAGAACGCCCTGCAAAAGAAGTCCGTCCTTCTGTGCTGAACAATTTGAAGCGGCCCCTTCGGCCCAGACAGGCGGAGGGAAACAGTAAACCCAAGAGATCGGAGCAGGAGCGCTGACTATCAGGAGGAACTTTTCTGGGGCCGCTCTTTCCGTTCCTGCTTCTGCGCCGCTTTCTTCTGCCGTTTCTCGTCGATCTCATGCAGCCAGTCCTTTACGGGAGCCTTCCAGGGTTCGCTCCTGCTGGGAATGTTCTTGATAAGGCTCCGGGGATTCAGCCCCAGCCGCTTAGCCAGGGCGATATCCTCGTTATTCAAACGGCATTTCTTCTTGGCCTCCGCCCACATCGCTTCGCTGTACGCCACCATGACGCCCCCCTTTTTTGCATTTTCTTAATTCTATCAAAATCAACCAACGATGAAAGGATTTTACTTATATGGACAAAACACCTGTTTATCAGCTTCCCTTCGACTATGCCCAGGCTCACGATGAATGTGCGCAGTACAATGCCTCTCTCGACGCCAATATCGCTTGTAAAGAAGCCATTGAAACGGCGATTGGGAGGTACTACGGTCACAACCGTTTGGGCGCTGTACCCGCTGTGCGGGATGTTGTCAAACAGTTCGGCTATGAGCGGACACTCTATGTCCTCGCCAACACGGTCCAGCGATTAGAGCACGATGGGCGCATTTCCCGGAAGAATAAAGAGTGGGCGTGGAAAACGCCTTTCGGCGCAGATCCCAAGTGCGCATATTTCATAATCACAAACTGCCATCCCGGCCTGCTGAATATTTTCCTGGATACCGCCCGCCACGAATACCTCCTGTCCCAGCCCATCAAGCGGGCGGATATCAAGGCGGAGGCGTCCCATATCCTGGAACAGTTTCAGGAGGCGGTGGAGCCGAACAGCCCCAACGGAACGCATTTCATGGCGCGTGTGTCTCCGGACTTTTGGGCACGGGCCAAGCAGAAGGACCGTGACCGGCTTATGAATATGCTGCCCTTCGCCTCCCTGTCCCTTTCGACGCTGGAGGGGTACAAAGGTATCTACGCTCTCATTTCCAAAGATGAGGACCGGAGCAAGCCGCTGATCCTGCGCAAGCCCTCCGTGCGGAAAAAGCTGCGAGAGGCGGCGGAGCCGTCCAAGGCGTCCGGCCCCTCCAAGAACAGAGAACCGGAGCGGTGACGATGGAAAAAGCAAACCGACAGCGGGAAATTCAACTGAAATTTCGTGTCAGCCCAGAGGAACGGGCGATGATCGAACAAAAGATGGACCTGCTGGGCACCACTAACATGGCGGCATACCTCCGCAAAATGGCGATTGACGGCTATGCGGTCAACCTAGACCTGCCGGAACTGCGGGAGCTGGTGTCTCTCCTGCGGCGCTCCGGCAATAACCTCAACCAGCTTACCAAGCGGGTACATGAGACAAGCCGCTTCTACGACGCTGACCTGGAGGATTTGAGGCAGAGCTTTGACCGGCTGTGGGAGGCCGCGCAGAAAATCCTATCCGCACTGTCAGCGCTTCAATGACCGGAAAAGGGTTCAGTCGTTTTCATCGCTTCGCCCCAAACGTTGTGTCCTGCCAAAAGCAATCGAACGGTTTCCGTATTTGTCCCGGATGCTGGCCATGGCGGATTCCGGCCGCTCCTGCTGCTCACGGCTGGCAGCGGACGCAAATAAATCCACCTGCTCAAACGTTTCATCCTCTGGGACAAGATTGATGGCGGTGACGCGCAGCGCCCGAACGGGGGACGGCGGTTTCCATATCTCGTTTACCAATTCCATTGCCGTTCCCCTGAGGTCACGGAACAGGTATGTGGGCACGGAAAGCTGCCGCTGGCGGGAGCGGTCATGAAATTCCGGGTCCCGAACGGTCACTTGAACGCCTCCGGCATATAAGCCGCTGTGCCGGAGGCGGCTGGCAACCTCGCCGGTCAGCATGGCAATTCCATCGGCAATCTGCTGCCGTTTTGTAAGGTTGAAAGAAAAAGTTGTCCCATTGCCCACCGACTTCACCGGCTCCGTCTCATAGCGGGATTTCACCGGGGATTCATCCAGGCCATTTGCGTATTCGTATTCATAGAGCTGGGTTCCCAGCTTGCCCATGATCGTTTCCAGTGTTTCCCGCTTACACGCCGCCATCTGTCCAATGGTTTTCATTCCATACTTGCGCAGTATTTTCTGGGCCGCGCCGCCGAACAGCAGGTTCGGGCATTTCTTCCGGGCCAGCCAGATTGTTTCCGCCGTCTGGACGCCGTATTTTTTTGCCGGGTCGTTCTTCGCCAGGATGATGCCGTGGCGGGAGGCCGGATCGCCGCAAACGGCGGCAGGAACGTCTTTCAGCTCCGGATGGGACAGCAATTCCACCGACGCGTAGAAGCTGTTCAGATCGCAATGTAGGATGATTCGGCTCATGGGTGCCCCCCCTATATGCTCATCATAGTCGTTCGTGGCCACGTTTGTAAAGAGTTTTTTGAAGTATCATGCTCGTGGAACTCCATACCGAGATTGTAGACAGAGCTCCCCCTGTACTTTTCGACAGGTCATACTCTGACTGATTTCGATACTTCCTCTGCCGTGCAAACTCCTGCAATTCGTTTTCAGAAATATGCGTCATACGCTTTCTATTTAAAGGAGGACTAACCAATAGCAACTACGCGAATTTTCCCCCTGCACACCGGCAAGGGGCGGACGATGGACACCGCTATCAACGATATCCTGGACTATGTAGAGAATCCCCAAAAGACTGACAACGGACGGCTTATCACCAGTTTCCAATGCGACAGCCGCATCGCTGACGCAGAGTTTCTTTTTTCAAAAAAACTATACACCGCCAAGACTGGCAAACGGCGGAGAGAGGATGATGTGATCGCCTATCAGATACGGCAGTCCTTCGTCCCCGGCGAAATCACCCCGGAAGAGGCCAACCGCCTGGGCTATGAACTGGCCCGCCGCTTCACCAAAGGGAACCACGCTTTTATCGTCTGCACCCATATTGATAAAGCCCATATCCATAATCACATTATTTGGAACTCCACCAGCCTTGACCACACTCGAAAGTTTCGGAATTTCTGGGGCAGCACGCGGGCTGTCCGCCGTCTTAGCGATACCATCTGCATCGAAAACGGGTATTCCATTGTAGAGAATCCGAAGCGCCGGGGCAAGAGCTACGACCAATGGCTGGGCGGCAAACCGCCTTGCCACCGGGACCAGCTCAAAGCGATCATCGACGAGGCCCTGGCGAAAAAACCTCCTGATCTGGATGCGCTGCTGGAGCAGCTTCAGAAGGTGGGCGTCGTTGTGAGGCACCGGGGCAAGAGCGTCAGTCTCCAGGCATCTGGGCGGAGCGGGTACATCCGGCTGGATGCCCGCAGCATGGGACAAGAATACGATTTATCGGAGCTGGCGGCTGTTCTGGCTGGCGAGAAAGCCCACATCCCCAGCGCAAAAAAATCCACCGCGCAGATTCCTCCAAAGGTCAATCTGCTGGTGGATGTGCAGGAGAAGCTTCAGGCCGGGAAGGGTGCTGGTTATATGCGCTGGGCCAGTTCCTTTAACTTGAAGCAGATGGCTCAAACGCTGAATTATTTGACAGAGCACAAGCTGCTGGACTATGCCGACCTTTCAAAAAAAGCCGCTGGGGCCAGCGCCGAATATCATGACCTCTCCGGGAAAATCAAGGCAGCAGAAAAGCGCATGGCGGAGATTGCCGTACTGAAAACCCATATCATCAACTATGCCAAGACCCGTGAGATTTACACCGCCTACCGCAAGGCCGGGTATTCCAAAACCTTCAGAGCGGAGCATGAGAAAGAGATACTTCTGCATCAGGCGGCGAAGAAAGCCTTTGATGATCTTGGCATGAAAAAGCTCCCCACCGTGAAGGAGCTGCAAGCGGAATATGTTTCTCTGCTGACGGAGAAAAAATCCTTTTACGCCGGATATCGGGCGGCAAGAGATCGTATGAAGGAACTGCTGACGGTCAAGGCCAATGTCGACCGGCTGATGGGTTATGACCGGGCGGGGCCGGAGAAAAGCACTGGAATCCAGGAGGAACACGAAACGTCTTTCGGTGGAAATCTGCGGGCATGAGGCCCGCATCAAGCGTTCCGTAGGAACGCGCAGCCAGCTCCGGAACGGAGCTGTTCAAAGGGGTTTGGGGGATGTTTCCCCAACAAGCAAAATGAAAGACCCGCCCGCTGGCGGGCTTTTCATTTTTGCAAGGTGGGTCCCACCTTGCATTGCTTGCTACAATGGTGACAGCCCAGAAAGGGCGAGAAATCTCCGCCCTGTTCAGCGGCTCATACCTAAGCTACAATGAAAGGGAAACCGGTCTGACGGTGCCCTGCTTGGGCTGTCACTCTCGTCTGTGGCTACTTAAAAAATTTTCAAATTTTATGTTGCGATAAAAGAAAACGGCTGTTTATATTTATGGAGACTTGATAAGGAGGGAGAGCTTTTATACCCGGATTCACACAGCATCATCTACTGTGCGCTGTGTATTTAAAATTCTCAATGAAACGGATTAAACAAACATTAATTTCAGGCGAAAGCGCCCTCGTTTCATAACCTCGTCGGTGCCTTTCGCAGAAAGGCGGATTATAAAAATGAAACAATGGATAGCGCTCAGCATGCTACTGGTGGCGGCATTAGTTCTACTGATGGTCCCCGCACTGGCGGAGGAGCCAGAAACCTTGGTTCCTCGTATCCGTACAGACGAACCAAGGTTTACCGATACCCAAGGCGTTTGGTGTGAAGAGAACATCAAGCTCTGTTGGCAAATTGGCCTGCTCGCGGGAACTTCGGAGCGAACCTTCTCGCCGGAGAATGCGCTGTCGAAAGCTCAGGTGATCGTGATTGCGGCGCGGCTACAAGATTTACTGTCCGGCGGCACAGGGACCTTCCAGGAACCGGAAGAGGGTGAAGCGTGGTATACACCCGCGCTGGAGCATTTCGACACGGTTCTTCAAATGGCGGGAATCACATTGGAAACGCCGCTTTCCGAATGGGTGGAATTTCCTGTTTCACCCAAAGACCCCGCCTGCCGCAGAGAACTTGTCCTGCTGCTGTCTGCGGCGTTAGAGGCTTCCGGCATAAAACTGCCTGCAATCAACGAAGCCGTAAAAATTCCGGATTCCGCTGATCCCGCCGTTCACGCTTTTTACCAGGAGGGTATTCTAAATGGAATGGACCGTTACGGCTGCTTCGAGGGAAGTAACGGATTGAACCGTGGACAGACCGCCGCGATTCTAGCGCGAATTCTCGCCCCGAACCAAAGGCTTACATTTTCTCAGAAGGATTTTCAAGAGTTCGACCTCTGTCGGGATGTAATTCAATTAGATCCAGATATGGTACTGTTCACGGTGGATGGTACAGATTATACCGTTTTGCAATATGCAAATGAGATTATCACAAGCGCTGACTCCATAAACCATCCCATGCACAGCGAACCGGACCCGGAGGGCGCTTTGCGGAACATTCGTGAATTCTGCACATTTACGATCGCTCCTGTTACGCTGGCAGAATTCGTTGGGGTCTCCTTGAAAGAGACGGAAGAAGCCGTCCTCCTGCAAGCAGCGGCGAAGAAGAACGGTTATCGCGGCCTCCCGTCCAACTATTGGGCCTGGAAGGACCGCTCTGAACTTTTGAAAAATAAATTGGAAGCGTACTATGCAGAACAATACGGCGGAGAATGGAATACGGAGGAACTTTCTCTCAATCAATTCCTGTTCGAGGAGGGAAGATGTCTCCTGGAAAGCGCCGTGCTTTCGCCGAATATGGATAAAGCTGATCTGTCAGGCATAGAGCGGCGAATGCGTGAATTCCCTGAGTCCGTTTTCCACTAAACTGCGGCTGTGCCATACTCAATAGACGCGCTATATTTTTCTTTCACAGGTGTTTTCTGATTAGAAGAGGTTTAGGCGTTTACATTTTCAGCGCGGAATTGCTCTCTATAAATCAGACTTGCAAGTCAAAACCGAAAAAGAGAAGCAGCAATTTCGTCAAGTTGAGAAAAAGGTTCTGGAGAGTCTGCCCCCATGATGCAGATTAGGGGGAGAGTTGTTTTCACACAGAACGAAAAGGAGTTGCTGTAAATGAAACGATTGTTTTTGTTCCTGGCGCTTGGTCTGATGCTCCTGGTTCCTGTTCAAGCTGTCTCTGCCGGCGCATTTCACTATGAGAACAAGGCCCAAGGCATCTCCATCACGGTTCCCGGGCTTTCTGGGGAAGAGATTGTTGTGGAGGAAAGCGAGTCTTGTGTGAGCTTTTTCCACAGGCCTTCAAAAGAACATTGGGGAGGCTTGATTGGCGCCATTGAAGTTGTATCTCCGAGGAGTCATATGTTTTCAGCGGAATACAACAGCAGCGCCTATCGCATCCTCGCAATGGGGAAAGACAGGGTTTTTCTCTGGAAGAATGCTGTTGGCGGCGTGAATTCCGGCGGAGAGGCGCTGGATGCCTATTTGAAGGCTTCATCAATGCTTTCCTATGACAGCCTGAAAGAACATCTGGAGATCGTCGATCCAGACGTCCAGCCGAGTCTCAGTACGGAGCGTCACCGTCCCTACCTTGCAGCGGATAACTCCCGGATTCGGCCCGATGATCCCCTGTCGCGAGGGGAGTTGGCAGAAATGTTGTACGCCCTTATGGACGCAGACAACAAAGCGGAAATTCGGGAAAATCCGTTTCCTGATGCAGCGGAGAAGCCATTCGCACAAGCGGCGGCTTATCTGTCCAGCTACGGTATTTTTGCTGGGTACACGGATGGAATGTTCCGCCCGGAGCGCCCGGTAAGCAGAGCCGAGTTTTCCGTACTGCTTCATAGGTGCCAGTTTATGCCTGCCGTTGGAAGGTACGGTGATGTTCTTGATTTTGCCGATGTCCCAGTTGAATATTGGGCCGCTGAATATATTTACAGCGCCAGTGTTTTGGGCTGGGTAAACGGATACGCAGACGGAACATTCCGACCCGAAAAGACGATTACGAGAGCGGAAGCCGTGACCGTCATAAACCGTATGCTGGGCAGAGACGAGGCCTATACATCCGTCGAAGAAGGAACAAATCCCTTTTCTGATCTTGCCCGCGATCACTGGGCTTACGGAAACATCCTGGAAGCTGCCGGAGTTTTATCTTCGCACTGTGCGGATTCGTCTGCCTTTGAGGGAGTATCTCTGCCTGGAAACACAAGCGCATCCTATTTCCTCAATGAGAAAGACGGGTGGGCTGTGAGTGAAGGGCAATTCTGCCGTACGGCGGATGGAGGCAGAACCTGGAGCGCATTGGGAAAATCGTTTTCATTTATGGTATCTGATGTGTTTTTCTTCAATGAGCAAGAGGGACTTCTTTGTGGAAGTAGCGAGGGCAGCCCATGTGTACTGTTGAAGACCTCCGATGGCGGCGTGACATGGGACGATTTCCTGGCGAATGCAAATGTTTTGACATTGCACTTCCCAAGGAATCAGTTCCCAACAGTAAATTCCATGCTGGCTTCTGTCACTTCTGCGGAACTGCGCCCTGCAAGCAAAGATGCTGTTTATCTTGTGGTTCGGTATCAACCTTATGAGAGCATTTATGTTCTCAACGTCGAGGCTGTGAAACAGACTGTGCTAACAGTAGAGGAGCTCCATACTGATGCTGCTTAAACTGTATTCACAGCTTCTTCAAAGACATCAATACGATAGGAGAAATAGATATGACCGGTAATGAATATGCAAGCATCATCGATGGCTTTGATGTCGAAAACAATTCCAAGTATCAGCCTGGCACCTACACCTACTGCAATATCTTCGCTCGGGATGTTGCAGAGGCTTGCGGTACCCCTTTGCCCACTGGCGGTTGCACCTCCATGCGGGATCAGTTGGCCCATAACCAGTGGCCTAAGTGGTATTCTGTGACCTATGAGCAGGCCCAGAGCCGCGCTAACGAAGGCGCTCCGGGAATTGCCATCACCTATGATCACATTGCTATGGTCCGTCCCAATGATGGCAGTGTTCCTGCTTCTGTGGGTAAGGTTCGCATCGCTCAGGCAGGTGCGAAGTGCTATAATGACACAACTCTGTCCTACGGCTGGGGAAGTAGTCGTTACGATGAGATTCGGTTCTACTCTTGGTACGAAACCGGTATGCCCGATTACAACTAATCATCGGGCACCATCGGACGCGCAATGAATCCCAACCATACGCAAGTTGCTTAACGGTCAAAGAAGGGCCTGGTTGTATCGAACCAGGCCCCTCTTTTTTCGCCGGTTGGACTCAGACCTAAGGAACCACTGATTAAAGCCGCCAGCAAACACGTAAGCAGTCGAAATTGACTGCAAAACCGAACGTATAGAGACCGTATTAAGGGCGAAACTCCCATTTTCCCCTCTCCCTTCCGGCCTAAAGGGCGCAGGAGCCCCAGGCGGGGCGCAGAGAGCCGCCCGCCCGGGCAAGCATATACAAGTTCGCGCTGGCGAAGAGCACATGTAGCGGAACGTTCCGCTGCATTGCAACACATCTGTTTTGGTACTGGCAATTCCGCAAACGCAGCCGCAGGCGTTTCAGGCAGTGCCTTCGTTGTGCTGGCAACAGACAATAGCTCGCGTTCCCAGCGATAGTATGTAGTTGGCGTGGTTCCTCTCTCCCTGCACCATTGCCTGACTGATAATCCGCTGCTTCTGCAATCCTGAATTGCTCCTGCCCATTCCTGCAGCCGTGCCTGATGCTTCAACTCTGTGGATGTTATGGCGTATCCCCCTGACGTTAATAGTGGTGGAACGTTTTGCAACGTTCCACTACTATTATCCCATAGAAGTCTATACGCTGTTAGCTTTGACGGTTACTTAATTGATTCAAATTACTTATTTGCCAGAGTAATAAAAGTATCTCCGGCACCGCATACGCAATGCCGGAGATACTTTATTGCCGATGCCGCCACAAAAGAAAGATGGTTTAGTGGGTCGCTGTTGTATGGTAAATAATGGCGTGGTCCTGATTGATAGCGGTGCCGGAGTCAGCGAGGGTGGAGATGCAGACAAGAGGAACGTTTTCATCCTGAACATCCCACACATGCTGGAGTTTATCCGCAGTCCAGTTCACAGAGCCGATCTTCAGGTTTTCCATATAACCCTCCAGCCTGGAGCTATCCTTCTTATCCTTTGTTCCATTATCCGGCACCAAAGACATGAAGCGGTTAAAGCGAAGCGTAGGATTTGCCTCCGAGGACTCCGGAAACAACGTGCCGCGGGGAACATTGATTGCAGCCTTGCCGGTTTTGCCGCTATACGAGAAAGTAGCACGCATCCAATCCACAGTATTGGTTCGTCCAACTTCAACCAAAATGGTAACGGTTGCGTTGCTGGGAACTGCTTTAGCCGGATCATTTGTCGCAATGCTAATTGGAACCTGCGCATCATCATGGTAGATCATGTTGGGCTTGTCAGCAGTCGGACCGCTGGAATTCCATCTGGGCAAAAAGCCCTGGCCCCAGATCATCGGCTGCCAGCCAGTTCCATTTATATTTCGCAGGCCCACATCGAAGTGGTGATACAGCGTGGCGTTTTCCGTGCAAATACCCAGAGAGATATATCCGGTGCGGGTGCCCAAGGTATTCATACTGCACTTCGACAACGGAACCGTGCAGGACGCGCTTTGGTAGGTGCTGGTGTTGAAGGACCTGGCGTAATAATGGCCACCAGCTTCCGCTTCGATACAGTCTCTGATATAAGCGGAGAACGGTGCCTTCCGGTCATCGGTGTATAAACTTTCCGACTTGAACATGTTGCAGCTGACTTTCCAGCCTGACTTGTTCACGATGTTTGAAATCCGGTTAGGCGCATAGATGTCATTGCCGGGAATCAAGTCATTGCGGGTAATTTCTGCCATTTATTAAGCCTCCAATACTTTGATATTCTGATGTGGCCGCATCAATAGTAAAGGAGGCAAAAAATTTTAAATTGTAAACATTACTTTAAGGAAAAATTATCAGCTTTTCCTTACTTACCCCATCGCGGCAGTTAGTATCTAGCGATGGACCGCGCAGATGGTGAAAGCTGCATTTGGAAGACATAAGTTCGGTATTTGCCTGTAAATCAGATGCAGACATTTGAGCAAGAATATTGGGTATAAATGAAAGAGCAAAAAATTTTTTTTGGGGGGGACTGCGCTGAGATGGAAGAGAACAGCGCACGGTCCATCTAACATACTACTGAGATATAGAGATAAAAGTGTGTTGCGTTTTTTTTACAAAGCTGTTATATATAATGAAAAGCAAAAATGTCAGGCGATGATAAGATTGTTTCAAAAGATACGTAGTATTCTACCAAGTCAGGAATTACAAAATGGTAGGATGAAGTTTTTTGAGTTTGCATCTGGCATCACAGGTGGAAAATCTCCAATGGGCAGTAGAAGAAACGGCATTTCTGTGTAAAGTCCATGCGTTGACCTGACGAGCCATAAGCTGAAAAGGGTGCATGGATTGAGACAGACACTGTCTGGAAAGGATGCCAATTTCAATTTCAGCCATATTCAGCCAGGAGGCGTGAATGGGCGTGCAGTGAATTTCCAGGCGCTGAGCGATCTGTCTGGCGATGGCTGGGTCAAAGGCTTTATAGAGCGAAGCAATGGAGTGAATATTCAAATTATCCATGACCAGCACGATCTTTTCACAGTGGCTGTAATGGACCTCCACTAACTCACGCAGGAAATGGGCAAAATCCACGGCTGTCCTGGTGTCAGTCAGCTTTATCACTCTCTTGCAGGCCAACGGTTCAAATGCAACGAACAGGTCCACCACACCGCAGCGGCGGTATTCATAGTCCTCTCGCTCTGGACTTCCAGGTTTCGGCGGAATCCTCCGCTTCTCAATGAGCTGCCGGTTCGTCTCATCCAGACAAACCACCGGGCGCAGAGGATCATAAGGACGCTGATATACATCCAGAACGTCCTCCATCCGCGCTACAAACTCCGCCCCTGGCTTTGGGATGCACCACTCCTTCTTTTGCCAAGGCTTAAGTTCGTTTTTTTCAGTGTTTCCATAACTGCCGTGTCTGAAATAC
The DNA here is from genome assembly GCA_951800675.1 of uncultured Oscillibacter sp. The sequence continues at coordinate 38,309 of CATOKC010000011.1, forward strand.
TATCTACAACCCCAAGCCGCACCAGTTCATCCGCTATCAGCTGCAGTGTCCACCGCTCCCCCCCCTCCGGCGCTTCTGAACAGGCAATGGCTATGATGTGAGCCTCCACCCGCCCGTCGATCTTTTTATGACGGTTGACCTGCTCTCTCCGCCCCAGCGCCGCTTCCAAGCCGCCTGTTACAAACCGTTTTGCTATCTGGCTGATTGTGTGGGGTGTAGCATGATACGCTTCCTTTATTTTGTCGTATGTCCAATCTTGATTCTCCGGAATTTCATCCAGTTTCAACAGTATTTGTGCGTGTTTGATTCGATACCCCTGGGTCCTCCCTTTTTGGACCAGTGCCCGCAATTCATGCCGTTCTTCGTCCGTTAGTGTCACAATATATTTGTGGTTCATTTTTCATCACCCGACAACAGTTTACCACATCTGCCCTCCCTGCGCTACTTCTATTTACTAACTTGGCAGAGTAGTAGTGTAAGATTCACAAAAAAAGAAAAGGCAAAAGATATTTGGTGCTTATGTTTACGAGGAGGTATTTTGTGAAAAAAATCCGATTAAGTATCATTGTGTGCTTCATTGTATTTGTGGGGATAATAGTTAATTATGGGTCAACTGATGAATATGCAAAAGAACCTGCTTTATCGGAGCCGGTTATTGTAGAAACTGGACAGGGGAATCAAAGGCAGCCTCCTCAGAGTATTGATCAGAAAGAAACAACGTATGATATAACCGAGTTAAACGGTTATCTAGTGGAAAGCGCAATTCCCGAGGATTTTGATTTCAAGAATAGACTTTACATTGGGGGAGAAGCAAGTTACTATCTAATTGACACGGAAGGAAACCTTGTGCGATGGGGTACAAATTTTGATAAGAGAGATATGGGGTGGGACTATGGCGCCGCACCTCCACAGTCATTTCAACTTCGGAATATATTAGTGCCCAATGCCAAAAAACTCGTATTAGCATTTGGTGCAACATTTGTATTGGATAAAAACGGCGATTTGTGGGGATGGGGGATATCATTCGAACTCTTATTGAAAAAAGGTATCATTGGATCGAATCAACCGGTAAAAATAATGAGTTCAGTTAAAGATATTGATGCTGGAGATTTTTATGGAGCCGCTGTCATGGAAGATGGAGCTCTAAAAATATGGGGAAGAGATGCAAACTATCAAAATCCTGTATCTGTTCAGGAAAATGTAAAAAGTGTCCATGTAATTCGAGAAGTTCTGTTTTTTGTTGATTCATGCTCTAATCTTTACTACTTTCCTAATGGTTCTTCTGCAAATATGGATGGTTTTTCAGAGAAGCCTATGTGCTTGGATACAAACGTGGAGGATGTTCAGTATTTGAACTATGAAACCATCCTAGTATTAAAAACAGATGGAACTGTTGGTATACCAGATTATAGAGAAAAGCGTCCATTCCAAGTATTGGCATACAACGCTCAAACTATAAATCAATCAGGGTACATTTCGGAAGATGGAAATTACTGGCATATTATTTCTACAGAGGATAACCGTGTCGAGACAGAGCTAGAAGAAAATACAGCATATGCTGTATATAACTCTATGGGTGATTCATTGAGGATTTTGCAAAACGGAAGAATTGAGGTGGGGTTCAGTGAAAGCGGGATGTTGACCGCTTTATCTGAAGGGGAGGGCTATCATTGATAGCCCTCCCCCCAGCCTGTCGAAAAAGTCTGCCGAGGGGCAGACTTTTTCATATATATGAGGTAAAATGGAGCAGGGTGAGAAAAATGATGGAAAAGGGAAAAATGGAGCGGGGCGTGGTGGAACTGGTGGATACAGAGAGCCTGGTGCCACAAGAACACCTGCTGCGCAAGGTGGACAGAGCGGTAGAGTTCAGGAAACTATATGAAATTGTGGAGCCGCTGTACAGTGAGGAAGAAGGCCGGCCCAGCATCGATCCGGTGGTACTGTTCAAGATCGTGCTGCTCCAGCATCTGGACGG
>CATOKC010000012.1 GCA_951800675.1 uncultured Oscillibacter sp.
ATGAGGGCGTCATCGCCCCCACGGTGGGCGCCCGGCAGTTTGAATGCACGATCACGCTGGCCGTGCCGGAGCGCGCTACGATCGAGCTTCAGGCATACACCACGACCCCCAGCATCCCCGGCGTGGGCGGTCTCCCCGGCGTGGGCAATGTCCAGCTGGCCAGCGGCTCGGGCGCTTCCATGCTGGTCGTCCGGCTGGGCGATTAAGCGCGCCGCAGTCCCTTTTTCCCGAACAGAATGGAACTCCCGCCGGTTTTACCGGCGGGAGTTCCTCAGCAAATCTATCCAATCAAAGGAGGCCGCGATATGGCCAGCGTCAGCTTGTGCATGATTGTAAAAAATGAGGAGGATGTGCTGGAGCGCTGTCTGAACAGCGCGGCGGAGCTGGTGGATGAGATCATCATCGTGGACACCGGCTCCACCGACCGGACAAAAGAGATCGCCGCCCGCTTTACCGACAAGGTCTTTGATTTTCCCTGGCGGGACGACTTTGCCGCCGCCCGGAACGAGTCCTTCTCCCACGCGTCCATGGACTACTGCATGTGGTTGGACGCCGACGACGTGATTCTGGAGGAGGACCAGAAGGCTTTCCTGGCCTTAAAAGAAAGCCTGGACCCCGCCGTCTCGGTGGTCATGGCCCCCTACCACACCGGGTTTGACGAGAGCGGCCGGGTGACCTTCTCCTACTACCGGGAGCGGCTCATTAAAAATCACATAAGGATGCGCTGGACGGGGACCGTCCACGAGGTGGTCACGCCGGTCGGGAAAGTTCTCTACGGGGATTTTGCCGTCACCCACCGCAAGACCCGCCCCTCCGACCCGGACCGGAATCTGCGCATCTATCAGGCCCAGTTGGACGCGGGAAAGGTGCTGGAGCCCCGCCAGCAGTTCTACTATGCCCGGGAGCTCTACTACCACCACCGCTGGGAGGAGGCGCTGGCCGTCTTTGAGCAGTTTCTGGAGGAGGGCCGGGGGTGGGTGGAGAACAACATCGACGCCTGCTGCCACTGCGCCTACTGCCATAGGGAGCTGGGCAACGACCAGGATGCGCTGGCGGCGCTGTTCCGAACATTCACCTATGACCGGCCCCGGGCGGAGGTCTGCTGCGACATCGGCCGCTGGTTTTTCCGGCGGGAGGAATACCGGCAGGCCGCCTACTGGTACGCCCTGGCCCTGACCTGCGTCCGGGACGACCGCCGGGGCGGATTTGTCTCCCCGGACTGCTACGGTTACCTCCCCTGCATTCAGCTGTGCGTCTGCTACAGCTGCCTGGGCGACCGGAAGCGGGCGGAGACCTTCAACGAGCTGGCCGCCGCCTGCAAGCCAGATTCCCCGGCGGTGCGGCACAACCGGGAAATCTTTCAGGCCCTGCCGGAACAGACGGCGTAACTTGAATTGAAATCTTTTTTTGTGCAGAGAGAAAATGGGCGTCGATCCAACAAACCGTTGTGGCACAACAGATATGGGCCTGCATTTTTTTGGCGGCACATAACAAAGCAGATAAAACCTGTGTGTAACGACGGTGACACACAGGTTTTATCTTTATTTTATAAAATTGCTTTGAAATTGATACCTGAAACCAACTACGGTTCAAATTGAGATTTTCAGGAAGCGGGCATGAAACTCCACTGTTTCCTGGTTTGTGAAGGGCAGGGGACAGGTGGAAGATTCGGTGCAAGGGCAAGGAAGATCAGATAAGGTCCCGCAACTCGGGGACGATGAATTTGGGGGTGCGGCCGGAGAAATAGTCGTCGATGGCCTGGGCGCAGGCCACTGAGGAGCGGGTGGAGGCCTCCTTGGTTGCGCCTCCGATGTGGGGGGCAACCAGGACATTCTCCATGTTCAGCAGGGGGTTGTTCAGGTCGAAGGGCTCCTGCTCCACGGTGTCCAGGCCGGCGCCGGCGATCTTTTTGGCCTCCAGGGCCCGGATGAGGGCGGGCTCGTCCACGATGGCCCCCCGGGCGGTGTTGATGAGGAAGGCAGTCTCCTTCATCATATTGAACTCCCGGTCACTGACGGAGTGGGTGGTCTCCTTGGTGGCGGGGACGTGGAGGGAGACATAGTCGCTTTCCTTAAAAATAACATCCCGGTCCTCTACCAGCTGAATGTACTCAGGGACCTCCTTGGCAAAGGGGTCATAGGCCAGCACCTTCATGTCGAAGCCATAGGCCGCCTTTTTTGCCACCAGCTTGCCGATGTTGCCTGTACCGATCAGGCCCAGGGTCTTGCCCTCCAGCTCGGTCTTCTGGATGCCCATCTTGGCATAGCGGTAGTCCTCTTTACAGTGGGCCATGACGGCCTTGAAACGGCGGGAACAGTAGAGCATGTAGAAGATGGCCAGCTCCGCCACCGAAATGGCGTTGGCCCCGCCGGCGGTGGTGACCAGCACCTTGTTCCGCCGGGCCCCCTCCAGGTCCACGCCGTCGTAGCCGGCGCCGTGGCGGGCGATAATCTTCAGCTTGGGGGCGGCGTCCAGAATTTTGCCGGTGATTTTGGCGGTGCGGACGATCATGGCGTCGCAGTCGGCGATGTCGGCCAGGATATCGTCCTCAGTAAAGCCCCGGCCGTCCACGACCTCATAGCCGTGGTCCCGGAGATAGGCGTAGCCCTCGGGCAGGATGGGCTGGGGCAGCAGTACTTTATAGCTCATTTTATACACTCCTTTTCAGAACGTAACGCTTCGGTAGACTATATCTCCGTCCTTCAGGGTCAGGACCGGCTCATAGACCGTTTCCCCTATGATATGCTTTTGGTTTTCATTTCCGTAGGGGCGGTCGCCGAAGATGTTTTCCCGGTGCAGGGGACGGAACACCGCCACATCCGCGGCATGTCCTGCCGTCAGGGAACCGATGGTATCCAGCATCCCCATGTGGGTTGCTGGGGCCTGGGTACACAGCTGAATCAGGGTGGGGAAGGGAATGCCCAGCGCCTTATACTTGGACAGCTGCATGGCCATATTGAAAGCGGTGGGCCGCAGGTGCATACTCAGTGCGGTCAGGTCGCTGGCCAGGATATCGGGCCAGAAGCCCGCGCCGATGGCCGCCTGGGCCACGTCCAGGCCAAAGTGGGCCCGGGCGTCGGCGGCCTCGAAGATCACCCCACGCTCCCGTGCCCGGAGGACGCAGTCCTTCACCACCCTGCCCTCCACAATGGAGGAGCCCTGGTTCATGTACATGTGGGTCATCACGTCGCCGGGACGGAGGATGCTCAGCAGCTGGCTCATTTCCCCCGGTGGGTTGGTGCAGTGGACCATGACGGACACGCCCAGCCGCTCCGCCAGCTCCACCGTTTTCCGGAGAGGCTCATACCCCAGCTCCTTCACGATAGGGGCGCTGGTGCGCAGCTTCAAGCCCAGCAGCTCATCTCCGTACCGGTCAAAACAGGCCTTGACGGCCCCCTCGTCCCAGTGGACGGGGCCCACATCCTCCAGAACGGGCAGGCTGGACAGGCCGGCAGAGCACACGTTGAGGTAGGCCTTGATTCCCAGCTTGGACGCCTGGATAAAGGGGCGGTGCTCCGGATAGGTGGCGCAGCCAGTGCTCCCCGCGTCCACCGCGGTGGTGACGCCGGAGGCGAAGCACACCGCCTCCGCTGGCAGGCCGATTTTCGCCAGGGGGTACAGGTGGCAGTGGTGGTCGATGAGGCCGGGGGTCACATAGCAGCCCGCGGCGTCAATGGTGTTGTCCGCCTGCTCCTCCACGTGGCCCACCCGGGCAATTTTGCCGTCCTGAATCAGCACGTCCGCCACTTGGTCAATCTGGTTACAGGGGTCAATCACATGACCGTTTTTCAATAACAACATAGGTTCAGCCTCCCTAAGCCTTGGTTCAGCCCTCTTCCTCCGCTGTGTCAAAGGCCTCGCCCTTGGCCTCGGCGGCTTTTTTCTCCTTCAGGTTCTTGCGGACGGTGAGGGTGCAGAACACCACGGCCACCACCAGGAACACGCAGGAGATGGGGTGGGTGACGAATGTGGTCCAGTCGCCGTGGCTGGCCATCAGGGCCCGGCGCAGGTTCTCCTCAAACATGGGGCCCAGGATGAAGCCGATAATCAGCGGGGTGCTGGGCAGCTTGAAGGTCTTGAACAGCAGGCCAACCATGGCAAAGGCCAGCACGCACATCACGTCGAAGGCCCGGCTGTCGCTGGAGAAGGCGCCCACGCAGCACATGACCATGATGATGGGCAGCAGGATATGCTTGGGGATGTCCAGCAGCTTGGTGAAGATGGGCAGGCCCAGCCGCTCGAAAATCACCATGAAGATGGTGGACACAATAAGGGCCAGATAGATGCCATAGACGTACTCGCCGGAGTTCTGGAAAATCAGCGGGCCGGGGCTGATGCCGTGGACCAGCAGGCCGCCCAGGAAGATAGCGGCCACGGTGTTGCCCGGGATGCCCATGCACAGCAGGGGGACCATGGAGCCGCCGATGACCGCGTTGTTGGCCGTCTCGGAGGCAATGACGCCGTCAATGATGCCGGTGCCGAATTTTTCAGGGTACTTGGAGCGGCTCTTCTCCGCCGTGTAGGCCAGCAGGCCGCCGGTGGAGCCGCCGATGCCGGGCAGGATGCCGATGACAATGCCGATCACCGAGGAGATGATGAAGTTGGGGATCTGGGTGATGAACTCCTTCACCGACAGGCCGTAGCCCTTCAGGTGGTAGGTCTTCTTCTCAAAGCCGTCGGCCAGATGCCTGCGGCCGATGCCCGCCTGAACAATGTCGGTGACGGCGAACACGCCGATGAGCAGCACGGTGATGTCAAAGCCGGACAGCAGCTGATAGTTGCCGAAGGTGAAGCGGCTCATGGCGTCCACCGGGGCCATGCCCACCATGGACAGGGCCAGGCCGAACAGGCCGGCCAGCAGGCCTTTGAGCATGTCCTTGCCCGACAGGGCGGCGATGATGGTCAGGGAGAAGACGGCCACGGCGAAGTACTCGGTGGCGCCGAAGAGCAGACAGACCTTGGCCAGCAGGGGGGAGATGAAGATCAGGGCGACGATACCGATAATGGAGCCCACGCCCGAGGCCAGGATGCCCACGCCTAAAGCCCGGCCGGCCTCGCCCCGCTCGGCCATGGGCCCGCCGTCAAAGACGGTGGAGATGGAGGAGGGGGTGCCGGGGATTTTCAGCAGGATGGCGGAGATCAGTCCACCGGAGATGCCGCCCATGTACAGGCCCACCAGCAGGGCCAGGCCCATGGTGGGCTCCATGCCGAAGGTGAGGGGCAGGAACAGGACTACCGCCATGGTGGCGGACAGGCCGGGGATGGAGCCGAAGACGATGCCCAGCATGGTTCCGCCCCAGATGAGGAACAGGCACATAGGGTTAAAGACGTTGCCGATGGCAGTTGTAAACATTTCCATATCATTTCCTCCTCTCAGAAGCCCAGGATGCCCACAGGAAGAGGCATTTTGATGGCGTAAGCGAACAGCAGAGCGATGCCCAGGGGCAGGGCCACGCTGATAACGGCGAAGAGGACGGGCTTGCGGTTTTCGCTGTTGCTCATCAGCAGGATCTGGGCAAAGAGGTAGACCATGCTGGACAGCAGGAAGCCCACAGGCTCAAAGGCGATGACGTACAGCAGCATCAGACCCACGGTGCCCAGGCCGCCCACCAGGTCGCTGTCGCTCTTGGCGGCCGCCTTGGCCGGCTTCTTGTCCAGCAGAGTGAGCACCAGCTTGGCCCCGGCGGTAATCAGGATGCAGATGGAGAGGAAGATGGGCACATAGCCCGAGCCCACATCGGTGGGGATAATGTGCCGGATAGACAGGGAGAATTTGAGCATTACGCCGCCGAAGACCAGAAAGATGGCGGAGCAGAGCATATCCAGCTGCTTACTGTTCATAACAATTCCTCCTTCTTTCTCAGTCAAAGGCCAGTCCGGCCTCCAGCATCTCCACCTCGGCGGGGTCCTCGGTGTTCATGGCGGCGGCGTCCCGGTAGAGGGGCTGGGCGTAGTAGGTGGCCAGCAGGTCGATGAACTCCTGGTCCTCGGTGACCTGCTTGCAGGCACCGGCCAGCTTATCGACGATGAGCTGATCTACCCCCTTGGGGAACTTGATCTCATACTTCTTGGCGGTGACCACGTTGGGGCAGCCCTGCTCCACAAAGGTTGGGAAGTCGATGCCCTCCACCCGCTCGGCGGCCATGATGCCCAGGCAGACCAGGTCGCCGTTCTCGATGTAGTCCCGGACGTTCATGAAGTTGGCGGCCATCAGGTCCACCTGGCCCCCCAGCAGGGCGGTCATGCGGCTGGCGGAGTCGCTGCCCACGTCCAGGTTGTCGAAGGAGACGCCCGCGTCCCGCTCCAGCATCTGGCCCACATACTGGGTGGTGGAGCCGAAGACGGTGGAGTACCGGATTTTCCCCGGGTTGGCCTTGGCGTCCTCAATCATGCCCTCCAAGTCACTCCAGCCCCGGCTGTACTGGCCGTACTGACCGTTAGGGTCCACGGCAACCAGGGCGTAGGTCTCGTCGATGGCCACGGTGCAGACATTGGTAAAGTCCTCGGTGTAGGAGAACTCCACCATGCCGGTGGCCTCCTGCACCAGGGCCGCGCCGGTGTGGCAGAACAGCAGGGTGTAGCCGTCCGGCTTCTGGCTCATCACGTTCATGGAGGCCACCATGCCGGAGCCGCCGGTCTGGTTGGTGATGACGAAGGTGATGCCCAGAATCTTGCCCACCCGGTCAAAGAGGGCGCGGCAGTAGGTGTCGGTGTCGCCGCCGGGGCTGTAGGGGACCACCACGGAGACGGTGGTGGTGGCCCAGTCCTCGGGAGCCTCGGTCTTGCCTCCGGCGCAGCCGGTCAGCAGCAGGGCGCAGGCCATGGTCAGGGCCAGGACCCGAAGTAAGTACTTTTTCATCAGCGTCCTCTCCTTCCGCTCAGCCGGGGTACACGCCGTCGATGATCTCGTAGCCCTTCTCGGCCAGGGACTTCTCCACCTAGGCCCGGTTGGCGGTGCCGTCCTTGGCGGCGGCCAGCTTCTTCTCGTCGGCGGCCTGGAACTTCTTGGCGTCCTCCAGGATGACGGCGGCGTCCAGCCGGGGGATGACGATGATGCCGTCGGGGTCGGCCAGGATGATGTCACCGGGGTTGACGCTGATGCCGCCGCAGGAGATGGGCACGTTGATCTCGCCCGGGCCCTCCTTGTAGGGGCCGCCGGGGGTGGTGCCGGTGCAGTAGACGGGGAAGTCCCACTGGCCGATCTCGTCGATGTCCCGGATGGGGCCGTCCAGGATGATGCCGGCGATCTTCTTGGTGTACCGCAGGTAGGCCATCATCACCTCGCCCATGAGGGCCCGGGTGTCGTCCTCCTCGTTGGAGACCACCAGCACGTCCCCCTCCTGGCACAGGTTCAGGGCGGCGTGGAGGGTCAGGTTGTCCCCGGCCCGGCACTTGACGGTGTAGGCGGGGCCCACCATCATCTGGTCCTTGGGCTGGCTCACCAGGCGGATGCGGGGGTTCATGGCGCAGCTGCGGTTCATCACGTCGGCGGTGTTGGAGGCGGGGATGGTCTTGAACTGGGCCATGATCTCGGGATCAGGCATCTCGCGCTTCAGGTAAATTCTCTTTCCTACGGACATCTGGAACTCCTCCTAAAATATTTGTTGGGTTTGCTTGAAAGCCCTTGTGCTTTTGGTGGTTTCATAGTAATATAAAACAAGTCAAAAGTAAAACAGTGAATATTTAAGTTTCCAACAAAGAAATTTTGTGGAGGTGGTTCTGTGGATCTCACCAGTCTGTACTATTTTTCCGAGCTGGCCAAGGATCTGCACATGACCCGCACTGCCAACCGGCTGTTTATCTCCCAGCAGACCCTGAGCAACCACATTCAGCGGCTGGAGGACTACTACGGGACAAAGCTGTTCCACCGCAAGCCCGTCCTATCCCTGACCACCGCCGGGGAGTTTGTGCTGGACTTTGCCGACGTGGTGAATAAGGAGCAGGTGAATCTGAAAGACATCCTGTCTGACATCGCCCGGCAGGAGCGGGGCGTCCTCCGGTTCGGGGCCAGCGCCCTGCGGCTGAACATGTGTCTGCCCGCGATCCTGCCCAAATTTACGGCCCGCTACCCCAATGTGGAGCTGCACATTACCGACACGGTCACCGCCCGGCTGGAGCCTCTGGTGCTGGACGGGACGCTGGACTTCGCCGTCACCCTCAACGGGGAGGAGCACCCCAGGCTGGTTACCCACCAGCTGATGGACGATCAGGTCTATCTCTGCGTGGCGGAGAGCCTTCTTCAAAGCTGCTACGGCGACGCCGCTCAGGAATTAAAGGAAAAATCAATTGCGGGCGCGGATGTGAAAGATTTCTCCAAACTGCCCTTCTGTATTTTCGAGAACCGCATGGGGCGTCAGATCAATCAGTGCTTCGAGGCGGCCAACATCGTCCCACGGGCCTATATCACCAGCACCTATACCCAGGTGGGAACCACCGTCTGCTTCCAGCGGCTGGCCGCCTGTTTTATCTCCCAGATGAGTCTGGTCAGCCAGCAGAGAGATATCCCGGCTGATGTCAATATTTTCCCCCTGTATTACAAAGGACAGCCCCTGACCCAGAGGCTGTCCCTGATCCGGATGAAGGACCGCTACCTGTCCCACTACTCCAAATTCTTTCTGGAGCAGCTGTTTCAATATTTCGACGATGTGGAGCGGGTTCGCATGGAGCGGATAATGTCATGTCGAGTGGAAGAGAAGGCCATGAGTTGCAAGGACTGATACTCGCCTGTCCGATCAAATGCGGAAGCGGCTGATCAGGCTGTTCAGGGTGTGCGCCTGTTGGGACAGCAGCACAGGGTCCTCCGGGTTCTGGAGCAGCGTCATGCCGGCCAGGGTGATAACAGACAGAGTCAGGGGAAACGGCGGCTCCCGTGGAAAGACAGAGAAATTTTACGGTCGCCAGAACCTGTTTTTATATAAAACTCCTCTTGTAAATTGGCTGAAAAGCGTTATGATAACCGTGTGTTTATTTCGTGTATGCGAGGAGGAACCACAGGTGTCTTATCACTATTTGCTGGATCTGGCTTTGATTTTACTGAGTACCAAACTGTTGGGGATCGCGACAGGAAAATTCCAGATGCCCCGGGTGGTGGGCGCTCTGCTGGCTGGACTGGTCCTGGGACCTGCGGTGTTGAACGTACTTTCGGAGACCGCGTTTCTCTCTCAGTTAAGCGAACTGGGCGTGATCGTGATTCTTTTCACCGCCGGAATGGGTACTGATCTACGGGAACTGCGGGGCGCCGGGAAAGCCGGTTTTCTGGTGGCGCTGTGCGGCGTGATGGTGCCTATGCTGATGGGGGCGGGCTTTGGCTGGCTGGCGGGAGAGATTGGCTGGCTTCCGGACAATACGCTGCTGGAGAATGTCTTCCTGGGCACCGTACTTACCGCCACTTCGGTAAGCATCACGGTAGAAACGCTCAAAGAACTGGGGCACCTGGATACCCACGTTGGCAGCACGATCCTGGCCGCCGCCCTCATTGATGACGTATTGGGGCTGGTAGCTCTGACAGTGGTGTCCAGCATGGCGGGAGACGGAAGCGGCCTTCTGCTGGTGCTGCTGAAAATCACGCTGTTTTTTGTTTTTGCTGTGGCTGCCGCGTGTGGAGGCATCTGGCTGTTCCGTCAGATGATCGCGCGCGCTCACCAGAAGAACCTCCGGCGCTACCCGGTCTTCGCCTTTGTGCTCTGTCTGCTGCTGGCCTACTGCGCAGAGGAGTTTTTCGGCGTGGCCGATATTATCGGAGCCTTTGCCGCCGGGCTGGTGGTGGCCTGCACTCCCAAGGCCGATTACATCCGCTCAAAATTTGAACCTCTGAGCTACCTGCTGCTGACGCCGGTGTTTTTCGCGGGGATCGGCATCAAGGTGGAACTGCCCCGGCTGAATGGAAGCCTGGTCGCGTTCTCCCTGCTGCTCCTGGCTGTGGCGATCCTGTCCAAAGTGATCGGCTGCGGCCTTGGGGCCAGACTGTGCGGCTTTGACAGGGCGGAGTGCCTCCAGGTGGGGGCCGGTATGGCCTGCCGCGGCGAGGTGGCCCTGATCGTAGCCAACCGGGGGCTGTCTATGGGGGTGCTCAGTCAGGCCATGATGACCCCTGTCGTCATTACCGTGGTGGGCTGTGCGGTGCTGACGCCGGTCCTGCTGAAGCTGTGCTTCAGCGGGCGGGAAAAAGGAGCGGCAGCCAGCGGGACCCTCGCCGATCGCTACCACAGGGCGGAGCAATTGGAGCTGATGTCTGACGAGATGCTGGGCAAAAAGAACAGCGCTAAAGGTCAAAATGCCAGATGAGGTCCGCCCCTCTCTTCGCGGAATGATTTCAGCGCCGGAGGCTTTTGGCCTCCGGCGCTGGATATTTATTTGCCGGGATCGGGGCTGGCTGTTCCACAGAGTCAGGACAGCGCTTCGTCAAACACCCTCAGAAGCTGCTCCTGATGAAACGGCTTATCAATAAACCCCTTGGCCCCGATTGTCCTGGCCCGTTCAAACGTATCGTCATATGCCAGAGATGAAATCATGACGATCTTTGCGTCAGGATGATTTTTTATAATGACTTCTGCGGCATCCAGTCCGTCCATGCCCTGCATGATAATATCCATCGTTACCAGATCAGGCTTCACCGCGGCGTACTGCTCAATGGCGTCCTCCCCGCTGCGGCAGTATGCCGAGACCACATAGTCAGTCCCTTTCAGCGTATCCTCCAACTGGACTCTGACCAGCCGGGAATCGTCCACTACCATAATTCGTTTACTCATCTGATATGCCTCCTCCTGTCAGGCCTCGTCCGAAGCGGCCCCGTCCCTCTGGGAACAGGGCACGTGGTGGATCAACTGCGCGCCCTCACTGTGCTCGTCGGAATAGGTAAGGATAAACTGTATCTCCTGCCCCTCCGGCTCATAGCGTCCACGGTAAAACGTGGGCTGTCCGAAATGGGCCGGTATCTGAGTCGCCCGATACATTGCCCCCGTCACCTTGCCGCAGAGCACATTGAGATACTCCTTGCTGAACTCCTCCACATCCTCCGGCGTCACGGCCTCCTCATGAAAGGAGTTGCGGGCCATCCGGGCCAGCAGGCTCTTGTCGGCGCAGAGGGTAAGGCTGGTGCTGAACCCTTTATCAAAGGTGATATGGACCGTGCACAGATCCTCCCCCGGCGGCTGGTCACCCTGACGCAGGCGTACACCGGCGGTCTGTTCCGTTACGTCCTGAAGGGCCTGATCCAGGATTTGTTCAAGGTCCTCCCTGGTCATGGCAGTGTTCATAAATCAAGACTCCTCCGCCCGATTCGGCTGTATTCCGCTCTGTCCGCCGGACCCCAGCGCCCGCTGGATCCGCTCCAACAGATCATCAGGGAAAAAGGGCTTCAGGATATAGTCGCAAATCCCCAGCTTGATGCCCTCCATGACGGACTTCTTGTCCTCCATGCCAGTGAGCATGATCACAGGGATATCGGCCCGGTCTTCCATATCCCGAATTTCCCGCAGGGTCTCAAAGCCGTCCTTAGGCATCATGCGGATGTCCAGCAGGATCAGGTCCGGCTTATTTTTTTCCAGATATCTCAGAGCCCGTGCGCCGGAGTTTACCGTAACTACATCATAATACTCCTCCAGGGCGTCGGTGATCCTCAACAGGATGATTGCCGCGTCATCTACCGCTAAAATACACTTTTTAGCGGTTTCATTCTCCGGTCTTATCATTTACGCCTTCCTCCTTTTTAAGTTTGCTCAATAGCTGATTCAGAAGCTCTTCCGCGTTATCATCCTCGTACAGCTTTAGCTGCCCCTGGATCTCTTTGAGACTGTCCGCCGTGTCCTGGGACAGCTCGTGGCGCAGGATATCCGCTACCATGCCGGCGCACTCCTGCGACCTGAAATCCTCTAATTCCTTCAGGGCCGCCCCCACTTGTTCCTTCAACTCCGTTATGGACAGGGGGGGAAGTTTCTCCTCCTGGGCGTCATTTTGCCGGTGTTCCTCCAGAAAGAGTCCAATATTCATCAGAAGCGCCTCATATGCCTCCATCATTGAGGGGAAGTAATCAGCGATAAACGCCCTCTCCCCTTGGGCGGCGGCGTTCTCCTGGGCACGGGCCATGTCAGAGACCTCCAGCGCCCCGATGTTGGCCGAGGCGCTCTTGAGGCCGTGCACCTCCACACAATAGCTGGAGATATCCGACTCAGCAAGCTCACGCAAAAGCGCTCCCTTGCGCTGTCCGTCCTGACAGTAGAGTTCCAGAAGTTCCAAGAATCCAGCTTCGTCGCCGCCACAGTAGCGGGAGGCGGCCTCCATGTCGATCCCCTCAATGTGGAAGGCGCTCAGGTCCGCAGCCGGCCCGTCGGCCGCCGCCCCTTTTGCCTGCCGACGCTCCTCGGGGACCCAGCGTACCAGCAGCTGGCCCAGCTCCTTCCGGTCCAGGGGCTTGGCAATAAAATCCTGAAAGCCCCGGTCCAGAAACCGCTCCCTCATACCCTCCATGGCGTTGGCGGTGAGGGCGATGATTGCGGGGGAGGTTCCGTTTTCGCCGCAGTCCCGGCGGATAATCTCCGCCGCTTCAATGCCGTCCATCATGGGCATCATATGATCCATGAAGATGATATCATACCGGTTGTTGCGCACCAGCTCGATGGCCTCCGGTCCGCTCTCGGCCTCGGACAGATCGAAGGCGTAGTTCTTTAAAAAGCCTCTGGCCACCTTGCGGTTGATCATGTTGTCATCTACGATGAGCACCTTCACGTCGGGGGCGGTGAAAGCAGAGACAGCGTCCTGTTCCGCCTGAGGCATCTCGGGCAGCTCCGCGATGGTGCGCCGGTCCACAATCTTCTGAGGTATGGTGATGGTGAAGGCGGTGCCTTCGCCGTAGACGCTCTCCACGTCAATGGTGCCCCCCATCAGCTCCACCAGGTGCTTGACGATGGCCAGCCCCAAACCGGTGCCCTCCACGCTCCGGTTGCGCTTGGAGTCCACCTGGCGGAAATCCTCGAATATTTTGCTCAAGTCCTCTTCCTTAATGCCGCAGCCGGTGTCCTCTATTCGGAAAGAGAGAATCTCCTCATCCGCGGTTTTGCCGGGCCAGCCCTTGACGAAGGCCCGCACATAGCCCTCCCGAGTAAACTTGATGGCGTTGTTGAGGATGTTGATAAGGATCTGCTTGATGCGGCCTTCATCGCCGTTGTAGCGGCAGGGAAGCGTCTCGTCGCACTCATATTTCATAATCAGCCCGCGTTTGGAGGCGGCCATGTCCATCATGCCTACCACCTCGTCCACCAGGGTCTTCAGGTGATAGTCAGTATACACCAGCTCCATCTTGCCCGCCTCCACCTTGGACAGGTCCAGGATGTCGTTGATGATGGCCAGCAGATTTTTGGCCGCGGACTGCACATCTTTGGCGTGGGCGTATACCTGAGGGTCCGGGCACTCCTCCATGATGATATCATTCAGGCCAATGATGGCGTTCATGGGGGTGCGGATCTCGTGGGACATGTTGGCCAGAAATTCGCTCTTGGCAATATTTGCCTTCTCTGCCTGCTGCCGTACCCGCTTGATTTCGTTGATGTAGGCCTTGATGTCGGTCATATCTAAGACCAGGATAACGCAGCCCTGCTTTTTACCGTTTTCATCTGTGATCTGTTTGCTGTGGCATTCGTAGTGCTGGCCGCTGATGGAGAAGCTCCAGGGAACGTGCTCATTGAGCATCTCTTCCCGGAAGTCCTCCACCACCCGGATATTTTCCCCCAGCTTGTGGGCGGGCAGGCTGGTGAAGATGTGGGCGGCGGCCCGGTTGTAGCTGATCAGCCTGTCGTGATCGTCCAGGGCGATCACCCCGTCTCCCAGGCTTTCCAACACCTTTTCCGCCGCCAGGTGGCGGAAATCGTAGTTGCGCCGGCTCCACACCACGATCACCACCATAGACATGGCGATCGCCATGGTCACCGGAGTAAGGTCGAACACGGCGGTAAACTTGAACACATAAGCGATGAGCACAAACACAGGCAGGGAGGAGATCCAGAAGATGGTCCAGTACTGTCGGTTGATCTCCCGGTCTGAGCGCTGGCGTATCGCCCGCACGAGAGTGACCATGCACAGAAAGTAGGGAATCAGAATGCGGCTCAGCATAAAAACAACGTACAGCGGGCCGTAAGTAATGCTGATATAATGGAAGCCATCTGGGGCGGTCAGCCATTGGAACTCCCGGTAAAACAGGCCGTTCCAATTAAAAAACACCGTAGGCAGGACAAAAAAACTGATGCCGGTCAGGGTCCGCAGGAGGACCTTTGGCGGGGTTGCATAGCAGTAAATATAGATAAACCAGCAATAGCAAAGCGGAGCAAATGCCGAGCCCACATTTTCCACCGTCACCGCCGTCACGGCAGCCTCCAGCGTGGGGGCGGTCAACTCGAGCAGATAGCCTATGTTCTGTACCAGCGAGCCGCACATAATGAAGATCAGCAACTTCTGCTCACGGGCTCCGTCTCCGTTCAGCAGCAGGATCAGGGCTACGAAAGTTAAACAGATAGCAAAGCACTCCAGCCCAATAACAAAGTTTGCCATCTCGGTCGTTCACCTACTTGTATCGTTTTCCGGTCTATTCCATGTCGGGAGCAAAAGAGCACTGCAATTTATTAAAATAACAATAGTATATTTTTACCGCAATGTCAAGCTGTTTAAGCGAGGCAGATCCGTCATCCCCGGAGCGGATTCATGAATATTTACAAAAAACCTCCTTTCATATTGAGCCTCTGCGCGCAAGTTAGTATAATCTAACTAAAAAGAAAAATTTTCTTCAAAGTATCTTGACAACGAAAGTTAGTGGTAGTAAACTAAAACCGATTTTGGAGTTAGAAATCACTAACTATACTGTAGAGGGAGGCGAGGAAATGATACCGCTGACAATGGCAAAGGCCGGAGAAACTGTCACGGTCCGAAAAATCTCCGGCAGAGGCGAGGTGCGCCGGCACCTGACAGAGCTGGGCTTTGTGGTGGACAGCGATGTGACAGTGGTCAGTGAGATGGTCGGGAACCTGATTGTGCAGGTGAAGGACAGCCGCATCGCGCTGGACAAGACGATGGCAAACCGTATCCAGATATAAGGGAGGAATTTGTGTGAAAACGCTGAAGGATGTAAAAGTTGGCGAGACCGTCACTGTGGCAAAGCTCCACGGGGAAGGCCCGGTGAAACGCCGGATCATGGACATGGGAATCACCAAAGGCGTGGAGATTTTCGTCCGCAAGGTGGCCCCCTTGGGCGACCCGATGGAGCTGAATGTCCGGGGCTACGAGCTGTCCGTCCGCAAGGGCGATGCAGGGATGATCGAGGTAAGTTAAATTTTTTTGGCTATAAGTTAGCCATATCTAACAATCGAGAGGAGAGAATTATAATGAACATTAAGATTGCCCTGGCAGGCAACCCCAACTGCGGCAAAACCACCCTGTTTAACGCCCTCACCGGCTCCAGCCAGTATGTGGGCAACTGGCCCGGCGTCACCGTGGAGAAGAAGGAGGGCCGGCTGAAAGGCCGCAGAGACGTGGTCATTCAGGACCTGCCCGGTATCTACTCCCTGTCCCCCTATACCCTGGAAGAAGTGGTGGCTCGGAGCTATCTGGTGAACGAGAAGCCGGACGCCATCCTCAACATCGTGGACGGCACCAACCTGGAGCGCAACCTCTACCTCACCACCCAGCTTATCGAGTTGGGCCTGCCCGTGGTGGTGGCGGTGAATATGATCGACCTGGTGCGGAAAAACGGCGACACCATTGACCTTGTCAAGCTGGGGGAGGACCTGGGCTGTCAGGTGGTGGAGGTCTCCGCCCTGAAAAACCAGGGATTGGAGGAGTTGGTGGAAGCAGTGCTTTCCGCCGCCCGGGGGCCTGCGCCCAAGGGCTATCCCACCTTCCAGGTGGACGAGGCGGCGTTGGAGGAGGGGGAGGACCTGGAGAGTGCCATTGCCGCCGCCCGGTACGATTTTATCTGCGGCGCGGTGTCCAAATCGGTGAAGAAGCGGGCCGCCAAAGGCAGCCTGTCCGTCTCCGACAGGATCGACCGGATCGTCACCAACCGTATCCTGGCCCTGCCCATCTTCGCCGTGGTCATGTTCTGCATCTATGCCATTGCCATGGGCGGCTGGGCCATCTCCATCGGCACCGTGGGCACCGACTGGGCCAACGACGTCCTCTTTGGCCAGTGGGTCCCTGGCCTGTTTGACACCATCCTGGACGTTCTGGGGGTGGCCGAGGGCGGCTGGCTCTACGGCCTGATCCAAGACGGCATCGTGGCCGGCGTGGGGGCCGTGCTGGGCTTCGTGCCCCAGATGCTGGTGCTGTTTTTCCTGCTGGCTATTCTGGAGGACGTGGGCTACATGGCCCGTGTGGCGTTCATCATGGACCGGCTGTTCCGCCGCTTCGGTCTCTCCGGTAAGAGCTTCATCCCCATGCTGGTCGCCACCGGCTGCGGCGTTCCCGGCATCATGGCCTCCCGGACCATCGAACAGGACCGGGACCGAAAAATGACCATCATGACCACCGGCTTTATCCCCTGCGGGGCCAAGATGCCCATTATCGGCCTGTTCGCCGGAGCGGTGTTCGGGGATTCCCCCTGGGTGGCCGCCTCCGCCTTCTTCATCGGCATTGCCGCGGTCATTATCTCCGGCATTATGCTGAAGAAGTTCAAGGCCTTTGCCGGGGAGCCCGCCCCCTTTGTCATGGAGCTGCCCGCCTACCACGCGCCCTCCATGGGGAACGTGCTCCGGGTTACCTGGGAGCGGGGCTGGTCCTTCATCAAGCGGGCCGGGACCATCATCCTCCTGAGCTCCATCGTCCTCTGGTTCCTCATGGGCTACGGCGTTGTGGACGGGGTGTTCCAGTCCGTGGAGGATAACAATTACTCCCTGCTGGCCGCCATTGGCGGCGGAGTCGCCGTCATCTTCGCCCCGCTGGGCTGGGTGGGCGATATGGCCTGGAAGGCCGCCACCGCCACCTTCACCGGCCTGATCGCCAAGGAGGAGGTGGTCAACTTCTTCGGCGTAGCCTACCACTACGCCGGGGAGGCGGACCTGATGGAGGATGCCAGCGGCATTTATGCCGCAGTGGGCGCGGACTTCGGCGCCATGGCCGCCTACTCCTTCATGATCTTCAACCTGCTGTGCGCCCCCTGCTTCGCCGCCATGGGCGCGATCAGGCGGGAGATGAACAACGCCAAGTGGACGGCGGCGGCAATTGGATACATGTGCGGTTTTGCCTATGTGGTAAGCCTCATTGTGTTCCAGCTGGGCGGGCTTGTCACCGGCGAGGCGGTGTTTGGACTTGGGACCGTCGTGGCCCTGGTCCTTCTGGCGGGAGTTTTGTACCTGCTGTTCCGCAGGGGATATCAGGGGGAGGAGCGGTCCCGCCGCCTGACCTCTGTGGCTGCCGCCGCACAGTGAGGAGGGACGAGATATGACACCTGGAGAAATGCTTGTCCTGCTGGTACTTGCGGGAGTGGTGGCACTGGCCGTCCGATCCCTTTGGAAGTCCCACAGATCCTGCGGAGGCTGTAATGGAGACTGCGGTAACTGCCGCGGCTGTCATAGGGGCTGCTGTGGTGGCAGAGTTGCACAAGGAAAAACCATGATGTAAAAGCGGCACACTTTTTTAACTTTGTCATCAGAGATCCTTTGTCAAAGATAAATTTCAAAATGCAGGCCACCTGTCTTAACAAGGACAGATGGCCTGCATTATCTGAGTCAAGTCAAATAATTACTTATTCCATTATTCCAACTGCTTTTATGTGTCTGTGCGATTTCAATTCCCGTTTTCTGAAACAGCGAGTCACAAAACAGTCGGAATGGAGATGAGGGGGGAGACTGATTATGAGCTCTCCTTATGAGCTCTCCCGCTAGGTTGGCAGTGGAAATACTGCTGCGACCAGCAAGCGGATGTGTCTTTGCCATACAGGCGTAAATATCTCATCCAGCGGGCCCCGATATTTCAGCCCTCCCAGAGAAAACACCCTTGACTATCGCGTAGTTACCTGAAAGCTGTCCAGGATGCTGTGGGAGCGGCCAACGGAATAGTTCTCTTGCCGGATAACATAGTCTGGATGTTGTTTGCCAAGCCCACGGACAATATGGGATTACAAAATTGAGTTATGTATTGCCTGTATGGAATGTGATATGGCGAAATTAAGTATTAAAATTTAGCAGAAAAACGGCGAAGTAGGATAAAGAGTAAGAGAAAAACATGCCGTAAAAAGCAGCACACTTTTTTCAATATTGCTCCAAAAAAATTCACTAATAAAGCTGCTTGCCTGGCCCTCTCCACTCATATTATTTAAATCCAATCTGTTTGGCGTCCTTACAACAAAGTTTTCAGAGATTCATAAAAGACTCTTTACATTTGAAAAAAATCTGTTATAATTAAGAAGCTGTCCGGAAAATGTTTGGACATCTGGGCCTGTAGCTCAGCTGGGAGCGCGAGTGGTCCGTTAAGCGGGCCCCTAATCCGCCAGAATTTTCGCCAAGTCCCTTGTCGAAAATTTTGTGGGTGTGACCGATGGTCACACTCCAATTTCGCCAACTTCTTCTTTTTTCTTCACCCCCTTCGTTCGCATCTTCATTCATTATATTTTAAATAGTTCAAAATCCTACCTCAAAACTAAAAAACAAAGAAAATAAGCCGAAAATTGAATAACTGGAAAAATCTGGGCCTGTAGCGCAGTTGGGAGCGCATCACATTCGCATCCATAGTGAGACACATCCGACCCGATTTTCTGTTTCCCGTTTTCCTGTCCGATTTGTTGGACTTTCTCCTGAAAATCGAATATTTGAGAAATCCAAAATTTGCAACTTTTTTCGCATGAAAAGTGCCGATTTGGGCCTGTAGCTCAGCTGGGAGAGCGCACGGTTCGCATCCGTGAGGTTCGAGGGTTCGATCCCCTTCAGGTCCACCAATAAGAAAATCACCTCAGTGAAAACTGGGGTGATTTTTCTTTTGACCACAGAAATACCACAGACGGTTTTCAGGAAATTTTCGGGCGGCGGGCTGTTGCTTTGGCCCGCCGCCCTATTCTTTGGATATAGCGCCTCAGCCTTTGCTGTGTGTGAGACTATCGAAACACGAAGCTGCCGGTTGTTTTTCCATCTACAGTGAAGGAGAAAAAGGCGCCTTGACTGATCGCCGCAGCGTAACCGCCCTCATTCCAATCGAAGCCATCCTGCTCTTCCAATAGCTTCAGCGTCTCCCGCAGCTGGAGCATGGCGGCAAAGGTGTGCTTGCAGGGATAGCCGCAATAACAGCTGCAGGTGAGATTTTTGATTTCGTCGCCGCCATAATCAAACTCAATCTCATAAGGGGAAGTTCCTTCCACGATCCCCCGTCCATGGCCACGGTCAATGCAGAGGTAGACAACCCGGTTCTCTGTATAGTAGTCGTGCCCACGCTCCGCAATGGCGCTGGTGACCTTCATTCCGCTGAGGTCGTCCAGCCGAAAGCTGTGGTCATCACTGCCGGACACATAGACGTCATCCTCTTTGTCCGGAGCCTTGAACCAAGTGATGATTTTCTCATAGGGGATCGTCTGAGGGGCAAAGGATACCAAGTGGGAGCCGGCCATGTGGAGTTCTCCAGAGATGTGGGTATCCGCCACAGCGACCACCCGCTTATAATCGGAGAGCTTGATCTTAAAGCTGTAATTCACAGCGGTCACACGCCCCCGCAGGCCCTCCAGCTTGCCGTCCACATAGACAATATCCCCCACCTGGAGGTCAAACTGGTCGTTGTAGTAGGACAGATCCATTCCTCGCTTGGGGAAATAAACCTGCACCAGGGACTTTTTCGGTGCGGAGACTGGAGCTTCATCCTTAGAGCAAGTGATATTGTCGGCATCTCCTTGAATCTCATTCCAAAAACCAATTTTCTGCTTCATACAGAATCCTCCTTTTGGCATGGTGTCTCGCATTGTGCTTCCAGCTTACAGCAGGAGGTGTCCAATAAAACTCCCTTTTAATTTTTTGTTCCAATAGGAGCAATCCAGCTCACACTCTGCTACCCGAAGTTACTCTTCATCTGAGCAGTTCCAGTTCTGCCGCTCAAGGAGGGCTTTTACAGTTTCCTTCAGTTCATCACTGAAATCTTCCAGAGCTTCTATGCTGATCACATCATTGTTGATAAGCGCAATGATGTTGTAGATAAAATTTGTCCGGGTCATTTCTAGCTGGACGCCTGGATTTCTTTTGTCACTTCTTATCCGCTTATCCAGCTTCCAGAATTTTTCTGACGGATCACCATCGCCGCTCAGCAGTTCTATGTATTCATCGCATAGCCTGCCCATGTAGGCTTCCTGCCAGCTGCCAATTTTACCGCGGAAAAGGGCCCAATCCCGTTTTGTAAACCGTTGTTCCCGCAAGGCCTCATTCCTTCAGTCAAAAAATGAGATATGCGGTCTGGTAAATTGCTTTCACATCTTACAGCAATTCCTTCAAGCTGTCCCTCAGATCCGGTCTCTCTCCACTGATAATCTCCCACACAAGTCGAAGGTTTACTCCCTCATAATCGTGGACGACGCGATTTCGAAGGCCCTTCATTTCTCATAAATCGTTACCCCAGTAGAAGCAATTTCACGGTCGATTTTTGAGTCCTTCTCAATATGCCGCACACCAAAAATGTCCACAGGCATTCCCACCGCTTGACGGACGGCCTCCATAAAGCCCACAAACTTCAGCCCCTGTAATTTGCTGTCCACCAATAAGTCCAGGTCGCTCTTCTCCGTGGCAGTTCCTTTGGCTACAGAGCCGAACAGGACGGCGCGCGAGATGCCATAAGCGGCGAAAACAGGCGCAAGCATCATCTGTATATCCGTTAAGCTTTGAGGCATACCGGCACCCCCTTCCGCCTCTTAGATGGTGTCGTCAATAAATAAGGAGCCAAACAGCAATGCGGCGGAATTGGATAGCGGCAGTGAAAGAAGCGGCGTTTTTCTCCGGCCTGGGCCGGAAAGCGGCCGCGTGACAAAAGGAAAAGCCCTCCGAAGGATTCGGAGGGCTTTTTCACGTTCAGGGGTCCCGCCATTTTCGCGGGGGGACCTTCCGGGCGCTCAGGCGGGCCTTGATAAAGCCCCGGAAGAGGGCGTACAGCACGGAGCACAGGGGGATGAAAAACAGCATCCCCGCAATGCCCATTAGCTTGCCGCCCAGGGTGACGGCGGCCAGCACCCAGATGGAGGGAAGCCCCACGGAATTACCCACCACATGGGGGTAAATCAGGTTCCCCTCAATCTGCTGAATCACCAGGAAGAGGACCACAAAGCCCACCGCCTGCCAGGGGTTCGTCACGGCGATGAGCAATGCCCCCACCACGCAGCCGATGAAGGCCCCCACCACGGGAATCAGGGCCGTCAGGGCGATGAGAACCCCCACCAGCAGGGCGTAGGGCATACGGAACACCGTCATGGCCGCCACGAAGAGGGCCCCTAAAATCACAGCCTCCACGCACTGGCCGGAGAGGAAGCTGGAGAAGGTGCGGCCCGAGAGGCGGAGGACCTCCAGGGTTTTGTCCGCCCAGGACTCGGGAAGGAGGGCGTAGAGCACCTGGCGGCCCTGGCGGGCCAGGCGCTCTTTTTGCAGGAGGATGTAAAACGAGAAGATCAGGCCGATGACAAAGGTGCTGACCCCGCTGACCACACCCGCCATCAGCACCCCGCCGGAGGACACCAGTCCCCCGCCCCAGTCCCGGACCAGGGTGACGGCCTTTTCCGTCAGGTTCTTCCAGTCGAATTCCAGGCCCGCCGCGAAGGTCTCCAGCTGGGGAAGCCAGGCCTCCAGCTCCGCCAGCTGTTCCTCCATCCGCCGGATGGCGGCGGGGAGCTGGCTGGTGATGGAGCGCACCGCGTCGCCGACGCCGGGGCTGATGACACAGGCCGCCAGGGTCACCACGCCGGTCATGGCCGCCAGGGTCAGCATCAGGGCCAGGGGACGGCGGAGGGGCTTCCACCGTTTCCCTCTGGGGAGGTGGGCCTCGATGGCCCGCATGGGGACGTTTAGAATAAAGGCGATGGCCCCGCCCACCAGGAAGGGGCCCGAGACGCCCAGCACCCACCGCAGGGCCCCCGCCAGGGCGGGGAGGTTTTGCAGGGCGCAGAAAAAGGCCACGCCGCCGCAGACCACCGCCAGCCGCTGCTTGATTTGACTTCGGTTCCAGTCCATGGCTCAGCCCCGGCGATAGGCTTCCGCCGCGTGGAGGTAGCCCTCGGCGGACTCCCGGTTGGAGGCGATTTCCGCCTCCGTCAGGGGGCGGGCGACCTTGGCGGGGCTTCCTAAAATCATGGACCCGGCGGGGGCGTCCATCTTCCCCGTCACCAGGGCCCCCGCGCCCACGATGCAGTCGTCCCCGATGTTCGCCCCGTTGAGGACAATGGCCCCCATGCCGATGAGGACGTTGTTCCCCACGGCGCAGCCGTGGACAATGGCCCCGTGGCCGATGGTGCAGCCCGCGCCTACCCGGGTCTCCTCGTGGAGGACGGCGCAGTCCTGGATATTGGTGCCCTCGCCTACGGTGATGGCTCCCTCGTCTCCCCGGAGGACGGCGTTATACCAGATATTCACGCCCTTTCCAAGGGTCACGTCGCCGCTGACCTTCGCGCCGTCGCAGATCAGCACGTCGGGGGTGGTCTCTCGCAGTTTGCATTGCATGGTGATTTCCTCGTTTCCTTATGTGATTTTCCGGGCGGTTAGGCCTTGTTTGAAAATTGGCGGAATGCCAAACGGCGAGAGATTTTTTCGCCAATCAAGGAAAATTTTCGCAGGCGGGCTGACGCCCGGCAAGGAAATTTAACGCAGAGTGGCGGAAAAAGATCCGCCGTTTGGGCGTTTCGATATTTTTCAAACAAGGCCTAAAATTCCGGGGCAAAATTCCCCTGGATGAAGATGGGGACCTCTCTGCCGTCCCGGGTGGTTCCCACGATGGAGAGGTCCGGGGTGCCGATCATGAAGTCCACATGGGTGATGGAGTCGTTGAGGCCCCGGGCCTTCAATTCGTCCTTGGTCATCCGCTGGCCTCCCTCCAGGCAGGGGTAGGCCTCGCCGAAGGCGATGTGGCAGGCGGCGTTCTCGTCGAAGAGGGTGTTATAGAAGAGCAGGTTCTGGTTGGAAATCGGGCTGTCATAGGGGACCAGGGCCGCCTCGCCGAAGTAGGCCGCGCCCTCGTCCACGCTGATAGCGGCTTTCAGAGTCTCCTCTCCCTGCTCCGCATGGGCCTCCACGATTTTGCCCTCCTTTACCACGAAGTGGAATTTGTCGATGACGTTGCCGTCGTGGACCAGGGGCAGGGAGGCATAGACCACGCCGTTCGCCCCGGTTTTCAGGGGGGAGGTGAAGATCTCCTCCGTGGGGATGTTGGCGATATAGCCGCGGCCGGAGAGGGTATGGTCCCCGCCGCTCTCCCAGATGTGGCCCTCGGGGAGCTCCACGGTGAGGTCCGTGCCCAGGGAATTGGTGTAATGGAGGGATTTTAATTTCAGGGCGTTCAGCTTCCCCAGGCGCTTTTCCAGGGTGGAGAGGTGCTCTTTCCAGCGGTCCACGGCCTTGCCGTCCCCGGTGACGCGGACGGCGGAGAAAATCGCGTCCCACAGGGCCGCCACGGCCTCCGCCTCCCCCTTGTCCGGGAATACCCGGGCGGCCCAGGAGGGAATGGGGATGGAGGCGATGCACCAGGGGAAGCCGCCGCACATCTGGAGGCGGTCGAAGTCCTTGAGGGCCTTGCCGCTGGCCCGCTGGGCCCGGATGATACGCTGGGAATCCACGCCCTTGAGGTTCTCCGGGTCCGAGGCGGAGATGGCGAGGTAGGCCGCGCCCTCCAGGGCCTGGTCGTTGAAAAAGTGCCGCCGCCAGAGGGGCACGGTGTCGAATACCTCCTGGGAGGCCCGGAGGTATTTCATCCGGGTCATGGCGTCGTCGGTCCAGTTCATCACCACCTCGCAGCAGCCGGCCTCATAGGCCTCCTCCGCGCACAGGCGGGCGAAGGGGGCGCACTCCACCGGGGAGGAAATCACCATCCGCTGGCCGGGATAGGGGTTCAGCCCAATCCGCACCAGGAGGCGGGCGTATTCGCGGAGCTTGTGTTCCATTTGTCGGGTCCTTCCTTTCCGTCGCTCAGTCATTCTATGGAAATATTATGTGCGATTATAGAGCATTTTAACGGGGAAGTAAAGACGGCTGGGGGCGGGATTTCAAAATTGTTCATCTTTTCCCGCAAAGCGGCAAAAACCGGAGAGGAATTTCCCCTCCGGTTTTCGCTTTTTGGACGCCGTTAAGCCGGGTGGGCGGCGGTTTCCCGGTCCAGGCGGAACAGCAGCGTCACGCACCACAGGCCCGCCAGCCCCACCAGG
Source organism: uncultured Oscillibacter sp. (assembly GCA_951800675.1). The sequence continues at coordinate 24,341 of CATOKC010000012.1, forward strand.
GCGTAAATGATGCGGGAAAACACCGCCGTCTGGCCTCCGAAGAGCCAGGCCACGGCGTCAAAGCCGAACAGGCCGATGCCGCCCCAGTTCAGCGCGCCGATGACCGCCAGCAGGACGGCGATTTTGTCGATTGCCATGGATATCCCTCCAATCCTGTCGAGCTGGTCCTTAGCTTGCCCCAATTCGGCGGTTTTCGCGCTGGAAAAATTTGTCATGCGTTTACACGTCCACCGCCTTCCCCGGGGAGAGGAAGTAGAGCACCCGGCGGGTGACGGGGGCTTCCAGCACCCGGGTTAAGGCCAGGCTGTAAGCCTCCAGCTGCGGGCGGTAGCGCCCCGCCCGGTCCATGATCTCCTGGGGAGTGAACACGTGGTCGGTTTTAAAGTCCACCACCGTCAAGCCCCCCTCCGTCTCAAAGCACAGGTCCGCCACACCCTGGAGGAGGATGGCGTCCTCCTCCGAAGCTTGGGAATCGTACTCCCGGGCGGGAACCAGGAGGGTGAAGCGGTACTCCCGGAGGGGCGGCTTTCCCGCCGCCTCCGCCTGCCGCAGCTCCCTTGCCAGGGGGGAGGCCAGGAGGCGCTCCAGGGCCGGGACATCCACCTCTTTGGCCTGCTGCGGGGTGAGGAGGGATTTTTCCTCCAGGGCGGCGATCTGGGCGGGGACATCGGCGTCTCCGAAATTCAGGTACTGGAGGACCAGGTGGGTGGCGGAGCCCTGCTCGGCGGGGGTGAGGCCGGCTTGCTCCCGGCGGAATTTGGGCTGGGACAGGGGCCGGAGGTAGGGGGTATGGGCGGCGTTTTCCGCGATCTCCTCGTCCAGGAGGCGGCCCTTTAATTGGGTGGCCGTCAGCTTGGCGGGCAGGGCCGCTTCCCGGCGGTAGGGGTATTGGAACGCCAGAAGGGCCGGGTCAAAGGAGGGTTCGGCGGCGCTCTCCTCCTGGGAGAGGCCGGGGTGGAGGGGGCTGTCCCGGTACTCCTCGCAGTCGTGGACAAGCACCTCCCAGGGGGCCCCGGAGGCGGGAGCGGTGGGGACCTCCGCCTCCGCCAGGCGGCGCAGGGGCTCCGCCTCCGGGCGGCAGAGGAGACACAAAAGCAGCCACTCCCCAAAGGTTCGGCAGGCCGCCACCGCCTCCGGCGCGGCGGGGAGGGCGGCGGAGGCCGCCAGGCGTTGGAGGCGGGTTTGCGCAAAGTAGAGGGAGTTTACCAGGATGAGCTTTTCCTTGGGGCGGGTCATGGCCACGTAGAGGACCCGCTGCTCCTCCGCCAGGTTCTCCCGGCGGGTGGTTTCCTCCACGGCGGTGCGGGCCAGGGTGGGATAGCGGATTTTCCGCTCCAGGTCCACCCGGCGGGGCCCCAGGCCCAGAGTGGGATGCACCAGGACGGAGTCGTCGAAGTCCTGGCGGGAGAAGGTGTGGTCCAGGTCCGCCAGAAAGACGATGGGGAACTCCAGACCCTTGGACTTGTGAATGGTCATGAGCCGGACCCCTCCGGCGGCGGAGCCGGAGGCGGCCTCGGGGGCCTCGCCGGCCTCCAGCAGGCGGCGCAGCCGGGTGACGAAGGCGAAGAGGCCCCGGCAGCCGCCGGATTCGAATTTCTCCGCCTGCCGGGTCAGGGCGATGAGGTTTTCCCTCCGCTCCAGACCGCGGTCCATGGCTCCGTAAAGCCCCAGGAGGTTTTGCGTATTGTAGATGTGCCAGAGGAGACGGTGGACGCTCATGTCCCGGGCCGAGAGGCGAAGGGCGTTCAACGTCTCCAGGAAGGCGGCGCAGTCCGGCTGGCCGGAGGCGGAGACGGCCTCGTAAAAATCGCCGTCGGGGGCGGCGGCCCGAATCTCCGCCAGACGGTCGGGGGAAAAGCCGAAGATGGGGGAGCGGAGGACGGAGATCAGGGGCACGTCCTGCCGGGGGTTGTCGATGAGCTCCAGCAGGGACACGGTGGTGGAGACCTCCATGGACTCGAAAAAGTCCGACGACTCCTGGAAGGAGCAGGGGATGTCCCGCTCCGCCAGGGCGGCGGCGAAGGCCGCCGCCCGGCTTCCGGGGGAGCGCATGAGAATGACGATGTCCTCCGGCTTGCAGGGGCGGAGGGACCCGTCGGGATCGGTGACGGGAAAGCCCTCGTCCAACAGGCGGCGGATGCGGCGGGCCACAAAGCGGGCCTCGGCGGTGAGCTTTTTCACCGGGTGGGGGGTCTCCTCCGACTTCCGGTGGGCGGTGAGGAGGTGGAATTCCGTTTGGCAGTCCGTCCGGGGCGGGTAATAGGCCGCGCCGAAGTGGAGGGCCGCGTCCTCATCGTATATAAGCCCGCCCATTTCTACGGAGAGTATATTCTCAAAGACAAAGTTGGCGGCCTCCAGAATCTCCCGGCGGGAGCGGAAGTTCTGGGAGAGGGTGAGCTTCCGGTCCTCGCCGTCCCGGGCCTTGGTGTGGGGCTTGAAGGCGGCGTATTTCCGGAGGAAGATGGTGGGGTCCGCCAGACGGAAGCGGTAGATGCTCTGCTTTACGTCTCCCACGGTGAAGAGGTTTTTCCCCCCCTTGGAGACCGCCCGGAAGATGGCGTTTTGGACCTCGTTGGTGTCCTGGTACTCGTCCACCAGAATCTCGGCGTACCGGGCGGAGACCTGCTCCCCCAGCTCTGTGGGCGACCCGTCCGGCTTCACCAGCAGGGTGAGGGCCAGGTGCTCCTGGTCCGAGAAGTCGGCGGCGTTGAGCCGGAGCTTTTCCGCCCGGAAGGCGGCGGAGAACTCCGCCGTTAAATCCAGCAGGGCCAGCATGGCGGGGGCCACGGCGGCAAGGTCCTCCAAAGCCTCCTCCCCGGCGACGTCCAGCCAGGCCTGGAGGGGCTTGAGGGCGGATTTCGCCCCCTCCCAAAGCTGCTTTAGGGCCAGGACCAGGGGGTCCTCCTTCCGGCCCTTGGGGGTGGTGAGGCGGGGGAAGGGGACAGCAGCGGAGAGGGTCTGGGCAGAGGCCCAATCTGGGGCCTGGCTCAGGGCGTGGAAGCCCTGGGCGGCCGCCAGGAATTTCACGCCGTAGCCGGAGGTGAGGGCGGAATCCCCCTCGGTGCGCGCCGCTCCCCGGCGGAGCTGGTCCGCCCAGTGGGCGGCGCGGCGGCGGATGGAGGACAGGAGGACCTGGGCGTAGGGGGTGGCGTCGAAGGAGGGGGCGGGGGCTTCCCAGGCTGCCCGGTTTTGGCGGAGCCAAGCCTCTGGGGAGGCGTGGCTCTGGAGCTTTTTATAGAGCTCCAGCACCAGCTCCACCAGGGCGGAATCATCCCGGCCCGCCCCCAAGGTGTCCGCCAGCTGTTCGCCGCCGGGGGTGAGGGTTTCGTAAAAGGAGGAGAGGACCCGCTCCAGACAGCGGCGGCGGAGCAGGGCCGCCTCCCCGTCGTCCAGGATGCGGAAGTCCGGGGTCAGGGCGTGCTTGTCCTCCTCCCGGGCCAGGAGGTGGGTGTTCTCCCGGAGGAGGGCGGCGCAGAAGGCGTCCACCGTCTTGATGTCCGCCTGATAGACCCGGAGGAGCTGGCGGCGAAGGTGGGCGTTGGAGGGGTCCTCTCCCATGCGGCGGGAGAGCTCGGCGGCGATTTTGCCCCGGAGCTCCGCCGCGGCGGCCCGGGTATAGGTGATGATGAGGAAGTCGTCTACGTTGTGCCGCTCCTCCGTCACGTAGCGGAAGAGGCGGTCCACCAGGACCCGGGTCTTGCCGGACCCGGCGGCGGCGGAGACCAGAAGGCTCCCGCCCCGGTTCTCTACGGCGGCTTGTTGCTGGGGGGTGAGGGGCATGTCAGTCCGCCTCCTTTCCGTTGAGCTCTTGCCAGAAGTCCTCCGGCTTCACCGGGAGGATGTAGTGGAAATGGTCCCGGTCCCGGCCGTCCTGGAAGTGGCAGGCGGGGGCCCACTCGCAGTAGCGGCAGGGGCTGTCCTCCTCCGTGTGGCAGCAGGGGTCCGCGTCGATGTTGCCCCCCCGGACCTCCCGGGCGATGTCGTGGAGAAGGGTCTCCACGTACCGGCCCAGCTGCCCCAGCTGGGCGGCGGAGGCCAGGCTCCCGGAGAGGTTTCCGCTTTTGTTCACCCGGAGGGGGAGGTACCGGGGCTGGGTGAGGGCCTCGTGCTCCATGGCCTGGAGGACCCGGGGCTCCGCCAGGAGGAGGCCGGAGCGGCGCAGCTGTTTTTCCCGCTCCGCCTGGAGCGCTTCCGGGGAGATGTTGCGCTGGACGGAGAGCAGGTCGTCCCGGGCGGGGAGGTAGAGGACCCCGGCGGGCTCGATCTCCCTGCCAAGGCGGGCTCTGCCGGTCTTTTGCAGGGTGAAGAGGTAGAGGAGCATCTGGATGTCCAGGCCCATGCGGACCGCCGAGAGGTCAAAGGACTTTTTGCCGGACTTGTAGTCCACCACCCGGAGGTAGAGCTTCCCGTCCTGGAGCCAACCGTCCACCCGGTCCACCTTGCCCCGCACCCGGAGCTCGCCGTCGGGCTCGGAGATCACCACGGCGGGGAGGTCCGCCTCCGGCCCGTCGCCAAAGGAGAGTTCGAAGGCCAGGGGCACAAAGTCGGAGCAGCGGAGCTCCGCCGCCGCCTGTTCCACCACCGCCCAGGCCATGTTCCGCAGGCGGCCGAAGAGGTGGCGGAAGCGGGCGTTTCGGTTCTGGAAGTTTCGAAGCTCCTTTTGGACGTATTCGTCGATGTAGCGCAGGACCAGGGCGTGAAGGGTCTCCTCCTCCACCTGGGCGAAGCCCCCCAGGGTCTGCACGTCTCGGGTGACCCGCTCCAGGAGGAAGTGGAGAAAATCGCCGATCTGGGGTGCGTCGAAGGCGGCGGGGGAACGGGGCCGGGCCTTGAGGCCGTATTCCATGAAGTAGGAGAAGTGGCAGGTGCGGATGCGCTCCAGGCGGGAGGCGGTCATGCGCACGCTCTCCCCGTAGAGGGCCTGGACGGCCCGGGGGGAGAGGGAGCCCCGGGTCTGGAACGCCGCCCGGGCCATGGCCTCCAGCCGGGGGCGGAAGGGGGGCTCCTCCTCCAGCCGCCGCCAGAGGGCCCCGCCGGGGACGGCGCACTCCAGGGCCGGGAGGGGGGCCGTCAGCCGGTAGGGCCGGGCGGCGGGCTCCCGCTCGATGCGCAGGGCGGGAAACAGGGCCAGCAGCCGGTCCACCACGAAGGCGGGGCGGAGCTCCGCCCCGGAGACATCCGTCACCGGCCAGCTGACCGTCAGCCCCTGGGTGGGCTGGGCCAGGGCGGCGTAGAGGTTTTGGAGCTCAATGCTCATCTGGTCCATGCCGGTGGGGGCCAGCTCGATGCCCCGCTGGGCCAGCTCGTCCCGGTCGTCCTCGTTTAAAATGCCGCCCCCCTGGCCGGGGGTGGGAAGCACGTGGTCGTTGGCCCCCAGGAGGAAGAGGTATTTGGCGGTGTGGCGGTCGTTCCGGGCCACGCCGGAGACCTGGACCTGGTCCAACGAGACGGGGATGGTGCCCACGCTGTACTCCGTCAGCACCTGGCGGAACAGGCGGGTGAACTCCTCCAGCTCCATGGGCTCCTCTCCCAGGATTTCCACAAACTGGTCCAGCACGCCGCAGAGAATGTCCCACAGCTGGGCGGTCTCCTCCGCCTCCTGGAGGCGGCCCGCCTGGGCCTGGGACTTCATCTGGGTTTCCAGGGCGTCCTGGAGATGGAGCTCCTCCATGAAGGCGTAGAGGGCCTCCACCTTGGCCTCGGCGGTCTCGCCGGTTTTCAGCCCCTCCGCCAGGCGGGAGAGGGGGGCCTGCACCCGGCGGCGCAGGGCGTTGACCTGGGAGAGCTGTTCCTCCCGGGCGGCGGTCCAGGGGGCTCCGTAGCCGTCCGGGTTCTCCGCCCAGTCCACGTCCCGCAGCCACATGCCCCCGTGGACCTCCCACTTGAGGACGTAGTTCTCCAGCTGGTCGCACTCCTCCGGGGTCAGGCCCGCGAGGCCGGTTTTCAGCCAGCGGAACATGTCGTCGTACTCATAGCCCCCCCCGACGGAGGCCAGGACCCCGGTGAGAAGGCTGAGAGCCGGTTTTTCCAGGATGTCGCTGCGGCGGCTTAAATAGGCGGGAAGCTGGTAGCGCTCGAACACCGTTTCAATGACGGATTCGTAGTCCTCGATGTTCCGGGCGGCCACCGTGACGTCCCGGCAGCGGCACTTCCCCTCCGCCAGGAGGCGGCGGATGGCGGCGGCGGTCTGCTCCACCTCGGAAAACACCGTGTCCGCCTGGAGGAGATGGATTTGGGGAGCGTCCCCCCCGTAGGGAAGGGTCGCGCCGAAGAATTGGCGCTCCAGGTGGCCCAGGGGGGAGGGATCCTGGCTGGTGAGATTCTCAATTTGGACCGGCACGCCCTCCCGCTCCGCCAGGAGGCGGAGGCGGTCCAGGGTGCGGAGGGTGGCCTCGAAAATCTCTTCTTTGCTGTCCGGCTCCCCCAGGAGGGTGACGGTGAGGGAGTGGGCCTGGCGGAGGAGGATGGAGAGGCAGCGGCGCTCCTGGACAGTGAAGTAGGTGAAGCCGTCGATGTAGATATCCTTATCCAGGGCGTAGCCGGATTCCTCCAGGCTGTCCCGGAGCTTGGCCATATAGTCCCGGGCGTCCAGGCCCGGGCGGAGGAGGCGGGCCTCGTAGGCGGCGTAGAGAAGGCTGAGGTCCCGGAGCTTATCATGGGTGGCCCCGGCGATGGCCTGGGACTGCTCGTAGAGGGTTTCCGGGGAAACCTCGTAGCACCGCAGCTCGTCGAAGAGGTCCAGAAGCTGGCGGAGGAAGGCGGACTTCCGGGAGGGGCGGCGGTAAACCGTCAGCTCCGGCAGAACCTCCAGGAGGGCCTTTTCCAGGGTGAGGAGCTTGCCCCCGGCGTCCAGGGTCACCTGGGCCGCCCCGCCGGTGATGGAGAGGACCCGGTCCGAGAGGCGGCGGAAGCTCAAGACCTCGGCAAAGCGGCTGGCGGAATCGCCGCAGGTCCGGCACAGGTCCACCTCCGCCTGGTGGGAGGCGTGCTCCGGAACCAGGAGAATCTGGTTCCGGCCGCCGGGGTGGGCGGCGATGCGGCGCAGCACCGCCGTGGATTTGCCGGTCTTGGCCCGGCCGGTTAAGAGGGTCAGCATAGATGGGCCTCCTTGCTGTGGGGAATTTCGTCGAATGAAATTAGTATAGCATGTTTTTCGGCGGAGGGGGAAAATTTTTTTCTCCGTGTACGGGAGCGTGCAACGATTCGGAAAAAGACTGGGGGATACGAGGGGGAATGTGGGATGAACGAGAGAAATTGGCCGCGTCGGTTCTGCGCCGCATATTTGCGGACCATGGACCCGGAGCAGGCGGCGGAGGCGGCGGGGCGGGAGGACGGCTTTGCCGCGCTGGCCTTGAAAAGCGTCCGGCGGCGGCTGGAGCGGATGCGGGGGGCTGTGGCGGGGGAGCTGCGACGGGAGGACGTTTTGCGGCGGCTGGCCCAGCTGGCCTTTGGCCGGGCCAACGACGCGGCCCGGCTGGCCCTCAGCCCCAGGGAGGTGGACCCGGGGGAGCTGGACCTCTCCGCCGTGGCGGAATTGAAGGTGACGGACAAGGGGGGCGTGGAGGTGAAGCTGGTGGACCGGGTGCGGGCGCTGGAGACCCTGTGCGGCCTTCTGGGGGAGAGCGGGAACGGCGGGGCCGAGGAGCTCTACCGGGCCCTGGAGGACGCCGCCGGGCAGCTGGAGGAGGGCTATGGCGGGTAAGGGGCTGAAATTTTCCGCCAAGCAGCTGCGGGTGCTCACCTGGTGGCAGGACCCAAGGTGGGAGGCCGTCATCTGCGACGGGGCGGTGCGGAGCGGGAAAACCTTCGCCATGGGGCTGAGCTTCTTCCTCTGGGCCCAGGCGGGCTTTGACGGGAAGCAGTTCGGCGTGTGCGGGAAGACCATTGCGTCGGTGCGGCGGAACCTTCTTTCGGAGCTGGCCCCGGCCCTGCGGCGGCTGGGCATGGAGGTCCGGGAGCGGAGGGGGGAAAACCTGCTGGCTGTGCGGTTCCGGGGGCACGAGAACCGCTTTTTGCTCTTTGGCGGGCGGGACGAGTCCAGCGCGGCGCTGATTCAGGGAAGCACCCTGGCGGGGGTGCTGCTGGACGAGGCGGCGCTGATGCCCCGGTCCTTCGTGGAGCAGGCGGTGGCCCGGTGCAGCGTGGCGGGAAGCCGGCTGTGGTTCAACTGCAACCCGGAGGGGCCCCAGCACTGGTTTTACCAGGAGTGGATTTTGAAGGCGGCGGAGCGGCGGGCCCTGCGGCTCCACTTCACCATGGAGGATAACCCCGCGCTGCCGGAGCGGATTCGGGAGCGGTATAGGCGGAACTACTCCGGGGCCTTTTACCGGCGGTTCGTCCTGGGGGAGTGGACGGCGGCGGAGGGGCGGGTGTACGACTTCTTCGACCCGGACCGGGACGCGGCGGAAGCGCCGGAGGACGGGTTTTCCGCCTGGCGGATTTCGGCGGACTACGGGACGGTGAACCCGGCCTCCTTCGGGCTGTGGGGGCTCCGGGAGGGGGTTTGGTACCGGGTCCGGGAGTTTTACTACGACTCCAGGAAAGCGGGGCGGCAGCGGACCGACGCGGAGTACGCGGAGGATCTGGAACGGCTGGCGGGGGGACGGGAGATTCAGCGGGTCATCGTGGACCCGTCGGCGGCCAGCTTCATTGAAACCCTGCGGCGGCGGGGCTTTTGGGTGGTGAAGGCCGACAACGACGTATCCGACGGCATCCGGGTGACGGCGGACCTGCTCCGGCAGGGGCGGGTGGCAATCTGCCGGGGCTGCGGGGACTGTCTGCGGGAGATTTCCCAATACTGCTGGGAACAGCGGGGAGAACGGGACGTCCCCCGGAAAAAGGACGACCACGCCATGGACGATCTGCGGTATTTCGCCATGGATTTGGCGGGGGACCGGGAGGAGGACGGCTTTTCGGCCCTGGCGGTGGAGCGGGAGGATGTTTTTTGAGAGGAGATGGGGCTTTGAAACGGCGGAAAAAGCGGGAGGCGGCCCCCGGGGCGGAGGCAGGGCCGGCGGCGGCGCAGCTGCGCAACTGGGAAAAGCACCCCTTCGGGACGCTGGGGGAGTACGTGCCCCTGCGAAATGGGGAGACGAGGCTCTACCGGGCGGTGCGGGAGGCCGTGCCGGTGGTGGACGCGGCGATTTACAAGCTGATCCGCATGACGGGGGGACTGGCGGTTCGCTGTGAGGACCGGCGGGCGGAGCGGGAGCTGGGGGAGTTTCTGCGGACCGTGCCCGTAGGGCGGGGGCAGTTTGGGCTGAACGCCTTTTTGGACTGCTACTTGGATTCCCTTTTGACCTGCGGGCGGGCGGTGGGGGAAATCGTCCCTGCCATTGGAAACCGGGAGATTGCCGCGCTGCTGTGCGGGCGGGTGGAGGACATTGAAATCCGGGAGGGGGAAAACGCCCTGACCTTCTCCCTCTGGGGGCCCGATGAGGGCGGGCGGATGGCGGCGCTGCCCTATCCGAACCTGATTCTCTTCACGCCGCTGAACCCGGAGACAGAGAACCCCTACGGGGTGTCGCTGCTGCGGTCTTTGCCTTTTTTGGCGGATATTTTGATGAAGATTTATTACACCGTGGGGGTGAACTGGGAGCGGTGCGGGAACCTCCGCTTCGCCGTCACCTGCCCCGGGGGCCAGGGGGCCGCGGAGCGGGGGAAGCTGCTGGCCGGGGAGTGGTCCCGGGCCATGCGGGAGACCCGGGGCGGCAGCGTCCGGGACTTTGTGGCGGCGGGGGATGTGAGCATCCGGGTCATCGGCGCGGACGCGCCGGTGCTGGACAGCCAGGTGCCCGTGCGGCAGATTCTGGAGCAGGTTGTGGCCAAGACGGGCATCCCGCCCTTTTTGCTGGGGCTGAGCTGGAATTCCACGGAGCGGATGAGCTCCCAGCAGGCGGACATGCTCACCACCGAGATCACCGCCCTGCGGCGGACCCTGACGCCGGTGGTGGAGCGCGTCTGCCGCCTCTGGCTGCGGATGCGGGGCTATGCCTGCGGCTTCCAGGTGGTGTGGGACGACATCAACCTCCAGGACGCGGTGGAGGAGGCCCGGGCGGAGCTGTACCGGGAACAGGCCCGGAAGCTGCGGCTTGAAAACGACCGGGCGGAGACATGAGAGATGGGAGGAATGGACATGGAGGAGCAAAGGGGCATGGCGGCGGCAGCGGAGGATTTGGCCCTTATCAACGCCCTGGCCAAGGCGGAGCTGACGGCGGAGCAGGTGTATGTCTTTACCCTGCGGCTTTGCGACAACGAGGTGGACCGGGACTTTGAGCGCTTTGACGGCGAGGCCCTGGAACGGCTGGGGGAGCTGTTTGTGGGCAAGAGCGGCATCTTTGACCACCAGTGGAGCGCCGGGGGGCAGACGGCCCGGCTTTACAAAACCCAGGTGGTGCGGGAGAGCGCCCAAAAAACCCAGGCGGGGGACGAGTACCGCTGGCTCAAGGGCTGGGCCTATCTTCTGCGGACGGAGAAGAACGAGGACCTGATTGCCGAAATCGAGGGGGGCATCAAAAAAGAGGTCAGCGTGGGGTGCAGCGCCGGGCGGCGGGTGTGCTCCCTCTGCGGGGCGGAGGACTGCGGGCATGTGCCGGGACAGGTTTACGACGGGAAGCTGTGCTTTTGGGAGCTGCGGGATATTAAGGACGCCTATGAGTGGTCCTTCGTGGCGGTGCCCGCCCAGCGGGCGGCTGGGGTGCTGAAGCGCTTCGGCCAGGAGCGGGAGGGGGACCGGACCCTCCGCAAGGAGGCGGAGCTGGGGCGGAAGTACCTTCAGGCCCTGCGCCGGGAGGTGGCGCGCCTGGCCATGCTGGCGGACGACGGCTTGGACGGCGGCGTCTTCGCCAAGGCGGCGCGGCGGCTGGAGGAGCCGGAGCTTTTGGAGCTGCGCAAGAGCCTGGAAACCCGGGCGGCGGGGCGGTTTCCCGTCCCGCCGCAGCTGCGGCGGCGGGACGCCGCGGCGGAGGCGGAGGACGCGGAGGCGTTTCGGATTTGAGGGCGGTCTCGGGGCCAGGGGCTCCGTGCCGGATATACAGAAGGAGGAGAAAGAGGATGAGCTATCATTTTGAGAACGTGCGGCTGGAAAAGGGAATGTACGGCCGCAGCGGAATCAGCTTCGCCAAGACGCTGGAGGAGCTGGACCCCAGCGAGGGCTATCGGGGCACCCCCCTGGAGGGGCTGGACGCCTTTCAGCGCCAGCTCAAGCGCTTCGGCATCCACGTCAAGGGAGCGGACAGCGACCCGGTGGAGAAATTTTTCCACACCACCGAGTCCTCGGTGCTGTTCCCGGAGTTCGTCTCCCGGGTGGTGCGCCAGGGGCTGGAGGAGGGCGGCATCCTGCCGGACATCACCGCCACGGTGACCAAGTTCGACGGGATGGACTACCGCTCCATCGCCTCCATTCCCACGGAGGAGGAGAAAAAGCTCCTCCAGGTGGCGGAGGGGGCCGCCATTCCCGAGACCTCCGTCCGCACCCAGGAGAACCTGGTGAAGCTGCAGAAGCGTGGGCGGATGCTGGTGGCCTCCTATGAGGCCATCCGCTTCCAGCGGCTGGATTTGTTCTCCGTCACCCTGCGCCAGATTGGGGCCTACATCGGAAAGATGCACCTCCAGGACGCCATCAAGGTTTTGCTGGAGGGGGACGGCAACGAAAACCCGGCGGAGGTGGTCAGCCACAGCGGCGCTCTGAGCTATGACGCGCTGCTGGAATTTTGGAACAAGTTTGACCCCTTCGCCATGAACACGCTGCTGGTGGGCGGCGACACCATGCTGGAGCTGCTGCGGCTCAAGGAATTCCAAAACCCCCTGACGGGGCTGAACTTCCAGGGCACCGGCACCCTCTCCACGCCCCTGGGGGCCAAGCTGCTGAGAACGAACGCCATGCCCGCCGGGACCCTCATCGGCCTGGACAAGCGCTATGCCCTGGAGCAGGTCGTCGGCGGCGAGGTGATGGTGGAGTACGACAAGCTCATCGACCGCCAGCTGGAGCGGGCGGCCATCACCTCCATCTCCGGCTTCGCCAAGTTGTTCACCGGCGCGTCCAAGGCGATGAAGCTGGGCGCGGGAGTCCAGGGCTGACGTGGGAGAGCGGATTTTAGAGCTGGCCCTGGCCCTTGGCGGCGGGGAGGACCGGGCGCTGCTACCGCCCCTGTGCGCCGCGGCGGAGCGGGCCTGGCTGGCCCGGCTCCGGGAGGGCGTGACGGCGGAGGACTGCGGCGAGGCCCTGCCCTGCGCCGCCGCCTTCACGGCGGCGGCGGACCTGGCGGCGGCAGAGGGGGGCGCGGCCTCCTTCTCCGCCGGGGACATCTCCGTAAGCCTGGGCGGCGTCCAGGACCGGGCCAGGCGGGCGGAGAGCCTCCGCCAGGCGGCGGAGGGGCTGATGGAGCCCTTTGTCCGGGCGGCGGGGCTCTGGGCCCAGGGGGTGGAGGGATGACCCGCTGGGTGGACGAGATCCTTCGCCGCTATGGGCAGGAGCTTATTCTGGAGGGAAAAGAGGAGACTGTCCGGGCCTTCCTCCAGCCCCTGACGGAGCGGAGGGAGGAGGGGCCGGAGCCCTCCCCCATCGGGGGTCTGGACGGGCGGCTGTGGCTGTACCTGGGAAAGGCCGCCGTGAGGGCGGGGGACCGGGTTTGCTGGAACGGGCGGCGGTTCCGGGCCCGGAGCGGAAGGCCCCACTTCATCGGCCCGGAGCTCTCCCATTGGCGGGCTGTACTGGAGCGGGCAAGGGAGGCGGAATGAAAGAGCTGAGACAGATGCGGGACGCGGTGATTTCCGCCCTGCGCTCCGGGGGGCTGGCGGCGGAAGCCGCCTTCCCCGGCAAGTGGGCGGCGGAGCGGAAAACAGCCCTGGCCACCGTCTCCGTGGAGACGGCGGAGGGCCGGGACCTGGGCTTTTGCGGCTATCTGGGGGAGAGCCGGGGCCCAAGCGGGGAAGCGCGGGAGGTCTATGGCAAGCACCTGGCGGGGACCATCGCCGTGGACATCCGGGCTGAGCGGGCGGCGGAGTGCGAGGCGGGCGGCGAGACGGCGGCGGCGGTGCTGCTGGGGAAGCTGCCGGAGGGCATCCGGCCCGGGGAGCTTCGGTGGGAGGCCCTGGCCTGGGAGAAGCAGACGGGGCTCTTCCTCCGGCGGGGAACGCTTCAGTGCCAGGCGCTGTTTTTGGCGGAGCGCGAGGAGGAAGAGACGGAGTTCCTGGATTTCAAACTGAAAGGGGTTTTGCAAGGTGAACAATCTGCATGAGCGGCCGGGGGTCTACTCGGCCTATGACACGTCCTCGGTGGTGTCCGGGGGACGGGCGGTCCGGTCCATCGGCGTGGCGGCCAAGGCGGCCAGGGGCGAGACAGGAAAGCCGGTGACGGTGACGGGCTGGGCCGCCGGGGTGTCCGTCTTTGGCGAGGACGAGACGGCGGGAATGAGCACCCTTTTGCGGCTGCTGTTTGAAAACGGCGCGTCCGCCGTGACGGCGGTGCGGGTGGCGGAGGAGGGCACGGCGGAGGACTACGCCCAGGCCTTCGCCGCCCTGGAAAAGGAGGAGGCGCGGATTCTGGTCTGCGACAGCGGCGAGGAGGCGGTCCACCAGGCCCTGCGAAACGCGGTGGAGGCGGCCTCCGCCCTGCGCCATGAGCGCGTCGCCGTGGCGGGCTGCGCCGGGGCGGAGGTTTCGGAGCTGGTGAGCCGGGCGGAGGCGCTGAACAGCGAGCGCGTGGTGCTGGTGGGACCCGACGCCCTGGACGGCGGGGGAAAGCCCCTGTCCGGCGTGTTCGCCGCCGCGGCGGTGGCGGCCCTGGCGGCCTCCGCCCCGGACCCGGCGGTACCCCTGAACGGGGCGAAGCTCAAGGGCTTGACGGGGCTGGCGGAGGACTATACCGACAACGACATCGACCGGCTGGTCCGGGGCGGCGTGACCCCCCTGGAGTGCGTGGCGGGAGTGGTGTCCCCGGTGCGGGGCGTCACCACCCGGACGAAAACCGGCGGGGCGGCGGACGCCACATGGCGGGAGCTGACCACCATTTTGATTGTGGACGACGTGATTCCCTCCGTGCGCTCCGCCCTGCGCGGCCGCTTCTCCCGCAGCAAGAACAACGCCCGGAACCGGGCGGCTATCCGCTCCCAGGTCATTGTGGAGCTGGAGAAGAAGCTGGCGGCGGAAATCATCGACGGCTATGACGAGGTCAGCGTCTCCGCCTCCCCCGAGGACCCCACGGTGTGCCTGGTGGAGTTCGGCTTCGCCGTGGCCCACGGGCTGAACCAGGTGCATCTGACGGTGCACATTGAGATTTAAGAAAGTCTGCAAATAAAAAGTCAATAGGAAAATGAGAAAAATTTATAAGGGG